>JAFGGL010000016.1 GCA_016930575.1 Clostridiales bacterium | reverse complement strand
GTGCCGATCCGCACGGTGCTGCCTTCCCCCGCGCCGGCCTCACGCAGCGCGTCGATAACGCCGCGCTGCCGCAGCGTGCGGTGGAACCAGTTCAAGCTTTCCCTGTCGTCAAAATTCACGCTGTCGACGATATACCCGATCATCGGCCCGGACACCACGTAGACTTCGCCGTCTTTCGTGATCTCGAAATCGTTTCGCCGCGTCAGTTCCGCAATATCGATCTCAGCATAGGTCATGGGCGGAGGCAGTACCTTCAGCAGTCGTACGGCCTCGTCCAGCAGCGGTTCAAAGCCCCGGCGAGCCGCCGCGCTGATGGGGAACGCCTGATATCCCATTTCCTCAAACGCCAGTTTTAGCCGTTCGACCTGCTGTTCGTCGGCGATCAAATCGCACTTGTTGAGCACCACAAGCTGCGGCTTGTCCGCCGGCTCGCCGTAAGCCCGCAGCTCGCTGTTGATGGTCGAAAAATCCTTGACCGGATCCCTGCCCTCGCTGCCGGAGGCGTCCACCACGTGCAGCAGCAGCCGCGTGCGTTCCACATGCCGCAGGAAATCATACCCGAGGCCGACGCCTTCGCTCGCGCCCTCGACCAGCCCGGGAATATCCGCCAACGCAAAGCTGGTTTCATACCGCCTGACGATGCCGAGATTGGGCGTGAGCGTGGTGAAGTGATAGTTGGCGATCTTCGGTCTGGCGGCCGTCAGCGCGGCAAGCAGCGTGGATTTCCCGACATTCGGATAGCCGACGAGGCCGACGTCCGCGATGGTCTTGAGTTCCAGGCGGATTTCCACGGATTCGGTCTTCAAGCCGGGTTTGGCGAAATTCGGCGCCTGGCGCGTCGGGGTGGCGAAATGCATGTTCCCGTGCCCCCCGCGCCCGCCCTTGAATATGATCTTCTCCATCCCCGGCGTGTGCATGTCCGCCAAAACGGCGTTATCCTCCGCACGGAAAAAGACCGTGCCGACGGGCACTTTGACGATCAGATCCTTACCGCCTTTTCCGCTGCAGCGGTTGGAGCTTCCGTCGCCACCGTTTTCGGCGTAGAATTTTATTGTATAGCGAAAATCCAGCAGCGTATGCATATTCTCGTCGGCAAACGCGACGACGTTCCCGCCGTCGCCGCCGTCGCCGCCGTCCGGCCCGCCGTTGGCTACGTACTTTTCACGGTGAAAAGAGACGCAGCCGTTGCCGCCGTTGCCCGCTTTCATCTTGATAATCACACGGTCCACAAATGACGCCATGCCTCAATCGCCTTTCAGGTACTTGCAGTACGGCGCGACGGCGCAGGCGCCGCACGCGGGCTTCCGCGCGTGGCATACGCGCCTGCCGTGGTAGATCAGCCAGTGGTGCGCTACGATCCAGTCTTCCTTGGGAATGGCCTGCATGAGCTGTTGTTCCGTTTGCTCCACGTTCTTCGCGTCCGCGAGGCCGATGCGGTTGCTGACGCGGAACACATGCGTATCTACCGCGATCGCGGGAATATGAAACGCGTTCGCCAGCACGACGTTCGCGGTTTTCCGTCCGACGCCGGGGAGTTTCGTCAGCTCCTCCATGGTATCGGGGACTTCCCCCTGATAGCTGCGCACGATCATCCTTGACGCTTCCACGATATTGGCCGCCTTGCTTTTGAATCCGCAGCTCCGTACGATGGGAAACACGTCCTCCGCCTTCGCATCGGCCAATGCGCGTACGGTCGGGTACTTCTCAAACAGCACCGGCGTGACCTTGTTCACCTGCACATCCGTGCTCTGCGCAGAAAGCATCACGGCGATCAGCGTCTCGTAAGGGTCAGAAAAATGCAGCTCGGGTTTCGCGTCGGGATATAATTCCCGGAATGTCCTGAGAATCTTTAGGATATCTTCTTTCATCATTGCTTTTCGACGATGTTTTTGCGAATCTCATCCGGCAGCAGCATCCGGGGCAAGCGCTTCATCTGCGAGCAGCAAAGGGTCACCAGAATGATTGCGATCGGCGTTTCCACGGGCACGTAGACCAGTCGGCTCAGCAGCAATGCCCAATATGCTTTCCCCGGCACGTAAAGAATCTGTATCCACAGCGTATTCATGAAAAGGTTAACCAGCGCCGCGATGACGCACGCTGTCACCACGCGGACGATCAATGCCCGGGTATGGGTTTTCGTAATCTTGCCTATCCATTTTTGATTTTCAGGATAGAGAAACCACCCGTACACAAACCCTACGATCGCCGCAGTCAGCGTGAACAAGGCGTTATACGCGCCCTGCGGAAATAAATGCGCGCCCAGAAAATCGCCAAGAACGCCGACCGCAATCCCGCCGATCGGCCCCATGAGATATCCCGCAACCGCAACGGGAAGGTATCCCAGATTGATCTGCTTTGTTAACATTGGAATTTGCACGATGCTTCCCAAAACCACCTGAAGGGCTACCATGGCTCCGATATAAGTGATTGTAACCAGTGCGAAGCGATTGTTCTTCATATCCGACGGCTCCTTGCAAGAAAAAATAGTAACAATAAAATCGAATGTATTGTACAGGAAGCGGCGGCGTTACGCAAGCGGCGGCTGCCCCAATTTCGGGAACGGAACGGGCGGCTCGGGATCGTCCCCGAGGACGTTGAGCGTCTTTTGCATCCACACCACGTCCAGCCATTCGGCGTTCTTGTTGCCCATGCGCTTGAAGCGTCCCGCTTCAACAAAGCCCATATTCAGGTGCATTCGGATGCTCGCCTCGTTGGCGGCGGTGATCACGCCGAAGACCGTCTGGATGCCCTGCGCCTGCAGGGTGTCTAAAAGCTTCTGGTATAAAAGCCGCCCCAATCCCCTGCGTCTGGGCGCTTCGGGCGATAGATATACCGTTCCCTCCACCGTCCACTGATAGGCGTCCTGCGGGCGGATCGCACCTGCGTACGCGAAGCCGCAGGGCTTGCCGTCAAGCTCCAGAATATAAAACGGAAAAACGGCAAGCGTTTTGGCGATTTTCTCCTTAAACGCCTCCAGGGAGAAATTCTTCACGTAGAACGTCACGTTGGTATGCTCGACGTAGTACCCGTACACGTCGTGCACGAACTGCGCGTCCGCCTTCGCGGCAATCCTGATGTTCGTATTCATTGCGCGCCTCCCGTAGATTCCATCGCATGTCGCCGTATCGTTTCCATATCCTGCGGCGTTAGCCCGATATGGATGGTTTTGAAATGCTGGTAGATCACGAAACCGGACGGAGATCCTGATTTCTTCCTGACATGCTTGCGCTTTGTATAGTCGATCGGAAAGCTGGGATGGTTGCGCCCCTTGCTGTAATAGGCGGCGAGCCTGGCGGCAAACAGCAGCGTATCGTCCGCGGGCTCCTCCTCCGTTCGGATGATAACGTGCGAGCCCGCGACGCCCTGCGCGTGCAGCCAGGTTTCATTGGGCCTTGCGTGCAGAGTGATCCTGTCGTTTTGCACCGCGTTTTTTCCCACGAGGATCTCCGTGCCGTCGTCGGCACGAAAACGGTAAGGCTGCCCTTCCTTGAGCTTCCTGTGTTTCCTGGTACCGGGTTCGGGGCGCATAAATCCGTTTTCGATCAGGAAATACCTGATTTCGTTCAAATCGGCGGCGGAGGTGCATTTCTCCAGATCCTCCTGCACGTTTTCCAGGACATCCAGTTCCTTTTCGATCGTACCGAGTTCCTTTTTCGCATATTGCTGCGCGCCCTTGGCTTTCCTGTATTTCTTATAATAATACTGCGCGTTTCGGGAAGGCGAGATATCCGGCTTCAGCGGTATGTCGATCTCCGCCTGCTCCGCGTCGTAATAATTGACGACCTTCACGGAGGCCGCGCCCTTTTTGATCCGGTGCAGGTTGGCGGTCAGCAATTCGCCGAAGATGCGGCTTTCCTCCGCGCGGTCGTTCTGCGACAGGGTCTCCAGCATCATCGCATTTTTCTTTTCCAGCCGCGCAATATTGCTTTTCACACGTTTGCGGATACCCGCGCTACGCTGGTCCATGCGCGCGCGCAGCTCCCGCTCGCCGTAATACGCGTCCATCGCTTTGCTGAGCGTATCGTATCGCTTCTGCATCTCCGGCGCGCCGCTGAGATACGAGAACGGGAAATACTCCAGATTCGTCCCCGCCGTATCGCGCAGCACGACGGGCGGACCCATCTTTCCCAGCCGCGTATACAAGTCGACGACCTTTTCTGCGATTGACGGAAGCTGGTTTTGCTCTATGCCCGTTATATCATTCAAACCGATCTGCGCGCAGATCTCCCTGGCGCTGACGGCCGATAAGCCGCTGATCGTTTCGATCAATCCCTTGTACAGCGGGCAGCCGAGTGCGGACAGCTTTTGATAAAGTTCATCCGCGGTCATCGTGAAGGGATTCAACTTGTCCTGCTCCGGCGGCAGGGAAAACGCCTTGCCCGGCATCACGACGCGCACGCGGCTGACGTCCGCGTTCACATGATGTACGCTGTCGATCGTCACGCCGTTCTCGTCCACGAGCGTCAGGTTGGAATGCCTGCCCATCATCTCAAGCACGAGGGACTTCTGTACTTCGTCGCCCATCTCGCTGAGGCACTGGAAGGTCAGGGTCAGCACGCGGTCGCAGCCAAGCTGCTCGATGCCGCTTATCCTGGCGCCGGACAGGTGCTTGCGCAGAAGCATGCAGAACACCGGCGGTTCCGCTGGGTTTTCAAAGGACTGCGTCGTCAGCTGCGCCCGCGCGCCGTTCGCGCTTGCGTTGAGCAGCAGCCTGTGATTCGCGCCCTGGCTGCGTATGGAAAGAAGGAGCAGGTCGCGCTCCGGCTGGCTGGCCTTGTCCATGCGCCCGCCGACCAGTTTATCGCGCAATTCGCGCGCCATGAACGAAAGCGTAAAGCCGTCCATCGGCATTTCCCACCACTCCTTTCCATTGTTTATCGCGGCAATACCGGTTACGTTTCGATGATAATCAGCGGCACATCCATCTCCTGCCGCGTAAGTCCCGCATGGGTGGACGCGAATTGCTTGCATTGCTTGTTGTATGCAATTGCAATATCCGAAACAGCCACTGCCAGAAAATCTCCGATGGATTCCGCAAAGCGCGGATGCTGCGTGCCGTTACCAAACAAGCCCTTTTCGATCACATCCTCTTTGGAGAAGAGCAGAAAATCGTCCCCGAAAGCCTTCTCAAACTCGTGCGGGAAGGCCGCCTTGTGTTCTTCTTTCACATAGAAGGCAGCCGCACGGCTTTCGATAGACGGCGGACGAAGCAGTGCGTTCATCACGTTGGGATAATCTGAAACAAAGCGATAGGATATATCGATATGCCCGTGATCGGCGGTAACGATAACCAGCGTATCCCGAAGCGACTCGCATAGTGCCTGAACGCCCTTATTGATATTTCGTATTTCATCCCGCGTCTGTTCGCTTTCACAGCCGGTCTCGTGCATGCATTTATCGGGCTGGCCCCAATAGGCGTATATCAGCTTTCTGCCGGTCTTCCCGCAATGCCGCTGCACGGTCGCAAATAAATCATTCAGTTTTGTCACCCGAAACCCATCATACGGTGAAATCACCACCATGTTCCCTATTCCCGCACGGTTGATATCTACGTCGATATTCTGAACCGGAAGATATTTCCCGGCAACGTGGTACTCCGTCGCCTGCACGCCTCCGCTGTCTTTCACGGTATTGGGGAACAGTTCCACAATTTTGTCGACTTCCTTGAAATACAGGCTCCATCCCAGCCAGCCGTGCTCCGCCGGCGTCAGTCCGCTTTCGATGGACGTTAGGGCAGCCGCCGTCGTCGGCGGAAAGACGGAGGATATAGCCTGTTTGTAATGCAAGCGCAAAAAGCTGTCCGCCGGAAGGTGGTGTTCCAGGCTCGATACGCCCATGCCGTCGAAGATCATCAAAACTACGTTCTGAAACCCTTTTTCAAGAATATCGTCCACATCGGACAGCGGCGCATGCTTTGTTTCCGCTCCGAAGTGTTTGAGAATAGAGTTTGTGAGGTTGACAAGGCAGTGGTCGTAGTCCGGGTATTGCATGGCACTCACCTCCGCATCGCTTGTTTTCGTTGCATGAAGTCATGATAGCATACATCGCGGCAACTGGACAACAGCAAACCCAAACCGTATAATAGCAGGAGAACATTTCCGGTGAAAGGAAGTGCCAGGAATGATACGGACGGACGGGCGCGCGGCGGCGCAGGCGCGGGATTGCGTCATCGAAACGGACTTTGTGAAAACAGCCGACGGGAGCTGTCTGATCGCCGTGGGAAACACCAGGGTGATCTGCACCGCCAGCGTCGAGGAAAGCGTGCCGCCCTTCCTGCGGGATAAAAACCAGGGCTGGGTCACCGCGGAATACGCCATGCTTCCGGCCTCCACCGGCACGCGCAAGAAGCGCGACGGCATCCAAAAGGACGGACGCGGCGTGGAGATCCAGCGCCTGATCGGGCGCTCGCTGCGGCAGGCCGTTGACCTCACCTTGCTCGGGCAGCGGACGATCACGCTGGACTGCGACGTGCTGCAGGCCGACGGCGGAACGCGCACCGCGTCCATCACGGGCGCATACGTCGCGCTGGTGCTGGCCGTACGAAAACTCCTGGAGAACGGATTGCTGCAAATAAATCCCATCGCCGGGCAGATCGCCGCCGTCAGCGTCGGTATCGTGGACGGCCAGCCGCTGCTGGACCTTTGTTATACCGAAGATTCCAACGCGCAGACCGATATAAACCTTGTGATGAACCAGCGCGGCGAGTTCATCGAGCTGCAGGGCACGGGCGAAGGCCGCGCGTTTACCGAGGCTGAACTGCGCGTGCTGCTTGGGTACGGCAGGCAGGGCATCCTCGGCCTGATGCGCGACCAGCGCAAAGCGCTTAAGGAGATCGCGCACCTTCTTCCGTTGCCGCGCCTTGCGGTCGCAAGCGCCAACGAGCACAAGCTCAAAGAACTTCGGGAGTTATTCAAGGGCGTCTGCGAGCCGGTTGGGATGCTTGAACTCGGGCTTGCCGACGGCATCGAAGAAACCGGAAAAAACTTTGGAGAGAATGCCGTTTTGAAAGCGGATGCGATCATGAAAGCTACCGGCCTTCCGTCCCTCGCAGACGACAGCGGCCTTTCCGTTGACGCGCTTCACGGCGCGCCGGGCGTGCACAGCGCGCGCTACGCGGGCGAGCACGGCGACGATAAGACGAACAACGAACTGTTGTTGAAGAACATGGAAGGACAGACAAACAGGGCATGCAAGTTCGTCTGCGCGATGGCGCTTGCGCTGCCCGCCAGAGACACGGTCACCGTCACCGGCGAATGCGCGGGCACGCTGCTTATGCAGCCGCGCGGCACAAGCGGTTTAGGGTACGATCCCCTGTTTCTATATGAAAACAACAAGACATTTGCGGAATTGAGCCCAAAAAAGAAGAACGAAGTCAGCCACCGCGCGATGGCGGCGGCAAAGATGCGCGATATATTGCGCGGGCTTTTCTGGTCATGAGAGCGGTCGCTTTCGCGGACACCCATCAGAAAACGGCGCTTTTCCACCGCTGCGTCGAGCAGGCGATGGAAGATGGTGCCATCGACGTGCTCATCCACTGCGGCGACGGCGTACGGGATCTGGAAGCCGTAGAATCAGAACTGCTGCAACGCAATCCGAATATCCGCATCTATGCCGTGCGCGGCAATTGCGACATCGGCGCGTTCCGGTATCCCGGCATAGAAACAACTGATTTGAACGGAGTCCGCACGCTGATCACACACGGGTACGACTATCAGGTGAAGCACGGCCTCGGCAAGCTTTCCAGGGCCGCTCACGCCATGGGCATGCGGCTCGTTTTCTTCGGCCACACCCACCAGCCGCTCGTCAGGGAGAAGCACGGCGTTACGCTGATCAATCCCGGCTCGCTTGCCTCCTGGTCCCTGACGGATACGGCTTATCTGGAAGTCATCATTGATGAAACTCAACATATTCGTGCAAATTTTATCAAACTTCAGGCAAAAACCATTGACAATTGAATACCGGCGTGCTATGATATCCCTGATACCCGACCAGATTACTATGGTATCGAAAGGCAGGTTCGCATGAGGCTATCCACACGCGGCAAATACGGGCTGTACGCCATGCATTACCTGGCGCAGCACGAGCACGAGGGCCCGCAGAGCCTGAGCCGCATCGCATCCGTCGGCATCCCCAAGCAGTACCTGGAACAACTGCTGGGAAGCTTGCGCCGCAACGGATTGATTCATTCCGTGCGCGGTGCCAACGGCGGTTATCAAATCGCCAAGCCGTCGGAAGAAATCACGGTGCTTGATATCCTGGACGCGATGGAAGGCCCGCTGGCTTTGAGCGACTGCATCGCCGACGACAGGTGCTGCGCGAAAGCGACCAAATGCCGCGTAAGGCACACGTGGGAGCGGTTAACGGTCAACATCAACCGCGAACTTGCCAGCGTTTCACTCAAAGATATGTTATAAACAGCGAGAGGAAAGAACGATGAACCATAAGATGATCTATCTGGATAACGCTGCAACCACGGCCGTCCGCCCGGAAGTGCTGGACGCGATGCTGCCCTGGTTTTCCGCGCATTACGGCAATCCCAGCTCCATCCATGCGGCGGGTCGTGAGGCGAAGATCGCCGTGGAGACCGCGCGCAAGCAGGTCGCCGCGGCTATCGGCGCGCTGCCGCAGGAGATCTATTTCACGGGCTGCGGTTCTGAAAGCGACAACTGGGCGATTCGCGGGCTGGCGGACGTCGCCAAAGGCAGGCACATCATCACCAGCGCGATCGAGCACCACGCCGTGCTGCACACCTGCGAATACCTGGAGAAGAAAGGCTACGAGGTCACCTACCTGCCCGTGGACGAATATGGGTTCGTCAGCCCGCAGGCCGTGAAGGACGCGATACGCGGCGACACCATATTGATCACGGTCATGACGGCCAATAACGAGATCGGCACCGTTGAGCCCATCGCGGAGATCGGCGCTATCGCCAAAGAAGCCGGCATCCCCTTCCACACCGACGCGGTGCAGGCCGTAGGCGCCATCCCGGTCGACGTCAATGCCATGAACGTGGACATGCTTTCGATGTCCGCGCATAAATTGGGCGGCCCCAAGGGCGTCGGCGCGCTGTACGTTCGCAAGGGCCTGCGCATCTCCCCGTTCATTTTCGGCGGGGCGCAGGAGCACAACAGGCGCGCAGGCACGGAGAACCTCGCCTCAATCGTCGGCATGGGCAAGGCCATCGAAATCGCCGCCGCCGAGCTTGAGGAGCACGGAAAACGATTGACCAAGCTGCGCGATAAGCTGATCGGCGGCGTGCTGAAAACCATCCCCGACGTCCGGCTCAACGGCCACCCCACGCAACGGCTGCCCAATAATTTCAACATGTGCTTCCGCTATATCGAAGGCGAAAGCCTGCTGATGCGGCTGGATCTGGCGGGCGTCGAAGGCTCCAGCGGCTCGGCCTGCACCAGCGGAAGCCTGGATCCCTCGCACGTGCTGCTAGCCATCGGCCTGCCGCACGAGATCGCACACGGCAGCCTGCGGCTGACGCTCGGGCTTGATACCACGCAAGAGGATATCGACTACGTGCTATCCAAACTTCCCGGCATCGTGCAGGTTCTGCGGGACATGAGCCCGCTGTATCATATGGATAAAGCAAAGGAGAATGCCTGATGTACTCTGATAAAGTCATGGATCATTTTGAACACCCCCGCAACGTGGGTGAAATCGATAACGCCTCGGGCTCCGGCACGGTCGGCAACGCCAAGTGCGGAGACATCATGAAGATGGATATCAAGGTGGAAAACGGCGTGATCGTCGACGCGAAATTCAAGACCTTCGGGTGCTGCGCCGCGGTGGCGACCTCCAGCATGGCAACCGAAATGATCAAGGGAAAAACCATTGAGGAAGCGTTGGCGCTGACCAACAAGCAGGTGATGGACGAACTGGGCGGCCTGCCGCCCGTGAAGATCCACTGTTCGGTGCTTGCGGAAGAATCCATCCGCGCGGCGCTGGAGGATTATCAGAAAAAGCACGCCTAGCTTTTCGAAAGGATAATATATGCCCGAATTGCACGGGAACCTCGAAGGCATCAAAAAAGCGACCCTGACGGAAATCAAGGCGCTTTACGACGAACAGATCCCCGCAGAGACATTCATTCCCTATCCGCTGCTGGAAAAACTCTGCGGATTCTCTTTGTCCGTTAACCGCGAGATCGCTTTATACATTTCCCGCTACGGCGATATCCTGGACGTGATCATCGGCAAGTCCGACCGCATCGACCTGCCGGAGCTGAGCCTGCGGCGTAGCGCGGCGCGCCTGTCCATGGTGCGCTGCGTGCATACGCATCCAAACGACGGCGGCGAGCTCAGCGACGTGGATCTTTCCGCGCTTGTCACCGTGCAGCTGGACGCCATGTGTTCCGTGGGCGTCGGCCGGAACGGATCGCCCACCACGGCGCAGTGCGCGTTTTTAAATCCGGACGTTCACGGTGAAACCACGTTGTCGGAAGTCGTGTCCGCGAAATCGCTGCCGGATGCAGCGTGGCTGAGGCAGATCGAGGACGTCGACGCAAACTACCGCGCGGCGCTCCCCGCCTCGCAAGCGGATATCGAAAAAGCTGTGCTCGTGGGAATCGAAGGCGAGGATTCGCTGGCGGAACTCGCCCAGCTTTCCGAAACCGCGGGCGCGATAACGCTGGAAAGCATCCTGCAAAAACGCGACAGACCGGATCCGCTGTACTGCGTCGGTAAAGGCAAGGCGGAAGAACTCGCCCTGACGGTGCAGACTTTGCAGGCGAACCTGGTGATATTCGACGAGGAATTGTCCGGCGTGATGCAGCGCAACCTTGAAGAGCTTTTGCAGGTCAAGGTGATCGATCGCACCGCACTGATCCTGGATATCTTCGCGCTGCGCGCCAGGACGAGCGAGGGCAAGCTGCAGGTGGAAATGGCGCAGCTTAAGTATCGTTCCCAGCGGCTGCTCGGACAGGGGCTTGTGTTAAGCCGTCTGGCCGGCGGCATCGGCACCCGCGGCCCCGGCGAAAGCAAGCTGGAGGTCAGCCGCCGCCGCATCCGGGAGAGGATGGCCGACCTGGAGCGCCAGCTGCGCGCGCTGGAAAGCCAGCGCTCCCTGCGCCGCAAGCGCCGGGAGAAGAACCGCATCCCGATCGTCGCGCTCGTCGGTTACACCAACGCCGGGAAATCCACGCTGTTCAACCGTTTGACCGGCGCGGACGTCTATGTAAAGGACGCCCTGTTCGCAACGCTTGACAACGTATCCCGCCCCGTCACGCTGCCCCGCGGCGGACGGGCGCTGCTGATCGACACGGTCGGCTTTATCCACAAGCTTCCCCACGATCTGATTGAGGCTTTTCACGCGACGCTGGAGGAAGCCGCGCTTGCCGACGTGATCGTCGTCGTCTCCGACGGCTCCAGCTCCTATTTGCTCAAGCACCACAAGACCGTACAGGAAGTGCTTCAAAACCTGGGCGCGTCCGAAGCGCCGCAGATCCACGCGCTGAACAAAGCCGATCTGATGACAAACGGCGAAACCGCCGACCCGGATGCGATCAGGATCAGCGCGCTGCACGGAGACGGGCTTGACGCGCTTCTGATGCGTATCGAAAAGGCGGTATCGGCGCATATGCAGGCCTTCCGCGTGTTCGTCCCCTTTTCCGCCTATCATATGCTCAACAGAATCCGCAAAGGCGGCGTGATTCGTGAAGAAAGCTATCGGGACGACGGCGTGGTTTTAACGGTCGAGGCCGATCGAACCCTGATGAATAGTATCCGTAAAGAAGGGATACGGATACTTGACGACGAAATTATATAGTTGATTTTTTTAAAAGGGTGTGCGCTCTTGGTGATCGAACAAGCCCTCTCCGTGATGCTTTTGGCCGCCTCGCTGCTTAAAGGCGGTATGGACGTTGCCATGCCGGACAAGAATATCGACGGTACCTTTTTTTTAATCAACCGCAGCCAAATGATCAGCGAGGATTATGTGCCGAAGACCCGCATAACGGATTTGGCGGGATTATCCCAATCCATGCGCGAAGACGCCGCAACGGCGCTGGAGGAGATGTTCGCCGCGGCCAAAGCGGACGGCGTCCGCCTGGCGACGGTATCGGGTTACCGCAGCTATTCCAAGCAGAATACGATCTATGAGCGCAAGGTAGCGTCCGCCGGCATCGAAGTCGCCGATTCCTATGTGGCACTTCCCGGAAGCAGTGAGCATCAGCTCGGGCTTGCCATGGACGTGACTAAATCTACCTCCTCCAGCCTTTCCAGCAAGTTCGGCACGACAACGGAAGGCCAATGGGTCGCGGAAAATGCGCATCTGTACGGATTTATCATACGCTACCAGGAAGGCATGGAAGAGATCACAGGCTATGCCTACGAGCCCTGGCATATCCGCTATATCGGCAAGGAATATGCCAAAGCGGTCTATAAGTCGGGATTACCGCTGGACCTGTACGTCTCCTTGCACCGTATGGAACTGTACACATATCTGGTGCAACAAACCAACGAGGTGCTTCCATGAAACGATTGATCGCCGTCATGCTCCTGGTCTTACTCACATTACCCGCAAGCGTTGCCCTATCGGAGGCGGAATGGACCTACGAAATCCCGCTTTCCGCTGTCTTAAGCGAATATACGATCCTTGTCAACAGGAATCACAAGCTGGAAAGCGATTATATCCCCGGCAACATGGTCAGCGCGGAAGTGCGGAAGGTATCAAGCACGGTGATAGAACTGGACGCGGTCGTCGCCGCCGCGCTTCAGGATATGTTCGATACCGCCGCCAAAGTGACCGAATACCTGTACAGGGTGGAAGATTCGGACGGGAGTTGGGTCTATACCGCTTTCTCCGACCCCGACGGCATGCAGCTTGTATTGAAAAGCGGCTACCGTTCCTATAGCTCCCAATATACAATTTACAATAATTACCTCGCGCGCAACGGCGGCGTCGACGACGGCATATCCTCGCCGCCCGGCTCCAGCGAACATCAGACCGGCCTTGCGGCGGACGTGCTCAGCGTGGACTATAACAACACGCATCAGTACATGAATTCATCCAACTACGGAACGCCCGAAGCGCAGTGGATGGAGGAAAACGCCGCCGCCTTCGGCTTCATCATCCGCTATCCGGAGGATAAGGAGGACATCACGCAGGTTCCTTACGAACCCTGGCATCTGCGCTATGTCGGGCGGGAGATCGCAGGCTACATCAAGCGTACGGGGCTGACTCTTGAGGAATTCACCGTCGAATGGCAGGCAGCGCTGGATGCGTTTCTCATGGACGGCGGGAATGTGCAGGCACAGCTCCTTTGGGAAAGCACGATGGCACCGGCTGCCGTGACGACCACGGTATTGGACGTTTACGGCGACGACGGCGATCCCGAAGTCTCTCTGTCGATGTGGTGAAACTCTTTACAAACCCCGTAAAAGCAGTTAGAATGAGTTTGATTCTTTTGCGAGGTGAGGAGACGGTATGGGCAAAGTGATTGCCATCGCCAATCAAAAGGGCGGTGTGGGCAAAACGACAACGGCAATCAACCTGAGCGCCTGTCTCGCAGAACTCGGAAAAGAAATCCTTCTGGTGGATTTCGACCCGCAGGGGAACACGTCCAGCGGCTTAAACGTCAGGGCCGAAGACGATACCGTATACGAAGCCGTACTCGGCGGCGTACCGATGGCCCGCTGCATCTTCCCCACGATGCTCAGGCACCTGCATGTCGTTCCATCGGACATCCGCCTGGCCAACGCGGAACCCGCGCTGGTGAACGCGCAGGAGAGGGAATTCCACCTGAAAAAAGCGCTTGCGCCCGTGGTCAACGATTATGATTATGTCTTCATCGATTGTCCCCCGTCGCTGGGGCTGCTGACCGTCAACGCGCTGACCGCGGCGCAGAGGCTGATCGTCCCCATCCAATGCGAGTACTACGCGCTGGAAGGGCTCTCGAGCCTGACGTATACCATCGATCTGATCAAGCGGCGTTCCAACCCCGGCCTGGACATCGAAGGCATGCTGCTGACGATGCTGGACGGGCGCACCAACCTCGGCATCCAGGTCGTGGACACGGTGAAAAAACACTTCCGGAAGAAGGTTTACGCGACCGCCATACCGCGCAACGTGCGCCTCGGCGAAGCCCCGAGCCACGGCCTGCCCATACACCTGTACGACCCCCGCAGCCTCGGGGCGGAAAGCTACCGTCGGCTGGCAAAGGAGTTTCTCCGGCGCGACGCATCATGACTTCCAATATAAAGGAGTGCCCCCATGACGAAACCGCGGCTGGGCCGAGGCTTGGATATCCTGCTTCCGCAGACCGAAGCGCTCGAAGATTCGCTTGTGATGGAGCTTCCGATGTCCGAGATCGATCCCAACCTCTCCCAGCCCCGCAAGGCGTTTGACGACGAGAAGCTTATGCAGCTCGCCGAAAGCATCAGGCAGAAAGGCCTGCTGCAGCCTATCCTGGTTGCAAGAGAAGGGCAGCGATACCGTATTGTCGCCGGCGAGCGCCGCTACCGCGCATGCCGCCTTGCCGGGCTTCGGTCCGTCCCCTGTATGATCAGGGAGTTTGACGAAGCGCAGCGGCTGGAAGCGTCCCTGATAGAGAATATACAACGCGAGGATCTCAACCCCATCGAAGAGGCGCAGGCTATCCAGAGCCTGATCGACCGCTTCGGATATACGCAGGAGGATGCCGCGCACAAGCTGCAGAAAAGCCGCCCGACCGTCGCCAATCAGCTGCGCCTGCTCACACTGCCCGAAGCCGTACAGGCGATGGTCGTAAGCGGCGACCTGTCCGCGGGGCACGCCAGGGTGCTGGCGGGCGTATCCCCCGAAAGCCGTCAACTGGAACTCGCGCATCTGTGCGTATTGCACGCCTACCCCGTTCGCAAGCTGGAGCAGCTCGCTAAGAAGCCGGCGCGGCCTGCCGAACGCGCATCCAAAACGAAGCCACTTCCCGTAGAGCTTGCCGGTTTCAAAGACAGCCTGCGTGAAGCCACAGGTGTAAAAACAGACTTGATCGGGAACGAAAATAAAGGCAAGATCGTCTTCTCCTATAGCAGCAATGACGAACTCGAACACCTCTATGAAGTGTTTTCCAGAATTACCAAATCGGTCTAGCAAGTTGGAAAGGGCAGGTGGCAGAGATGACTGCACCAAAAAAGCAGAAGCGCAAAAAGGATCCGTACAAGATATTCGTTCGGATCACCATCATCATCGCGGCCGTCGCGCTGATCGGCCTTGCGGTTTTCCTTGTGTGCAACGCGTGGGTCGATTCCGAATACCGCGCCATCGTGGAGGATATCCATCAGCAGAATATCGCCGATGAGCAGGCCTTCAATATGGAGCTCGACGCGCTGCGCGAAAGCGCTTCGCAGTCCGTCAGCACCGACGAGGACGTTGTGGTAACCCTGCCCTCGTGGGAAGCGACGCTCGAGGATACCGCCTGGCGTATTGAGGACGAAGGCGGCGCGGGGCTTGAAAACACCTATACCGTCACCATCAGCAGTTCCACGCTTTGCGAAGGCGGATTGATGCTTGTGAACGGCTGGCATTCCGTGCCCGATCACTTCGACAGCGCCAACATGATAAGCATCGGAAACGCAAGCGGGTGGAGCATCCCCGTGCAGGATTCGACCGTCATGATCTTCCCCAACGCATACAGCGCGCTGAAGGCGATGTATGACGACGCCACCGCTGCCGGAATGTCGGACTATATCGTACGCGAGGGTTTCCGTACCAACAAAACGCAGACGGAGCTGTTCACGGACGTCATGGACAAGCTTTCGGATAAGTATTCCGGGAACATCTTGATCGAGCAAACCAAAAAAACCGTGAACTATCCCGGTACCAGCGAGTATCAAACGGGGTTGTCGTTCAGGCTCGGGCTTTACAACGCCGAGGATCCTAACGTAGCCAAACAGAATTTCCAGGAATCGGAGCAGGGAATCTGGGTGACCGACAACAGCTGGAAATACGGCATCATCTTCCGTTTCCCGTCAGACGACTTCCCCACCCCGCAATGGGAAGATAAATCCTACAAAACCGGCGTATCCATCCACCTGAACTTATACCGTTACGTCGGCAAGCCGCATGCGGTCGCGATGCAGATCCTTGGGTACTGCCTGGAGGAATACGTCGAGTTCCTGATGGATCACCCGCATATTACGATCTATGAAAACGACGTGCTGCGGTATGAGATCGTCAGAATCAGCGTCAACAAGCAAACTGCATACGACCTGCCCATCACCAGCCTGTCCAGCGAGTATCTGGCCAGCATCGACAATATGGGCGCCGTTGTGATGGCGTACACCTACGGCTTCTGAAAAATATCAACCAAAAAACACCGCCGTGAAGGCGGTGTTTTCAATAACGCGGATGTTTATTGGATCTCAATGGTCGCGCCGACTTCTTCGAACTTCTCTTTGATCTTGTCGGCTTCTTCCTTGGTGACGCCTTCCTTAAGGGTCTTGGGGGCGCCTTCCACGATGTCCTTGGCTTCTTTCAGGCCCAGGCCGCTAACCACTTCGCGGACAGCCTTGATGACTTTGATCTTCTGATCGCCGGCTGCCTTGAGCACGACGTCGAACTCCGTCTTCTCTTCCGCCGCCGCCGCCGCGCCGTTGCCCGCCGCAGGCGCCGCCACTACGGCTGCCGCAGCCGATACGCCGAACTTCTCTTCCAGAGCCTTGACCAGATCGTTCAATTCCAGAACGGTCATTTTTTCGATTTCCGCAATGAATTCTTCATGTTTCATGATTGTATATCCTCCTATTCATGTTTTCAGTTATACGCTTGCTTCCGCTTGTTTGGCCGCGATCGCGTCCAGCACGCGGACAAAGCCGCCGATGCTTGACTGCAGGCTCCCCAGCAGCCTTGCAAGCAGCTCGTTCCTGGACGGTGTCTTCGCAAGTTCTTCCACCATGACTGCGTCAATGACGTCTTTGCCCATCAGACCGGCTTTTACGGCGAGGAACTTCGTTTTGGATTTAACTTTAAAATCGTACACGACTTTAGCCGGAGATACGACGTCCTTCGTGCCGAACGCAAACGCGGACGGACCGTTTAAAGCGTTTTCAAGGCCTTCGATCTTGCACTCCGCCAGCGCGCGGCGCACCAGCGTATTTTTCAACACACAATAGTCCACACCGGCTTCGCGGAAACTGGCGCGCAGTTCGTTGACCTGGTCTACGGTGATTCCCATGTAGTCGATGATCACAACGCTTTGCGCTTCGTCGAACTTCTGTTTGATTACCTTGACCGTTTCCTTCTTGATTTCGAGGTTCTTGCTCATTCCATGGCACCTCCTTCTTGAAATGATAATCGATGGTGAATGTTAATTCCAATCTTTCAAACTGCATGGATTGCGAGTATTTTGTTCGCAGCCGAGAAGAGGAAACGAAGATGTAGCCGGAAGCTACATTGAGTTTTCTCGACGACGGTTGCGGGCAAAAGACGACGCAAGGCAACAGTGAGAAGGGCTGGGATCAGCATTCATTTCAAAAAGAATACCCTTGCAGGCGCAAGGGCGAATTATATTCGCAAGGGATTTCTCCCGCCTTACACCTCGGCGAGTGAAGCGCTGCTTCGTTATGGCTCGGCCACTCGCTGTCTTCGGCATAGGTTTCCAGATGAAACAAGTGCATTATATAGAGTTATGGGGATTTTGTCAACGGCTTTTTGGGATTTCCTCAGTTCGTTCTTTTACGCAGGACGTCCTTTTCATACCGCATGACGGTTTCAAGCCACTCCCCGTCGTCCCCTACGCCTTCGCGGCGGCAGAATTCGTCCCACACGGCGCCCACGGGCATCACTTTCATGGCTTCCTGCCGCGCCATCAGTTCCGTCCATCGTCCGTCTCTCTGCAACGCCGCAAGCTGCTTATGCGGTGTCAGCAGCGCGAATAAAAGCGCCTTTTGCATGTTGCGCGCGCCGATGATCCACGCCGCCACGCGGTTGACGGACGCATCGAAGAAATCCAGCCCGATCAGCGCCTTTTGAAGCGCGCCGTTGCGCACGAGTTCGGTTGCGATCTCCTTGAGCTCGTCGTCCAGCCGCACCACATGGTCGCTGTCCCATCGGATGGGGCGGGTGACGTGCAGTGGAATGCGGTCGAAGTGACAGAGCATGGCGGGGATCTTGTCGCTGATGACCTCTGTGGGATGGTAATGCCCGCTGTCCATCAGATCGTACACACCCTCGTGCGAGGCCGCGTATCCCAGATAGAACTCCGACGAGCCCACCGTGTACGCTTCCACCCCGACGCCGAACAGCTTGCTCTCCACGCAGTCGATCACGCCGTCGAGTTTTTCCGCGAAGATCTCGTCCAGACTCTTTTGCAAGGTCTTGCGCGGCGTAAAACGGTCGGCCGGCACATCCTTAAAGCCATCGGGTATCCATACGTTGCAAAGGCTGTGCGTATTCAGTTCCTTCGCGAAATACGCGGCGATGCGGCGGCAAGCGATCCCGTGCCGCACCCAGAACGCGCGCACGTCCTCGTTGGGCGATGACAGAGTCAGCCCGCCCCTGACCATCGGATGGCTGAAGAAGGTCGGGTTAAAGTCGATGCCCAGATCGTTCTTCCTGGCAAAAGCGACCCACTTCTTAAAATGCTCGGGCTCAAGCGCGTCGCGGTCCGCCTTCTCACCAGGCGGAAAGATCGCGTAACATGCGTGCAGGTTGATGCGTTTCCGCCCGCCGATCAGCGAAATCGCTTTTTCAAAATCCGCCATCAGCTCTGCCGGCGTCCGCGCCTTGCCGGGATAGTTGCCGGTCGCCTGGATGCCGCCGGAGAGCGCTTCGCCCGCGTTTTCAAACCCGCTTACGTCGTCGCCCTGCCAGCAGTGAATGCTGATGGGCGTTTCGGACAGGGTCTTCATCGCCGTTTCGGTATCGACTTCGAGTTCCCGGTATTTTACTTTTGCCAGTTCATACGCGCTGTTCATGATTACGCCTCCGCACTTTATGAATATTCCTTTATAAGAAAACTATCTGCGATCAACCGTCTAGCGGTCGGCAGGTCTCTAAGTTCCCCTCCGGTGATCATCTGCGCGATCAGGTTGCCCAGCGCCGTTCCTTCCGTGGGGCCCGCATAGACGGGCAGTCCTGTGACCTCGGCCGTTATGCGGTTGAGGATGATATTCTGGCTGCCTCCGCCTACGATATTGACGGAGGTAAATTCCTTGCCCGTCAGCTTTTCGATCTGAAGGATGCTGTCGCGGTAGCACATCGCCAGGCTTAGAAATACCGTACGGTATAAATCTTTGTTGTCCGCCGGCGCCGGCGCGCCCTGTTCTTTTAGTGCGCCGCGCACTTCGTCCGTCATGTTCTCCGGCGCGAAGAAGCGGCTGTCCGTCGCATCCACGAAGCAGTTATACTTGGATTCCGCCGCAAGGCTTGCGATCTCGTCGAAAGAGATTTCTCCGGCGACTTCTTTACGGATACGCTGCAGCATCCACATCCCCATGATGTTTTTCAGGTATCTCGTCGTGCCGCCGTATCCCATCTCGTTGGTAAAGCCCATCGTCCGGCTGTCCGCATCGGTCTGCGGCTTATGCAACTCCGTACCAAGCAGGCTCCAGGTTCCGCTGGATAAAAACACCGCGCTTTCATCTCTTGCGGGCACCGCCATGAACGCCGAACCCGTATCGTGCGTAGCGGGGAGGACGACGGTCGTATTAAACCCGAGCTTCTTCACGTGTTCGGGCTGAAGGTTTCCAAGCACGGTCCCGGCTTTGACGATCGGCGTTTTAAACCACTTCCCGGGCAGCCCAGCCGCCCGGATGGCGTCCGCGCACCATGTGCGGCTCCCTGCGTTCAGCAGCGCGCCGGTGGACAGGTTGGTTTCTTCATGCGCCTTTATACCCGTCAGCATATAGCTCAGGTACTCGGGTATCAGCAGGAAATCATCAACGGTATCCCGGTATTCCGGATTCTCCTTGATCGCCGCCATCAGCTGATACAGGGTATTGAACGGCTGTTTGGCGATGCCTGTCTTCCGGTACAACTCCGTAAACGCCATGGTTTTTTCAAGCAGCGTATCCATGCCTTCCGTGCGGCTGTCGCGATAGGCGACGATATCGCCAACCAGACCGCCGTCTTTGTCAAGCAGCGCAAAATCCACACCCCAGGTATCGATGCCGACGCTTGCGGGATGCACGCCGAGTTTCCCGCAAGCCTTAAGCCCTTCCAGCACGTGCATTTGCAGCGCTTCGGCGTCCCAGCAGAGATGCCCACCTTTCATCTGCGCGTTGTTTTCAAAACGATAGATTTCTTTGGCCGTCAGCTTTCCGTGCTCAATCGCGCCAAGGATATGCCTGCCGCTTGACGCCCCGATATCCACAGCCAGATAGTATGCGCTGTTTCTCATGCTTCTCCCAACAACTTTCGATAGTTCGCGTTATCCTTCGCGTGTAAAAATCATTGACCGGCAAGCTGCCGATCAATGATGCTGAAGTGTTTGGCCGTTATGCTTCGAGCTCGAATTCATCCTTGCCTGCGCCGCAGACAGGACATACCCAGTCCTCTGGGACATCTTCCCATTTGGTGCCGGCCGCGACGCCGTTGTCCGGATCGCCTTCAGCTTCGTCGTAAACATATCCGCAAACGGTACAGGTGTATTTTTTCATGTCACAGACCTCCATTTATCCCCGCGGCCGCGGGAGTTTTTCATGAAATAGGTTTCGCCGCAAAAGCCGCCGCTTCCTCTTTTCGTCTTCGGATTTTGCTAACGCTTTACGATATCAATCGCCTGCTCCGGGCAGAGTTCATGGCAGCAATAGCAGGAGATGCATCCCCTTTGGGGAATGAACGCGATTTCATCGGTGATCGTGATGATCTGCTTGGGGCAGCCTTCAACGCATTTACCGCAGCCGACGCATTTTTCCGGCACGACCACGGGCCTTGTGGACGTCATCCCCCACAGCAGCCGCCCGATACCGCCGCCGGACCGTGTCCTGTTTGCATCGATGAAGCTGTCCGGCAGCCGAAACGCGGGATCGGCGGATGTGAGTTCGTCGCCGATCGTTTTGATTCCCTCCGGATCGACCAGTCCGCGTTTACGCGCCCAGTAGATCGTACGCACCATCGTTGGGTTGATGCCCATCAGCGTAGCGCATACTTCGTCCGCCGCATACGCGCATTGGGACGCCAGGGTAATGCCCATATGCCGCACCGTACCGCCGCTTGGGCCGTTGCCCTCCATGCAGTCAATCGCGTCGACAAGGTTGAGCTGCGGCTTGACCGTCTCATGCAGGTCCAGAAGCATTTTGGTAAAAGGCTCGATCGTCGCCTTCGTGCAGTGGTACTCCGCCTTGGTGAGACCCGGCACGCTGCCGAACATGTTCTTCACCGCCGCTGTCATCAGCATCAGTGCGTGAGTCTTCAGCTTGGCGCAGTTGATGATGTAGTCGGCGTCCGATACAGGCGCGATAATTTGAAACTTGTCGATTCTGGTGCTTTTTGTATTATAATTCAGCGTTACGATATCGGAAAGCGCCGAAAAGCCGCAGGCGTCGTAGGTTTTACGCAGCGTATATACGTTATACAGCCCGCCGGAGCTGTCGGCCAGGATGATCTCCTTCACGCCCATCTCCCGCAAACGCCCGGCGACCGCCCGAAGAAACGCGGGGTGCGTCGTCGCGGCTCTGGCGGGGCTTGTTCCCAACAGCATATTGGGTTTGAGCAGCACCCGCATGCCGGGAGACAGCTCCTGTTCCACGCCCAAATCCTCAAAATGCCCGCAGACCGCCGCATATATCGCATCGACATCATAGCCGCTAACTTTTCTGGCAGAAACGGTCGTCAATCAAAACACCATCCCAAAAATCGATATTGTACTGCTATTCGGTATCCCGCAGGCGTTTACCTGCCTTGTTGCATGGTTGACGACTTTACGGTATAATCATCATGTTTTATGCAGCACTTATACTGGAGGAATCCACGTGAAAAAGGGAACCGTTTGGATCATCGGCGGCTCCAGCGGGCTTGGGCTTGCCACGGCAAAAGCATTCGCGGCGGATGACTGGTTCGTTGTATCCGGGGCGCGTTCATTCGGAAAAGCAAGGCAGGAAAAAGCGATCCGCGAGCTGCACCTGGATGTGACCGACGAAGAAAGCCGCGCTGCGTTCGTCAGGGACGCGTTTACTCTGTCCCCACACGTTGATGTGCTGATCTATTGCGCCGCGATCCTTGTCCTCTCCCCCTGCGAACTGACGTCTTACGATGAGTATACCCGCGTGATGCAGACCAACTTCCTGGGGATGACTGCGTTTGTATCGCAGGTCTTGCCCAGGATGCGCGAACAGGCGCACGGGAAAATCGTCTTATTTTCCTCCATCAACGGCTTACTCGGCATCCCGTTCCAAAGCGCGTACGTGGCCTCCAAGCATGCCGTGGAAGGCTACGCGGAGTGCCTGGCGATGGAGTGCGGGCCGATGGGCGTTCAGGTATCGCTGATCGAGCCCGGCGACCACAGCGGCGGCAGCAAGCGCTGCAGGCTTTCCGTCTCCGTCAAGGACGATTCCCCCTACAGGCAGTCCTTCGCATCCGCCGTTTCGCAAATAAGGGAAGACGAAAACAAGGGTTTGCCTCCGGCCAAACTGGCAAAGGCCGTACTTCGCAACGTCAAACGTAAGCGGATGCGTTTTCGCGTCCGCATCGCTAAAACGGACCAGAAAGCAATCGTGTTCCTGCACGACGCCCTCCCCCCAATGACCAACATGCGGATTTTACGCAGCTATTACGGAAAGAAGGGATAACTATATCTACCGTTCATGACGTAAAAAGGTTCAGCGAATTGCTTCGCGCCGATAAGACGCTTAAAAACCTATATGATATCATCGCACGCTACGGCGATACGGAAGCCGCGGTCTGGCTTGAGAACGGCGAGGTCAAGAGCCTTTCGTACGCAGAATACATCCGTATGACGAAGAACTACGCCGCGTATCTGCGCGACAACATCGGCGCGGAGCCGGATTCCTACATCGTCATCTCCCTGGACACCTGCAAGGAATGGTTCCCGGTTTTCTGGGGCATCATCCAGGCGGGCTACAACGCGCTGCTGGTGGACGTGAACCTCTCCGACGAGATGGTGAATTTCCAGATCAGCCAGGCAGGCGCCAAGGCGATCATCACCACCGCGCCGCGCCCGGCGCTTTCTCCCTCCGTGCGCTATATCGACGCCAACGAGCTGTTCAACGCGCCGGAGGCGGAGGATTTCGTCCCCGGCGCGTGGGGCGATCACGCGGCGCTTTGCACCAGCGGCACCACGGGCACGAGCCGGATATTCGATTACAACGGCCAGGCGATCGTTGAGCAGGTACTCTCGTCCGAGATCCTGTTCCACAACCTGCGGCGCGCTGTAGCGAACCGGAATTTTCGTTCCTTTGCATTCCTGCCCTTCCATCATGTGTTCGGCTTTATCGTCAACCTGATGTGGAGCTGCTTTTTGGGGTACTCCAACATCTATCCCGCGAACCGCACCCCGGAAGCGATCTTGGAGACCGCGCAGAAATGCCAGCCGCAGCTGCTGGTCACGGTTCCGCTGGTCGCAAACAATTTCTGCACCGGCATGCAAAAGAAGCTGGCGAAGGAAAGCGCGCTGACGCGCACGATGTTCCATGTGATGAAAGCCGTCAGCCTTGGCATACAGACCGTCGCGCCCAATTTGGGGCTGAAGGTCGCCGAGAAGGTATTCTTCGGCAGCCTGACGTCCAGGCTTTTAGGTTCTGATATCTCCTGTATCATCCTGGGCGGAGCCTATACGCCGATGGAACATCTGAAGATGCTCAACGGCATCGGTTACTACACCATCTGCGGCTTTGGCATGACGGAGACCGCCATCACGAGCGTTGAAACCAGCATGAACCTGCGAAAGCGCATTTCCGGCTCCGTCGGCAAGCCGCTGAGCAACGTGGAATACCGTGTGAAGCCCAGCGACGGGCACGGCCGCCGCGGCGAGATGTTCATCCGCGGCAAGAGCCTGCACACGGGTCGCCTGGTGGACGGCAAGCGTATGCCGCCCGATACCATCGAGGGCGGCTGGTATCCCACGGGCGACGTGGTGCGCCTGGAGCGCGGCGACCGCATGTTCGTGGAAGGCCGCTGCAAGGACGTGATCATCAACGAATCTGGCGAGAACGTATATCCCGACGAACTGGACAACGTGTTTTCAGCCATGGCGGGCGTGGAGCAGTCCACGGTGCTCGGCGTGCTCAAACCCGGAAAGAGCCAGAAATACGAGGATATCGTGCTGGTGATGAACGTCGGCGCGGCGTACAGGGACGACGCGTACCTGGAAACCCTGATGCAGGAGATCAACCTGCGCAACGCCAAACTCCCAACGCTTAAACGCCTCACCCGCGTGATCGTCACCCCCGAACCTTTGCCGCTCGTCAACGGCATCAAGGTGAAACGCTTTGCATTGAAAGCCCTGATCGAGGAAAGCAAGCTGGCGTACCGCGACCTGCGGATGAACGCGTCCAAGGTCGTGATCTCCGAAGCGCCCAAGGAAGTGGTCGTGCGCGAGGTGCAGCCAAGCGACCTGCAACTGGAAGAGATCAAGCAGAAAGTCCGCGCCCTGTACGCGGAAGCTTTGGATATCGACGAAGCGTCCATTTCAGACGATCAGCATTTCATCGACGACCTGGACGGAGACAGCCTGCAGGTTCTCTCCGCCGCGCTGAAAACAGAGGAGCAGTTCTCCATCACCATTCCGGTAGAGGAGTACGGACAGTGTACGACGGTCAGTGATATGTCCGCTTTAATCTACGCCAAGCTGAACGGGCAGACCGCCTATGAAAACCAGGGGCAGCCGGACGAGGCGATACAGCCTATCGAGCGTTTTGAGGACGCGCCTGAATTCATCGCATTCCAGAAGCGCATCGACAGCCTGGACGAACTGGGCGGCGTGAACCCCTATTTCGTCTGCCACGAATCCCCGCTGCGCGATACCAGCATCATGGACGGCAAAGAAGCGTTGAATTTCGGCTCTTACAACTACGCGGGCATGAGCGGCAGGGCGGAGGTGATCCAGGCCGCCAGAGATGCTATGGACAAATACGGCACCAGCGACAGCGGAAGCCGCCTGCTTGCCGGTGAAAAGGAGCTCAACATCGAACTGGAGCATGAGATCGCCGACTGGAAGCACACCGAGGACGCGCTGGTGCTCGTCGGCGGTCATTCCACCAACGTGACCTTCGTGGGCAACTTCTGCGACCAGAACGACCTGATCCTCTATGATGTGCTGGCGCATAATTCCATCGACCAGGGCTGCCGCCTGAGCCGCGCCACCACCAAGCCCTTCCCCCATAACGACGCGGAGGCTTTGGAACGTATCCTGCGCGTGCAGCGTGAGCGCTTCGCGAAGGTGCTGATCATCATCGAGGGCGCATATTCCATGGACGGCGATATCGCCGACGTGCCCGCCTTTGTGGCGGTCAAAAAGAAGTACGGCTGCTTCCTGCTGGTGGACGAAGCGCACTCCACATGCGTGATTGGGGAAACCGGCGGCGGCGTGGACGAATACTTCGGCCTCGCGCCCGACGACGTGGATATCAAGATGGGTACGCTGTCCAAGGGGCTGGGCACCTGCGGCGGCTATCTTGCGGGCTCCAGGGCGCTGATCACCTACCTGCGCTACAACCTGCCGGGCTTTGTTTTCAGCGTTGGCATTTCTCCCCCGCTTGCCGGGGCGACACTCGCAAGCATCCGCCTGATTCGCAGCAATCCGCAGATCATGAAAAACATGAAACGAAACATCGATTTCTTCGTCGCCGAGGCGAAGAGGCGCAATCTGGATATCTGCCTGGCGGGGCATTCGGCCATCATCCCCGTGCTGGTCGGGCAGGACGAGCACGCGTTCTTCCTCTCCAACAAGATGCGCGAAAACGGCGTGTTCGTGCCGCCGGCGGTCTACCCCGCCGTGCCGAAAAACAAAGCGCGCCTGCGCTTCTGTGTGATCAGCGAGCATAAGCCCGAGCAGATCGTACAGGCGCTGGATACGCTGATGAGGCTCTCCGAAGAGACGGGAATTAAATTGCCGGCGCCACAGTAACAACGTAAAAAGAACACCCCGTTCGGGGTGTTCTTTTTTATTGCACTAAATCATACGGCGTTCCCATGCATCAGCCCGTCGACCAGCTTGACCGCTTTGGTCAGCCGCCGCTCGTAGTTGCCGGAGAGCACGGTGATCTTGTCGCCGAAACCCTGCGCCCTGTACATGCCCAGCAGTCGGTCGCTTAATTTCATTCGTCTTTCCTGATCGCCGTTTAAGCGCTGGCCGTCGTTCACCCAGCGGACGTCGGGAAGCAGGAAGAGCACCATATCGTAGCGGCCGGGGTCGATATAAGCCTCCACCAGCGCGTTGCGGCGGCCGAGGAACAATTCCGAGAAATAATCGGTATAGGTCGCGTCCGTATCGAAAAAACAAACGCGGTTAGCCGAACGCAGGGCATGGTAATCCTGCTCATATTGCAGATGCGCGATGCGCGAAAAATCCGTATCGGTGAAAATAGTCTCGTCGCTGCCCAGATAATCCCGCGCGTAATACCTGCCCACTTCCTCCGACCAGGAGGTGTTGTACAGCTTTGCCAGGCATTTCGTCAGCGTGGTCTTGCCGCAGCTTTCCGTGCCCGCGATCAGCACCTTCTTGGCGAAGAACGGCCTTGCGGAACCCAGGATATAATCCCAGTTGCCAAGGATATCGTGGCGGATGTCCGTTGCGGAGATCGGGTAGCGTGTGCGCTTTGGATCGAAGATCTCAACGGCTGATTCGGGAAAATGCCGCTTGAGCATCGCTTCGAACTTGACGTCGCCCGCGAAAAACGCGTCGATGGCCTCGGGCACGACGTTGCGCATCTCTTTGCACCACTCGTCCCAGCCGGATGGATAGCGCGGGATTGTGTTTTCGTTGAGCACGCGCACTTCAATATGTTCGATATCCTGTACCTGCTGATTGATCCACTGCTTGCGAAGCTGATAGGTGATGGTCGTTAGGCCCGCCTGACGGCAGATGTCCACGGTCTCCTGCTCGTTGTCCGAAATCACCACGATCAGCTTTTCGCACTTCGTGGACGCCTCGACGATCTGGTACAGGTGGCCTCTGTGCGGCGGGCAGAAGCGTCCGAAATACACGCCGACCTTATACATGCAAGCTCCCCCTTCGGCTGTTTGGTTGTGATTAAGTATAGCCGTTTATTGTTTTGCTGACAAGTTGCTGATTATACGCGGTACTGTTTCGCGTCCAGCTTCGGCGCGTTTTGAAGCAGGTATTTTTCCGCGTCCGCGTTCCAGAGCCCGCCGGTTTTCGCACAGCGTTTCGCAAGTTCCTTGAAAAGCGGGTCGGTCTTTCCCTTCTTCTCAAATTCGTCGATCGCCGTCAGCGGCAGGCTGATGTGCGTGTAGAGCAGCTTTTTGCCGCCGGGCACGTCGGGCAGGCTGAGGATGGTCTCCCGCGCCGCGTCCAGGCCGCCGATGTGCGTGACCAGAATGGCGGGCGTGATTTGACCTTTCCCCGCCATGCGCAGGGCTTCGCGCATGTCGTCGGTGTTGCCGCCGGAGGTGCCCACGAGATGGGTGGCGTTATAATGCACGTTATAGAAATTGAACGGCGCGGATAACGCAGGGTCGGTCGGCCCGGCAAAAAAGTTCAGGCAGCCGTCGTAGCCGAGTATCCTGTCGCCCTGCTGAATTACCGCCGGAACGGGCGCGAGGACGAACACCTCGTCATACCCGTCCTTCCCGGACAGCTTCCTCAGTTCCGATACCGGATCGTCAATATTTTTCGTGTTCAGGTAGACGAGTTCCACTCCGTGTTCGGCGGCTTCCTTCACCGATAGAATCCGCTGCGCGTGCGCAAGGCGTTTTTCGTCGATGTCCGTGACGACGATTTTCCCGGAATGCCTGCCGCGGTGCACCATGTAGTCGATCATCGCAAGGCCCATCGGGCCGGCGCCCGCCAGGATCGCCGCTGCGCCGCCGGCCTTGATATCCATCGCGTGGGTATACTCCCCCTGCGAAGTGTGATAGCAGGCGTGCACCGCGCCGATGACGCAGGACAGCGGCTCGGACAGCGACGCGCCGTAAAACGCGTCGCCCGTAAACGGCAGCACGTTGCCCTGCCCGATATACACCGGAGGAATGATGGCGTAGGTCGCGTCCCCTCCCAGATACGGGAAGGTGTAGCCCGCCGCGTCGTAGGTGCCCTTGAGCGCAGGCTGCAGCGATACGCGCTGGCCCGTATGATACTGACCGCCGAGCTTTGCGCCGGCCTCGACGATCTCGGCGGAAAACTCGTGCCCGACGATCACGGGATGCTTGTCCGCGTCGTTTGGCACGCGCTTGTGGTCGCTGCCCTGCTTGGCCGCCTTGTAGGTGGACATGCAGATGCTGTCGGAGATGATTTTGATAAGGATCTCATTGTCCCTGATCGCCGGAAGCTCGAAGCTCTCCAGCCTCAGGTCGTTTTTCCCGTATAGTCTCAATGCCGTTGTCAGCATACGGTTCATCCTTTCGTTGCCTTTGCGGCGGATGCGAAATGTGCAATGCGATCGGCAAGCGCCGGATAGTCTCTGACGGTCTTTTCGGAAAACATGCCGTCGTCCAGGCTGTTCGTCGCCAGCAGTTCGTGCCCGATCAACGCCCAAGCGGTGTCCTTAAGATGCCGGAACTCCGGCTGCGCCAGCTGCTTGCAGAGGAAGGACTGGAACGGCGTGTTGATATCCTCGCCGCAGATCTGGAACAGGTCCCGCCTACGGCACAGCCGCATAATCCGCTTGAGCTGCGCGGACGTGTTGCGTGTCGGCATATAGGTCACGGCATGGAAACCGACCCCCTTGAGCCAGGCGATCAGGTCGTCCAGAAACGCATCCTCGAACACCTGCGCCTTTTTATCGCCCGTGACGCTTTCCCCCACGTCGCCCAGATAGGCGTAGGCGGAAACCGCCCCGATGGATTGCGCGAACGAGACGAACTGCAGTATATGCGGGCATTCGTAGGTCGCGTCGACATAGAATTTCTCCACCAGATGGCTTTTGAACACCCCGAGCAGGCGGTAATCGTAATACGGGTCGTCCGTGTCCAGCAGGATGTCGCGCGTGCTTCCCTGCGCGTCGATGCCGTATTGCCCTTTGAGCAGCGCAAACATGGGTTCGCCCTTTCCGGTGGCGGCAAGCGCCTTGCGCGTCAGCGCGTAGAGGATGTGCCGTTCCGTCACAGAGCCGCCCTCGCGCGCGCAGCTCAGCGGCAGGATGTCCTCGTCGTAATCCAGCCACAGCGCGGGATCCACGCACATCGCGTTCAGCCTCCTGACCATTTCGCGGTTGCGCTTGCCGCGGCTTAAGCGGTACGGCGACAGCCAGGCGTCGGCTTTTTCGATGTTCTGGCGCGGGATGCCGTGGCAGGCGACGTACGCAACGCCGGCTTGATCGGGGTTGTTGAGCCGTATTTCCGTAAACGGCGTGCCCTGCATGGAACAGCGGCATTCAAAACCGTTGGTCACGCCGATGCCGACGCGCTTTCCGGCCTCCAGAAACTCCCTTGCGCCCGACACGGAATCGTGATCCATGATTCCCGCGGTCGCAAGCCCGTTCAGCCACGCGTGATACGCCGCCGACGTCGGCGAATACGGCGAAAAGGAATAGGTGGTGTGGATATGGTTGTTCACGAACACAGTTCGTTCGGGCTTCGCCTGCCGCTCCGCCAGAATGGCGTTCAGGTTTTCCAGGCGTTCCCCGGCGGTGTCTGCGTTCAAGGCTGCGATATCTGTCATCGTTATCTCCGTCAGTTGAGCATGACCTGTCCGCCTGTTACGGGTAAAGCCTGCCCCGTTTCGTATTGCTGCTCCACCAGATAGAAAACCGCCCTGGCGACGTCCGCTTCCGTGCAGCCGCGCCCCATCGGCACCTTTCTTTCGTAGAAACGGCGAACGTCGTCCACGGTCTTCGCGCCGGGCACCTTGCCCGCGTCCAGATACTGCCTGAACAGCCCTTTTTCAGGGTCGCTCCACAGCGGGCCGTCCAGCAGGTTGCCCGGGCATACGGCGTTGACCTTGATCCCGTACGGCGCAAGCTCCAGTGCGAAACTCTGCGTCAGCCCGATGCCGCCGAACTTGCTGCCTGCGTAGGCGAAGTTCGCCTTGCTGCCTTCCAGGCCGCTTTTGGAATTGATCTCGATGATGTCCGCCGTATAGTCCGGATCGGCGGCGCGCTGCAGCTTCATCACGGCGGACGCGTGTTTCGCGCACAGGTAATAGCCCGTGTAGTTGACGTCCGTCACCTTTTGGAATTGTTCCAGCATCAAAGCGGATAGATCGCCCGCGATCAGGATGCCCGCGCAGGAGATCATCACGTCCAGCCCGCCGTATTGCATGACGGCTTCGTCGACCATGCGTTTGACCGACGCTTCGTCCGCGACATTAACGTACACGCCGATCGCCGCGCCTGCGCCGTGCACATCGCACAGCGAGGCCGCGACGGCTTTCGCACCATGCTCGTTCATATCGGCGGCGACCACGTACCCGCCCTGCTGTGCGATCGCGCGGGCGATTCCCTCGCCGAATCCCTGCGCCGCGCCGGTAACGATGCAGATCTTGCCGTCCATCCGCGGCGTATTGCCCGCGAAAAACGCGACCTTCTGCCGGTAGTTCTCCACTTCCCATTGCAGGATGAAATTCGTGAAATCATTCGTCAGCGGCAGCGGCCCGCCGAAGCCTCTGGCATAGGCCGCAATCTTCACCGCATCCAGAAACAGCGAAAGCGCCGTATCGGCTTCCTTTTTGGTTTTTCCCAGCGCAAATACGCCGGTGCCTTTCATCACGGCGATCTTAGGCGCGTAACCGTGCTTTGCGGCAAATGCGTCGTAAGCTTTCTTCACGTCGCCGCCGGGTTCCAGCTCCAGCACCGCCGCCTTGCAGTATACGATCTGATCCGGATTAAACGGCTTACGGATGCTTTCTACCGGCATGTTCAATACCGCGTCCGAACGGTGGAACACCGCGCAGGCTTTGCCCGCGCTTTTACGGTGCAGCATGCGCAGTACAGGCGCGGCGTCCAGCGCGTCGGCCGGAGCGCTTTGCGGCGTGAAATCCGGCAGTTCGCCGGCTTTCAGCCCTATGGTAGTCATCACATCGTCCATCAGCGCGTCGATCTCTTCCGCCGTGTCCGCCGCCACGATCACGCCGTGGTTTTGCATGAACAGGATGTTCGCCGTGCCACCGTTTTGCTTCTTCCGCTGTACAAACACGTCGTAACAAGCTTTGGCAAGGGTATAGCCGGGCTTGGTGAGGGGTACCCAAACGGCCTTATCCCCGAACAACGCTTCGCAGCTTTGCTTGCCGTTCTTCCCGCAGGTCATGCCGTTGACCATCGCGGGGTGCAAGTGCAGCACGAAGGTCTGCGGGAACAGGCCGTGCAGCATGCATTCCACGCTCGGGCGCATCGTTTCACCACTCATGCGCGCGTCCATCATGTCCCGTAGGGCTTCGCTTTCGCGTTTTTTATCTTCCTTCGGATAGGATTTCTGAAACATGACGGAAATCTTCCCCATGTCCATCTTCACAAAACCCGTTTCTTCAATATCGGAAAGCCTGGTGCCGGATGCCTTCACGTACAGCGCGCCATCCGCTTTCACGGAGGTGTTCCCGCCGCCCGCGAGCACATAGCGGCTGTCGGCGCCGTATTTGCGCGACATCGCGACAAGCTTGTTCATCAAATCCGTCATAGTTCGCCTCCCGGCTTACAGGCCTAAGCGTTCGCGCCGCATCTTCTCAAGCGTTTGGTAGTTGAACTCCGGCACGTAGCCTTTCAAAGGCAGTATCTTCTGGTGAACGGCGGACAGTATCCAGCTTGCCTGCGGATAATAGTAGTGCTCCAGCTCCGGGCAGGGGCTGATGCCGTTGGACGCGCCGACCACGACCGGCGGGGCGTCCAGCCAGCCGAAGCAGAACTCCGTAACGTTGCGGGCCATGTCGTTCATGTGGCTGCCGCGCTCGCAGGCGTCGGAGACCAGCACGATGCGTCCGGTCTTTTTCACGCTTTCGTTCACCGGTTCGTAGTTGAACGGCACCAGGCTACGCGCGTCGATCACCTCGGCGGATACGCCGAAGGATTCAAGCTGCTTGGCGGCCTCCATCGCTGGGTACAGCGACGCGCCGACGGACAGGATGGTCAAATCCGTTCCCGTGCGCTTGATATCCGGCTCGCCCAGCGGAATCTCGTAGTATTCCTCGGGCACGCCTTCCCTGCGGAATTCCTCGCCCTTGTCGTAGAGCTTCTGGCTTTCGAAGAACACCACGGGATCGCTGCCCGCGAGCGCGGCGTTCATCATGCCCTTGGCGTCGTACGGGGTGACGGGGAAACACACCTTGAGGCCCGGGATATGGGCCGCGAGGCTTGTCCAGTCCTGCGAGTGCTGCGCGCCGTACTTGTTTCCCACGGATACCCTGAGCACCACCGGCATCTTCAGCGCGCCCGCGCTCATCGCCTGCCACTTGGCAAGCTGGTTGAACACCTCGTCGCCCGCGCGGCCCAAGAAATCGCAGTACATCAGCTCGGGGATGGCGCGCCCGCCCATCAACGCATAGCCTACGGCGCTGGACACGATGGTGCCCTCGCTGATCGGCGCGTTGAAGAAGCGGTGGTACGGCAGCGATTCCGTCAGCCCGCCGTACACGCCGAACGCGCCGCCCCAATCGCGGTTGTCCTCGCCGAAGGCGATCAGCGTCGGGTCCTGATAGAACTTGTGGATAATGGCTTCAAACAGCGCGTCGCGGACGTTGAACTGCCTGATTTTAGACACGGCCTCGCCGTTTTCGTCAAACGCGTAGCGCGCCTTTTTCTGGTTCTTGACGAAGCGGGGGTTTTCCGCAAGCGGGATCAACACGTCCGGCTCGCCGACGGCGCAAACTTCGATGCGCTCGTTGGAAAAGTTGAAGCCGCGGATTGCATCGGGGTTTTGTTTCAGGTCCGCGCGCGGCGATACGGCGTCGTCGACGGAAAGCTTCAGGATCTCGGTGATGTCGTTCTTGATTCCGTCCTCGATCGCGGTCAGCTCTTCATCGGTCGCCACGCCGGCCTCAATCAGTTGCCTGCGGTAGGCCTGAATGGAATCCTGCGCTTGCCAGGTTTCGATTTCTTCCTTGGTACGGTAGGTGGATGCGTCGGTCGTGGAATGGCCGACGTAGCGGTAGGTCACAACGTCCAGCAGCACGGGGCCTTTCCCCTCTTCCAAAAGCTTCCGCTTGCGCCGGTACGCGTCGATGACCGCAAGCGGGTTATAGCCGTCCACGCGCTCGGAATGCATGGCGTCGGCATTGATGCCCGCGCCCACGCGCGCCAGCGTGCCGTAGGCCATGGTCTCGCCGTCGGTCTGGCCGCCCATGCCGTAGCCGTTGTTGAAGAAGTTGAACACCAGCTTCAGCCCGCCCTTGTGCGCGTCGTCCCAAAGCTTTGTAAACTGCTCCATGGAAGCGAAGTTCATCGCTTCCCACACAGGGCCGCAGCCAAGCGCTCCGTCGCCGATGTTGCATACCACGAGGCCCTTTTGCTTCATCACCTTTTTATACAGCGCCGCGCCGACCGTGATGCCCGCGCTGCCGCCGACGATGGCGTTGTTGGGGTAAATGCCAAACGGCGCGAAGAACACATGCATGGAGTTGCCCAGCCCGCGCGTAAAGCCGTTTTCACGCCCGAACAGCTCCGCCATGAAGCCGTATAGCAGGAAATCCTGCGCCAGTTTCTTCACGTTTCCCTGCGAACGAGTTCCCACGGCGGCCATGGTTTTGCCGTTATTGAAGGTCCGCATGATCTTCGTCAGCTCGTCGTCTCCGAGCTGGCGGATGGCGCTGTATCCGCGCGCAAGCACCTCGCCGTGGCTGCGGTGCGAGCCGAAGATCGCGTCGCTTAAGTCCAGGGTATACGCCATGCCGACGGCCGCGGCTTCCTGCCCGGTGTACAGGTGCGCGGGGCCGGTGTATACGTAATCCACGCCGTTGTACTGCTTGGTGGTGCGTACGGAAAAGATCATCGTTTCAAACTCGCGGATCGCCTGCATATCGTGGAAAATGTTGATGAATTCCTCATCCGTAAAGTTGTTGCGTTCGTCCTTCACGCACTTCTGATAGGTGTTTAGCGGGATAGTCGGAATCCTCAGTTCTCCTTTGGCGCGGACGACGTTCGGGTCGTAAAATTGACTTTGCGGCATGGGAATCCTCCTAAAATATCGTTTCTCTGAAAATTTCGCTGACCGTGGGATGCGGGAACACGACGCGCTGCAAATCTTTGGCGCGCATCTGTTTGCCGATCATCATGGACGCACCGAAGATGATCTCGCTTGCGGGATTGCCGATCATGGAAATACCGAGTATCCTGCCTTCTTTCTCCATGACCACCTTGAACAGGCCGTCCGCGCCTTCGTTTTCCGCCACGAAACGCCCGGAGTAGGAAAGCGGGACTTTCTTCTCAATTACCTCCAGCCCTTTTGCCTTGGCGGACGCAAGCGTTTCGCCGCATCCGGCGACCTCGGGATTGGTGTAGATCACATAGGGTATCGCCGCGTAATCCATCGCGTCCTTTTTCCCCGCCATATGATTGACGGCGACTTCCGCTTCGCGGTAGGCCGTGTGCGCCAGCATGCTTTTGCCGTTGATGTCGCCCGCGGCGTAGACGTTCAGCTCGCTTGTCAGCATATGCTCGTCCGTCGCCACCGCGCCGCGCTCAACGGTCAGCTTCAGCTTGTCCGCGCCCTTGGGCAGTACCGGGCGGCGCCCGATGCTGACCAGAACCTTGTCGCAGCGCAGGATTTCGGCCTTCCCGTCTTTCACAACGGTCACGGAACCTTCCGCAAACTTCTGCGCCATCGTGCCCAGCATGAAAGTGACGCCCTTCTTTTCGTAGGCCTTCAATAGCTTCCCGGCGATCTCTTCGTCGATCGGGCCGCCGATTGTTTCAAGCATTTCCACCACCGTTACGGCGCTGCCCGCGGAGGCGTAGTAACTTGCCATCTCCAGCCCGATCACGCCGCCGCCGACCACGACCAGCGATTTGGGGATTTCGGGCAGGTCCAGCACCTCGCGGTTGGTCAGCGCGAAGCCGGAGGCCAGCGCTTCCTTCAGGCCCTCGATGGGCGGCAGCGCGGGCATGGAGCCCGTGGCAAGCAGCAAGCGCGCGCCGAGGTATTCCCGCCCGCCCGCGGCAATGGTTATGCCGCCGTCCGCTCGCCCGGCGATTTCCGCTTCCTCCTGCACGACCGCAACGTTTCCGGCCTTCAACTGCGCGGCGATCCCGAGCGTCAGCTTTTTGACGATCTTGTTCTTGCGGCGCAGCACCGTTTGATGGTTCAGCGCAGCGTTTTCGCAGCTGACGCCGTATTTCTCGCCGCCGCCCCTGGCGTAGTCGTAAAGCTTTGCCGAGTAGAGCAGGGTTTTGGATGGAATACAGCCCTCGTTCAGGCATACGCCGCCAAGCGCGCGGCTTTCAAACAGCAGCGTTTTATACCCTTCCTCCGCGGCGCGCTCCGCAGCGCGGTAACCCGCGGGCCCGCCGCCGATAATGATCAGATCATACCTGGTCTCCGTCATACGTCCGCACCTCCCGCAGCGTTGTCGTTCAATAACGAGGTGAAGGATTCCAGATTCTTGCACAGCGCCTGTAAAAATCGGCTGGCGGGCGCACCGTCCACCGCGCGGTGGTCGTAGGTGAGCGACAGCGTCATGCAGTCGTAGAAACTTACGGTGCCGTTGTCCGCCCTACGCGGGCGCAGCGTGACGGTGTTCACGCCCAAAATGCCGACCTGCGGCGGATTGATGATGGGGGTAAAGTGTTCGACGCCGAGATTGCCCAGGTTGCTCACGGTAAACGTGCCGCCCGTGAGCAGTTCCGGCGCGATGCTTCCATTACGGCAGGCTTCCGCCAGGCGTTTCATCTCTTCGGAAATTTGCCTGAGACTCAATTGATCGGCGTTACGGATGACGGGCACCACAAGCCCGATGGGGATATCCACCGCCACGGCCAGATGCACGCCGCCGAACCTTCGTATCTTATCATCCAGGAAATGCGCGTTCATTTCGGGGAACGCCTTGAGCATGTGGGAAACCGCATACAGCACCATATCGCCCAGGGTGATGCCCTTTGTTTGCTCCTGCGACTTGCATTGCTTGCGGTAAGCCAACAATTCGGTTGCATCAAAGCTTGCGGTATGGGTAAGCTGCGCCATGGACTGCAGGGATTGGTACATGGTCTTGGCGATCGTTTTGCGCATCATGGTCAGCGGGATATCCTGATCCTCAACTGCAATGACGGCGGGAGCCGCTTCCGGCACGCCCGTATCCAGCATCCGCTTCACGTCGCGCTCGACGATCAACCCTTCCGCGCCCGTCGGCTGCGCCAGCGCGGGGTCGACGCCCGCCTTACCGGCCAAAGCCCGCGCACGGGGCGAGGACAGCTTCTTGCCTGCGTTTGCGAAATGCTCGCTTACCACAGGCATTTCCGCCGTTTCTATCTCCGGTTTCGCTTCTGTCACTTCCGGTACTTTATCTTCCTTCGGCGCGGCCTGCGGTGCGGAAAAGCTTTCCCCTTCCTGCCCGATGACCATCACCGGAGCCTTGATGGGCAGCTCGTCGCCTTCCTCGCATAAAAAGCCGAGTACGACGCCCTCAAACTCGCTTTCCACGTCGAATACGCTCTTGCCCGTTTCGATAGAAAACAACCGGTCGCCGGCTTTCACCGCATCGCCGGTCTTTACGTAAAATTCACCGACCACCGCGCTTTCTTCCGATATCCCCATTTGGGGAAGAAGCACCTGATTTGCCATCCAATTCCTCCATTCGCCATGCGGTCTTTCTTGACATAACAATGCATCCTTATTATACTGAGATTAAGCACTTTTGTCCATTATCGCCCGATATTTTGCGCATTGGCGCACATTTGCGCATACAGCGTGAACATATGCGCGCCTAACGAAAGGTGATGCCTATGATTCCGTTTGTACGCAGGGAGTATATTATCTCCCTTCTGGAAGACAAAAAAATGTTGACCGTGGAAACGCTGGCCAAAGAATTGTTCGTCAGCGGCGCGACGATGCGGCGCGACCTGCAGTTTCTGGAAAAAGAAGGGCGCATCCGCCGAATCCACGGCGGTGCGGCGCTCCCCCTGCAAAGCATGCAGGATATGCCGCTGTTGTCCCGGCGCATGGAGCGCAAGGCGGAAAAGCAGGCGATCGCAAAGGCCGCCGCGCGCTTCATATCCCCCGGCGATACGCTGATACTGGACGCGAGCACCACCGTGCTTGCACTGGGCGAAGCGCTGCGGGACATGGGATCGCTTACGATCATTTCCTCCGGGCTCTTAACCGTGCAGGCCTTCGCCGTTCCCGGCCGCCGCGTGATGTGCACGGGCGGCATGCTGCGCGAGAACTCCGCCTCGCTTGCGGGCGTAGACGCGGCGGCGTTCCTGCGGGACCACCACGGATCATGGAGCGTGGTATCCTGCCGCGGATTGACTCACGACGGTTTGTGGGAAAGCGTACCCGAGGAAGCCGCGATCAAGCGCTGCATGCTGGACGCAGGCGACAGGCATATGCTGCTCTGCGATTCCAGCAAATTCAACCAGTATTACCTGTGCAAGACCGACGAACTGCGGCGCATCGACGTTCTGGTGACCGACAGGCAGCCGCAGGGAACTCTGCTTAACGCGCTGCGGCAAGCGAATGTCGAAATCGTCCTGACATAGACAATATACACTTGACATAGCATTACATTTGTATTACTATGATTATGAATTAGTAATGTATTAGGTGCCCCATGAAAGACAGCGATCTGATCTTCGGGTTGATGGCTTCGTTTGACAAGGAAGTCTATTCCTTTGGCGACCTTCGGCATCTGACCGCTCCGTTTCATGTATCCGTTGCCAGCCTGCGCACCAGCCTGTCCAGGATGTCGGCCGCGAAAGTCGTCTCGGTCAGCAAGGGAGGCAGGAACGCGTACTACAGTTTCGGTATAAAGGGTCGGCGGATCAGCAATAACGTCAGCCGCGGTTTTCAAACGCCGGACTGGACCGGATGGGACGGCGCATACTGGGGCGTGAGTTTTTCCGTGCCCGAAGCCCACGGCGATACCCGGCATTACATCCGCAAGAAGCTTACCAATTACCGTTTTGCGTGCCTCAATCCGGGATTTTGGATTCGCCCGGCGCATCCGGGCGAACATATACCAAAGATCCTTGATAATATCCTCTCGTCCGGATACTGCCGGTTGATCCGCTTTCACAATCACAAGGAATTCACTCCGGAACAGGCGGCAACGCTTTGGAGCCTCCGGGAGATCAACCGGGACTTCCTGTCAGGGTTGAAGTTGCTGGAAGCGGGATTGAAGAAACTCGATGCCGTTTCGCCTCAGCAGGCACTTGTGGAAAAAATGACCGTCGGCGACGCCGTGGTGAATATCCTGTTTTCCGATCCGCTGCTCCCCCCACAGTTTCTGCCGTCTGACTGGCAAGGCGAAACGATACGAAAGACATTCTTTCGCTTTGACGACCTGTCAACCAAACGATCCAAACCCTATTGGGAACAAATTTTCGATCAGGAGGATACGCCATGAAAATCATCGATCTCACAAAGGAATTCGAAGCGCTGTATTTCGTATGCCTGGAAGATTGGTCGGAAGAAATGAAGGAAGCCGGAAACCACAAAGAAACCTGGTACAACGGCATGAAGGACAAGGGCTTGCGCGTAAAACTCGCCCTGGACGATCAGGGCAAGGCCGTGGGGATGATCGAGTATTTCCCAATCGAGTACTCGATCGCTGACGGGCATGATCTGTACTACATCAACTGCATCTGGGTGCACGGGCATAAGCAGGGCGTCGGCGACCAAAGGAAACAGGGATACGGCAAAGCGCTGCTTACAGCCGCGGAGGAAGACGCCAGGGCGCTTGGCGCCAAGGGCATTGCGGCGCACGGAATCACGCTGCCTGTTTGGATTCCCGCTTCTTTCTATAAGAAGAAAGGATACCAGCTCGCAGATAAAAACAGCATCATGCAGTTGTTGTTCAAGCCGTTTACCGCAGACGCACAGCCGCCCGTATTCGTCAAACAGGTGAAAACGCCGCAAAAAAACGAAAATCCCGGCAAAGTCACCCTGACGTATTTCCTAAACGGTTGCTGCCCCGCATGCAACGCCGTATGCGAGCGGGCCAAAAGAGCGGCTGCGGAGTTCGGCGACAAGGCGGTGTTCCAAACCGTCAACGTCCTTGACAGGGAAACCTATCTGGCATGGGGCGCGCATAACGAACTGTATATCGAGGATCAGCGGGCAAGCAACGGGCCGCCGCTTTCCTATCAAGAAATCAAAAAGCTGGTCGCCAAGCACGTGAAGAAACTGAAATAGAAGCGGGAGACGGGCATGAGCAACACGATCGGATGGCTTCTGGCAAGCGAACCCTATGTACGGTACCGTACGCGGCTGGACCTGCTAGGGCAATCCTCCGACGATTCCGAAGTTCAACAGGCGCGTAAAGAAATGCTTGCGTCTCCATTGGTGCGGGAACTGCTTTCCGAACTGGAGGTTTGGCCCGGCGGCACGGTCAACAACCATAAGAAAGCGGACTTGTTCTATCACAAGCTGGCCTTCCTTGCGGAGATCGGCTTGACGGCGGAAGATCCGGGCGTGCAATCCGTCATTGATAGGATCACCGCGCACATTTCGGAACAGGGCGTACTCGAAGTACGGGGAAACATCCCCACGGTCTTCGGCGGCACGGGAGAGGACATATGGATATGGATGCTCTGCGACGCGCCGCGGCTGTATTTCTCGTTGCTGAAAATGGGCGTGCCTTACGCGTCGCTCGGTAAAGGGCTGGATATCCTGGCGGCGCTGATCAGGGACAACGGCTATCCCTGCGCGGCTTCGCCGATAGTCGGGCGTTTTAGAGGGCCCGGCAGAAAAAGCGATCCATGTCCGTACGCGACGCTGCTGATGCTCTCCGTGCTCCTGCAGACCAAAGACCGATATCACTCCGAATTGCATACCGGAGCGGAGTGTTTGCTTTCACTCTGGGAACACAGCCGGGAACTGCATCCGTTTTTGTTTTATACGGGCACGGATTTCCGCAAGCTAAAAGCGCCGTTCATCTGGTATGATATCCTGCACGCCGCCGACGTGCTTTCGCAGATGGAATGGCTGCGCAACGATCCCCGCGTGCTAGAAATGATTGACATCATCAAATCAAAAGCCGACGGCGACGGACGCTACACGCCCGAATCCGTTTGGATGGCCTGGAAGGCCTGGGACTTCGGGCAGAAGAAGCAGCCCTCGCCGTGGCTGACGTTTTTGGTTTTGCGAATCCTCAAGCGTATCGGCGGTTCCGGCATATAAACCGTATTCCATTTGAATACCTCCATTCATTATGCGTGGCAAACCGTTCGTTTGCCATGCATTTCTCTTATGCTTACGAAGATCTATTGACAGGTTTCTGTCTTTTTCGCATAATATGAACAAACGTTCATAATTGAGGTGAGATACGATGTTTCTGAAAACAATCGATCCCGACAAATGTACTTCCTGCATGCAGTGTGAGGCCGTCTGCACAAACAGCCAGGTAATCGTTCAAAACGAAGAAGGCCTGCCGGAGTTCCGCTTCGACACCCGCTGCATCTATTGCGGGCATTGCCTTGCCATATGCCCCGAAGACGCGATCACATTCACGCCGCTGCAGGAGCCGGACGAAGAGGCGGGAACCTACGTCGCAAAGACCGTAAGCCTCGCTTCCGGCGCATCTGTCTTCAGCCCGGATTCCGTGTTTGAATTCCTCTGTTCCACAAGATCCACCCGCATTTTCAATACCAGACCTGTGGAACGTGAGAAGCTTCAAACGATCGTCGACGCCATGGCCCGCGCCGCATCGGCGGGAAACGAGCAAAACAGGAACTTCTGTATCGTGACCGCGCCCCAAACCCTGGATGCGCTTGAGCAGGCCCTTGCGCAGCACTATGCAAAGAGTCTGAAAGCGCTGCGAAAACCCGTCTCCCGCACCGTGTTTATCTGGATAGGCGCGCTGCGAGCCGGGAAGCAAAACATCGGCACGCTGGAAACCGCGAAAATGCCGTTCAAGCAGCGCAGGCAATTGATGCAATCCATCCTGAAGGACGCCATACCGACGACCGATTCTTCCTTTTCCTATCTGAAGCATGCTCCTGCGTTGATTCTGGTCACCAGAGGCGAAAAGTATTCTACGATGCACAAGGAATTCTACCGCGGCGACGCTTCCATTTCCGCGACCTTCGGCATCCTGATGGCCAAGGCGCTCGGCCTGGCGTCCTGCCGGATGGGCCTTTTGGAGATTGCGCTTGCACAGGATCCCAAGCTCGGACGGCTTGTCAAACTCAAACCGGGCGAACGCCTGGACGCCGCGGTCGCGTTTGGTTACGCGGACCTTCATTGGCGGCGTATACCGCCGAGAGGGCCGGTACGGGTCGTCTGGCTGCCGTAAAGGAACAAGCAAGATGAAAACGAAAGAAATGATCTTCGAATCCGCCCTGTACTTGTTTTCCGAGCATGGCTTTAACGCTTCCACCATACGCCAGATCACCGAACGGGCTGGCGTCACGCCCGGCGCGTTCTACAACCATTTCGCCAGCAAGGATGAGTTGCTGAAGGCGGTATACGACTACTACACCACGCAATGTATCCAGCCGCAGGAAACGGACGGAGATCTTGCCGATTATAAACGTTTTCTGGCCCAGCACGGCCCCGCCGCCTTGTTTGAGCATATCACGCGGAGTTACCTGCAATCTATGCGTAACGAGAAGCTGCTGCGGCTGACAAAGATCATCCTGATGGAGCAGTACACCAACGCAGTCGCCGGCGAGATCGCGTTTCGGGACAGGCAGCGCCTGCTCAGGTCCATGGAAGCGCTGTTCGTCCTCATGGATAATCTGAAGTATATCAGCGTGAAAGATCCGCAGTATACCGGCAGGCTTCTGGGGTACGTGTACCTTGGGTTCAGCGCGGACAATATCTACTGCTACTTCCTGGCGGGAAAAGACCCGGATGAGATCGCCTCACGGCAGCTTGAGACTGTCCTGCGGTTTCTGGATGATATCCTGATACTCAAATCGTAATCGAAAAATCCCGGGCAAATGCCCGGGATTTTTATTTATGTTGCCAGCCGATGGTCTCTATTCCCCCGCCGCGCTTTGCAAGGCGTCACGGATGGCAAGCAGGATGACCTTGCTGGAGAAGGTGGCGCCGGAAATCGTATCCACCAGCAGCGACTGCGCATCCACTACCATCTGCGGGATGGCGTCCGCGTCCCCTCCTTGGCCGTTTTGGTGTTTCACCAAATCGATCGCGACGATCGCATGATCCTTTACGGTCACATCGACCTTGACGACCACAGGGAAGGCGTTGTAATCGCCGGTGTATGTGCCGTCAGGAATACTGGTCAGGTCTACATCCTCGATCGTGATGGCTTCGACCTCCTTTTGGTTCCTTCCCGCCACCGTGATCACGCCGGCGATCACCGCCGTCAGTATCACGATCACCGCAACGACGATCAAAATCACTTTGCTCTTTTTGCTCATTTCCTACACCTCCGACATGATTGTTTTCAATATAGCAACAGTATATCGTCCGAATCTTGTATTTACAAGTGTTTCAACCATATACCGCAAGAAGTTGTTCAGATCGTCGCTTTTTTCGTTGCTTTTCAGCCGCGTTTCTGTATTGCAAAATATACATCGTGTGTATATACTGGTACTTGAATAACGTAATCCATGATGTGTTCAGTCCGGCATATAATCACCCCGGAGGTTTCCGCTATGTTCCAATTGCCCGAATACAGCATGCCGGATTTCAAGGCAAGGAAGTTTGCCTCCACGCCGGACGTACGCACCGTACCCGCTCCCGGAGACGGCATGTTGCCCGATGATTTTTACGCCACCAGTATCTATCCGGAATACTTCAAGATCGCCGGGGACTGGAAGCTGATTGACGCCGCTCGGATGGACTGCGCCGTGGTGATCACAAACGGGCGTCCCGTCGCCACGGAAGCCAGAAAAGTCAAAAAGGGCGACGGCATGGTCGTCGGGCGTGAAGAAGACCTCTCAAACGGCGTGTACACCGACACATCGGCTTTTCAGGAAGTCAACGGGCGCAGCGCGGCGCAGGGTTTCGCTTTCCGCACCGGAAAGTCCAGGGAAACGTCTTATTCCCGTGATTATGACGAGTTGTATGAAGTGCTGCGGCATGACCGCGAACACGGGACCATCGTATGGGTACTCGGTCCCGCCGTTGCGTTTGACCATGATTCAAGGCGTGCGCTGTCAGGTCTTATCCAAAACGGCTATGTGCACGCCGTTCTCGCGGGGAACGCCCTAGCGACGCACGATCTGGAGGCCGGGCTGTTCCACACCGGCCTCGGGCAGGATATCTACACCAAGGAGCTCAAGTACAACGGGCATTATAACCACCTGCAGACCATCAACGAAGTCCGGCGCAGCGGCTCGATCGGGCAGTACGTCGCGAACAATCCCACGCAGGACGGTATCGTGGCTGCCT
>JAFGGL010000015.1 GCA_016930575.1 Clostridiales bacterium | reverse complement strand
TCTCAGATGCACATCACGGCAACTAAGCGGCTATCGCCGCATTCTGACACGGCCTTGTGTCCAACTTGCACTTGAAATTTACGTTTTCTTTTTGGTAAAAGAAAAGAAGCAAAAGAAAACCACATATACAGATATCTAAGGCCGCGCAACGCGCGGCCTTTAGTGTGGGGTTCAGGGCAATGAAAATGAGCGGGCACCTTGTGTGGTGCTTGCGCAACGCGCAAAGCGAATTGAGATTGTGAGGTTTCACAGAGCGTGTAAACGGAAGTGCGGCACGCGACAATGAAACCGACCGGATCACTGCCCCTGATCGGGGGTTTGGGGATGAAATCCCCAAGAGCTCATTTCAGCGAAAAACCGTCGAGCAATCCCATGTCCCACAGCATGGAACTTGTTAAGTACTTATCGCGGATGTCGCGGGAGCGGATGAAGGCGTCGCGGGTTTGCCGGTCGGTGATGCCGATCTCGCGCGGGGATACGGGCAGGCGCAGGGAGCGCATCAGGCCGATGGTTTCAGCGGTGTCGGGCAGTTCCTCGTCCATGATCCTGAGAATTTCGTCCCAATGATCGCGGATGCGCGTGAAGCGCGCCATGCGGGCGCCGGGGTCGTTTTTGTGCCAGACGGAGTACTCCTTGCGGATCAATTCCTCCGCCGCGCCGCCGAACACACGGCGCATCTCCCGCTCCCAGGCATTCGGATCGAAGCTGCTGATTGCCCGTTTCACGGTCTCTTCGTCCGGGCGCAGCGTACGCAGGCGGTCAAGGATCTTCAGCGTCAGCGCCGTGCCGACGCCCACCTGGATGCCGTGGAGTTCCGGCCGTTTCCCGTCGCGCAGGGCGCACATATCCCACGCGTGCGAGAAATAATGCTCAAGCCCCGAGGCGGGGCGCGAGACCTGGGCAAACGTCATGGCGAGGCCGGAGAGCACCAGCCCTTCGGTGACGGCCTCGACCGCCGCCCCGTCCCGCTGCAGGAGCCTGGGCGCGGCGGCTGTGATCCTTAAAAGCGAGCGCCGCATCAGCGCGGCGACTTCTTCGCAGTAGTATTCGCCCGTGACGATATGGGAGATCCGCCATTCGCACTGCGCGACGGACTTCGCAAGCATATCCCCGAGCCCCGCCAGCAGCATGCGCTCGGGCGAGTCTTTCAGAATATCGGTATCGGCGAGCACGGCCTGCGGGCAAGCGTTGTACCTTGTCACCTTCACGCGGTTTTCGATCATCGACGAGGAATTGGACGCGTACCCGTCCATCGACGGCGCGGTGGCGGCCGCAACCTGTGGCAACCCTCGTTCGTACGCCAGCACCTTGCCGCAGTCGGTCAGCACACCCGAGCCCACGGAAAGCACGCAGTCGCAGGAGGAGTCAAACACCTCCCGCAGCCGCGCTACGGCATGCTCGTCCGGTTCCACATGCCCTTGCGGGAACTGAAACGGCGTATACTTGATCCCCGCCCCGTTCAGCGCGGCTTCCGCCTCCAACCCGGCGGCTTTGTACGTATTCCCGTCGCAGAACAGGAACGGTCTTGTACACCCGACCGCCTTGAGCGCTTCCGGCAGAAAGCGGATCGCGCCGCTGCCGATCATCAGATATTTCAGCTTCGCGCGGTGCGTGCGCCCGCAGGCGCAGGCGTGTCCTTCGGGGGCGATCAATTCGCCCAATGTCATGTCCCGCAATGCACCCATTTGCCCGCCTCCCTTGTCAGCATGACTATAACACAACGCCGGTATTTTTCAATAGGTATGCTCCGCCGCGGCGTGCGCAAAGAATCGGGAATTTATGTGCCGCACCCCCTTTACATCCGGGGCGAATGGGTGTATGGTAACACCTGCGAAAGTACATTGCGATGCCAGTGTTCCGGAGGCGGCAATGGATACCTACCGGCGAATCCTTCAATGGCTGAAACCATACAAGGGCAAGCTGATTGCCTGTATTCTGCTTATCGTATTTCTCACGGCGCTGCGCATGATCGTGCCGTATATCACAAAAGCGGTCGTCAACGACGTGCTGCCAAACAGGGATATGGATTTGCTGCTGCGGCTTTGCGGCGTCATGATCGGGATCACCGTTATACGCGGCGTGATGATGTACGTCCGCGGCATGCTGATTGAGGACGTGTCCCAGTCCGTGGTATACGACCTGCGCACAGGCCTGTACGGCCGTATGCAGGAGTTTTCGTATTCGTTTTACGATACCCACCACATCGGCGAGATCATGAGCCGCATGACCGGCGATGTCGAGGGCGTGCGCACGCTGATCGTAAACGGCGTGCTGGGCATCATCGAAAACGCCCTGATGTTCGTGCTCGCGCTCATCGGCATGTTCCTGATGTCCTGGCAGCTGACGCTGATCATCCTGTGCTTTTGCCCGGTCGTCGCCGTTGTGGCGTGGCGGCTCAGGCACCATATCCGCCCCGCGCACGTGGCTGTGCGCGAGCAAAACGCCGTGCTCAACACCCGCACGCAGGAAAACATCGCCGGCGTCCGTCTGGTGAAGGCCTTTGCGCGGGAAGACTACGAAAAGCAAATGTTTGAAATAGAAAATCAGAAGGTGCTCAATTTCCACCTGCGCGCCACGCGCATCTGGAGCACCTATTTCCCGCTGTTGGATATGATCGCCCGCCTCGCCCTCCCCGCGCTACTGCTGTCAGGCGCGTTGATGCTTGAGCGGGGGACGCTGGACGTCGGCACGCTGGTGGGCGCAACGGGATTTGTATGGATGCTGATGATGCCCATGCGGCAGGTGGCTATGTTCGTGAACATGGCGACAAACGGTTTCGTATCGTCCGAAAAGCTGATCTATTACCTGACCCTGGGCTCGAAAGTGAAAAACCCCAAGGAAATCCAGACGCCAAAAAAACGCGAAGGCCGCGTGGATTTCGAGCACGTCACCTTCAAGTACGGCGACCAGACGGCGCTAAACGATATCGACCTGCACGTGAGCCCTGGGCAGGTGGTTGCCGTGATGGGCGCGACCGGCATGGGAAAAACCTCGCTAGTCACGCTGCTCGGGCGCTATTACGACGTGACCGAAGGCTGCCTGAAGGTGGACGGCGTGGACGTGCGCAAACAAGCCTTGCAGGAACTGCGCGACAACATCGGCGTGGTGATGCAGGAGACTTTCCTGTATTCCGAGACCATCGCCGAAAACATCCGCTTCGGCCGCCCGGACGCAACCCAGGAGCAGGTGGAAAAAGCGGCGCGCGCCGCGCAGGCGGAAGAGTTTATCCTGGCCAGCCAGCACGGGTACGACACCGTCGTCGGCGAGCGCGGCATGGGGCTTTCCGGCGGACAGAAGCAGCGCTTGGCGCTGGCGCGGGCGATCCTCTATGATCCGTCCATCCTGGTGCTGGACGACGCGACCTCCGCCGTGGACATGGAGACCGAGGCCGAGATCCAAAAAGCGCTGCAAAACGTGCTCAAAGGCCGCACCACGTTTATCATCGCCCACCGCATCTCGTCGGTCCGCAAGGCGGACCAGATCGTCATGCTCAAGGACGGGCGCATCGCCGAACGCGGCACGCACAGGGAACTGCTGGAACTTAATGGCATCTACGCCGAACTGTTCCGCGACCAGACCCGCGATTTCACGTCCGCCCCAAAGGCAGGTGAGGACTGATGGCCCGCCTGCGCAACCTGGACGACGAGGTGCTGGAAAGACCGTTTGACAAGCGGCTGTTCCTGCGGATGCTCAAGTACCTGAAACCCTATAAAAAGCAGATGGTCGTTTCCTTTATCCTGATGCTCGTCGTTTCGGGCGCGTCGCTCACAAACCCCTATCTGTTCAGCCGCGCGGTCGGCGCGCTGACGGACGGCAATTACGGCGTGATCCCCTACTTGTTCGCGGGCACGGTGCTTTCGGTGATCGTGGGCAGCTTTTGCCTGCGCATGCGAATCCGCACGATGAACGTCGCGGGCCGCAAGGCCATCGCCGCGCTGCGGCAGGACCTGTTCAACCACATCCAGTCGCTGTCGCTGCCGTTTTTCGACAACCGGTCGGCAGGCAAGATCATGGTGCGCGTCATCAACGACGTCAACCGCCTCAACGATCTGTTCACCAACGGCATCATCAACGTGCTGGTGGACTGCCTGACGCTGTTTTTGCTGGTGGGCATCATGTTCGCCCTCCACTGGAAGCTCACGCTGGTAGCGCTGTGCTCGCTGGTGATCCTTGGCATCATCATCATGCTGCTGCGGCGGCGGATGCGCCGGGCCTGGCAGATCGTGCGCATCAAAACCGCCACCATGCACGGCTATCTGCACGAAAGCCTGGCCGGGATGCGCGTCACCCAGACCTTCGTGCGCGAGAAGCGCAACAAGGAACTGTTTGACGAGACTAACCTGGACATCAAAAACAGCTGGCTGAAGGCCGTGGGCATCAACAACCTGTTCTGGCCCAGCATCGATATATTAAGCGCCCTGGGCACGGCGGGCGTGTACGTCGCGGGCCTGATCTTCATGGGCCCCGCGGGCAGCGTGGACGGCCTGGTGCTGGCCGACCTGCTGGCAATCCTCTGGTATCTGGGGCGGTTCTGGGAGCCGATCAACAACCTTTCCACCTTTTACAACGACATTCTGGCGGCGATGGCTTCCATCGAGCGCATCTATGAAATCATGGATACGAAGCCGCTGGTGTTCGATCTCCGGGACGATATGCCCAGGCTCCCGCCCATCGAGGGCAGGATCGAGTTCGACCACGTTCATTTCAGCTACGATACAAAACAGCCCGTGCTCAAGGACGTCAGCTTCGCCGTGCGGCCGGGGCAGACCATCGCGCTGGTGGGGCCCACGGGCGCGGGCAAATCGACCATCGTCAACCTCGTCAGCCGCTTTTACGACGTGACCGGCGGCGCGCTTCGCATCGACGGGCACGACGTGCGGGAGGTGCAATTAAACTCCCTGCGCCGTCAGATGTCGGTGATGCTGCAGGACAGCTTCATCTTTTCCGGCACGATTTTGGATAACATCCGCTACGGGCGGCTGGACGCCTCCGAGGAGGACGTGATCGAGGTCTGCAAGGCCGTGCGCGTGCATGACTTCATCATGAGCCTCCCGCGCGGCTACCGCACCGAGATGGGCGAACGCGGCGCAAGCCTGTCCACCGGGCAGAAACAGCTGGTTTCCTTCGCCCGTGCGCTGCTCAACGACCCGCGGATCCTGATCCTGGACGAGGCCACCTCCTCCATCGACACACGCACCGAGATGCTGATCCAGGAGGCGCTGGGCGTGCTGCTCAAGGGCCGCACTAGCTTCGTGATCGCGCACCGGCTGTCCACCATCCGCCGGGCGGATAGGATACTGGTGGTGCAGGACGGCGGCATCGCCGAAAGCGGCACGCACGACGAGCTGATGAAAATCCCAGGCGGGCAGTACAGGACGCTTGTCGAATCGCAGTACAGCTATATGGAAGATTAGGAAGGCAAACGCTGACGAAATCCCCTGTACGCTGCGTCGTTATATTGTGCCATCTTGCACTTGCGGAAGCTTCGACGTAGCGCTGCTACTACTTCAGCTCCCGCAAGCACAACATGACATCAATCTAACTTAGCATCGCACAGGCTCTTCATCATCGTTTGCCTTCATGAAATATGAATCTCATTGAATGCGTAAAGAAACAAGAATAATTGCCAAAGCTCTATGAATCCAGTATAATTTCTGTTTGGAAGCGATATTTGGATGAAGTTGAGGTGCCGTAATGAAACTGGGGATCGTCGGGCTGCCCAACGTCGGGAAATCGACGCTGTTCAACGCCATCACCAGGGCGGGGGCGGGGGCTGCCAACTATCCGTTTTGCACCATCGAGCCCAATACCGGCATCGTGCCCGTACCCGACAAGCGGCTGGACAGGCTGATAGCCATGTACAACCCCAAAAACCGCGTGCCCGCGGCGGTGACCTTCGTGGACATCGCGGGGCTTGTGAAAGGCGCGAGCAAGGGCGAGGGCCTGGGCAACAAGTTCCTCTCCCACATCCGCGAGGTGGACGCCATCGTGCACGTGGTGCGCTGTTTTGAGGACGAAAACGTGGTGCACGTGGACGGCTCGGTGGACTCTCTGCGCGATATCGAGGAAATCAACCTGGAATTGATACTCGCCGACCTGGAAACGGTGCTCAAGCGCACTGAAAAGGCCGAAAAGATGATCAAGACCGGCGAAAAGAAATACGCCGCCGAAGCCGACCTCGGCAGGCGGCTGACGGCGCATCTGGAAAGCGAGCGCCCCGCGCGCACCTTCGGGGCCGATACGGACGAAAAGGCGACCATCGACGGCTGGTTCCTGCTTACGGACAAGCCCGTGATCTACGCCGCCAATATCGCCGAGGACGACATCGGCAAGGCGGCGGACGAGCTGCCGCTGGTGAAAAACGTACAGGATATCGCCGAAAAGGAAGGCGCGGAAGTGTTTATCATCTCCGCGCGCATCGAGGAAGAGATCGCCCAGATGGACGCGGACGAAAAGCAGATGTTTCTTGACGACCTCGGCATCGGGATCAGCGGGCTGGACCGGCTGATCCGTGCCAGCTACCGGCTGCTGGGGCTGATCTCGTTTTTCACCGTCGGCGAGGACGAATGCCGCGCGTGGACCATCGTAAACGGCACCAAGGCGCCGCAGGCCGCGGGCAGGATCCACACGGATTTTGAGCGCGGGTTCATCCGCGCGGAGGTCGTGCCCTACGAGCAGCTCATCGAGCACGGCAGCATGGCCGCTTGCCGCGAAAAGGGCCTGGTGCGCAGCGAGGGCAAGGACTATGTGATGAAGGACGGCGATGTGACGCTGATCCGGTTTAATGTTTAGAGGTGCAGGATGGGCAGATTGATTTTCTTTTTCAAGCGCGTTTTCCGCATGGATTTCAAGCGGTTTTTAAAGACCATGGATTTCCTGGTTGAGCGCAGCGGAAAAAGCCGCTTGTGGCTGTATTTTGACCTGCTACGCTGCGCCGTCCGCTACAACGCTGGCTATATGGATTACAAGATCGCCGAGATGTACCGCCTGAACAAACAGCAGAAGCAGACCGTCATCACGCGGGGCCTGAACAACACCATCGTGCGCCGCATGAACGACAAGGCCTACTGGCACTTGTTCGACGACAAGACGGAGTTCAACGCCCTGTTCGGCGACGACATCAAGCGCGCCTGGATGAAGTTTTCCGCCGAAACGACGTTGGACGAACTGAAGGCGTTTCTGGATCAGAACCCGGATATCATCGCCAAGCCGCTGGAGGGGTCCTCGGGCGTCGGCATCAAGCACTATACCGGGAAGGACTTCAAGGGCCGCGAGGAGGACTTCCGCAAGGAACTGCTGGCGGGCGGCATCGGCATCCTGGAAGAACGGCTGATCCAGCACGACAGGATGATGGAGATGTGCCCGGCCTCGGTGAACACCATCCGCATTGCGACGCTGCTGGGCGAGAAAAAGCAGGGCGTGGTGTACGCGTTTTTGCGCATCGGCGTCGGCAAGGTGATGGACAACGTGGACTGCGGCGGCATGGCCGCGCGCGTGGACCTTGAAACCGGCAAACTGCTGACCGTCGGCGCGGACAAGGCGGGCAACACCTTTACCACCCACCCGATAACCGGCACCAAGATCATCGGCTTCGAGGTGCCCTACTTCCAGGAAGCCATGGACCTGTGCCTGCGCGCCGCTAAGAAGGTGCCTCAAATGCGCTATATCGCCTGGGACGTCGCGGTCACCAACTCCGGTCCCTGCTTCATCGAAGGCAACTCCTTCCCCAGCCACGCCGTGCCCCAGTTCGCGGCGCATTACCCGGACGGATTTGGTATAATGAGGGAGTTCAGGGAATTTATAGATATCTAGGTTTCTGACAATTATCTAATAATAGCTTGTAAGATGTTATTTGATCTATGAAAAATATTGTAACCATTGCTCAACATAATTCAAATATGAGGTGTTGATTTTGAATTGCCACATTATATCAGAAACTTATCTGAAATCCTGGAAAATCCCTGATAAAAAAGAAT
>JAFGGL010000014.1 GCA_016930575.1 Clostridiales bacterium | reverse complement strand
TGAAGTCCACGTGGCCGGGGGTGTCGATCAGGTTCAGGGAGTAAGTCTGCCCGTCCTTGGCCGTATACTGCATGTGCACAGCCTTGCTCTTGATGGTGATGCCGCGCTCGCGCTCCAGTTCCATGCTGTCGAGCATCTGCTCCACCATCTCGCGGCGCTCGAATACGCCCGTCATCTCCAAAATGCGGTCCGCCAGCGTGGATTTGCCGTGGTCGATATGCGCGATGATGCAGAAATTGCGGATGTGCGAAAGCCTGTCGTCCGGCATGGGGGCCTCCTGCAAAAAGCACTGGGATATCCTTCAATATCATACTGTATTTTCCGGCAAATGGCAATCCGAACAGCGCGGAGTTGCGCCGTTCGAATAGCCAAACTCCTCTGTACGTGCTATCATGAATAAACATTGCAGATTTCGGAGAACAGCCGCATGCAGATGTCACTCTACGTTCATTTTCCGTTTTGCAGGTCGAAGTGTGTTTACTGCGACTTCTGTTCGTTTGCGGCGGATGACAGCGTGATCGAAGGTTATTGCGCGAGCTTGACAAAGGAAATGGAACTGGCGGCGCAGTATACGGACGCGGAGATTCAAACCGTATATTTCGGCGGGGGAACGCCGTCCGTCGTGCCCACGGAATTCATGCGTCGGGTGACGCGGAAGCTGCGTGGTTGTTTTCATATCCCGCGGGGTATAGAATTCACCTCCGAAGCCAATCCAGGCACGGTAACGGACGCATGGCTTGCCGCGATGGCGGAGGCGGGCATGAACCGCCTGTCTGTCGGCATGCAGGCAAAACAGGACAGGATTCTCAAGCTGCTCGGGCGCATCCACCGCTTTTCGCAGGTGAAGGACACGCTGGATATGGCGCGCAAACACGGCATCGGTAACCTGAGCGTCGATCTGATGTACGGGCTGCCAACGCAGACGGTAGAAGAATACCTCGATTCCATCCGTGCGGCGGCGGAACTGGGCGTGAAGCATATATCATCTTATGCACTGAAAGTGGAAGACGGCACGAAGCTGCAAACGATGCTTGAAAACGGGGAACTCACACTTCCCGACGAGGACGATATCGCCGATATGATGGAACGCGGCGCTGCGCTTCTCGCGTCCCTCGGATACCGCCGCTACGAGATCTCGAACTTCGCCGTACCGGGCTTCGAATCCCGCCACAACCTCGCATACTGGCGGCAGAGATACTACCTCGGGCTGGGCCTGAACGCGGCGAGCATGCTGCCCGCTGAAAACGTGGTTTATCTCCGTCGCAGCAATACCGCGTCGCTGGCCGAATACCTTTCCGCGCTCTCCCAAAACCGGCTGCCGGTCGGAGACATAATCCTTATTGATACGGAAGAAGCGATGTTTGAAACCGTCATGCTCGGGCTGCGCACCACCGACGGCGTGGGATATACGGAGTTTGAAGCGATGCACGGCCGGAAACTAAACGAAGTGTACGGCGAGGCAATCGCTATACTGCAATCTGAAGGCTGGCTGCGGCCGCCGGATCCCGCCGAACCCCGCCTGGCCCTGAACGAACGCGGGTTGGCGCTGCAGAATACGGCGCTGATGCCGTTTATGAAGGAAAACGAAGGGGAACACGGATAATGCTTCACAAAAATTCACAACTTTTTTAGTCAGAAAAGGTCAGATAATGCCTGCAAGCCTTATGATATAAGGGTAACAAGCGTATACCTTTCCCTGTATTTCTTGCGCCGGAATGCTTGACAAACCACCGAAACAAGGCTATGATAAATACAGTTAGCACTCACATGGCGCGAGTGCTAACAACATGGGGAGGCGGGCCGACGCACGGAGGTGACGGGAAGGTCATGGATGAGAGAAAAATCCGCATATTGCAGGCGATCATCGACGATTACATTCTCACGGCTATTCCTGTGGGCAGCCGCACAATCTCCAAGCGCTACGACATGAACCTGTCTTCCGCCACCATCCGCAACGAAATGAGCGATCTGGAGGAGCTCGGATATCTGGACCAGCCGCATGTCAGCGCCGGCAGGGTGCCAAGCGCCAAAGCCTACCGCCTGTATGTTGACGAACTGCTGCGGACGGGCAAGCTGAAGACCGGCGACGTGCAGAGTATACGCGAGCACTTCAAAAATCGCTCCGGCAAGATGGAAGACGTCATCAACCGCGCGGCGCAGGTGCTGTCAAATCTCACAAGTTACACCTCGCTTGCCACGGGGCCCAAGAGCGCCGAGATGACCATCCGCAACCTGCAGCTCGTGCCCATCTCCCACCACAGCGCGCTACTGGTGATCGTCACCGACTCAGGCATCATCCGCGACAGCGTTATCCACGTGGACCGTGACCTGGATTCGGACACGCTGTACGCCATCAGCCGGATGCTGACCGAGCGCGTGACCGGCCATACCCTGCGGGAGGTTCAGCAGGTGCTCAAGACCGTCAGCAGGGAGGTTGCGCAGAGGCACGACGTGATCGACAGCATCAGCCAATTGCTTGCGGACGTTGAAAGTTCAAGCGGGAGAACCAGGATCGCCTTTGCCGGCCCCAGCAATATCCTCAACTTCCCCGAGTATTCGGACGTTGAGAAGGCGCGCACCTTCCTTTCGCTGCTGGAGACCAAGGACGTCATCCTGTCGCTGCTGGAGCAGCGGCAATCCGTCGCGTTCACCGTGCGCATCGGGCCCGAGACCGGCGTTCCGGAACTTGCGGACTGCTCGGTGGTGACCGCGACGTATTCGCTGGACAACGGAACCAACGGCACCATCGGCGTGATCGGCCCGACCCGTATGCAATACGGGCGCGTGCTGGGGATACTGGGCGCGATGGGCAAGCAGCTGTCCAGCCTGCTTAGAGAAAACGAGGAGTGATCGTATGGCAAAGGATAAGACCGTGAAGCCTGATGAAACCGCGCCCGAGGCGCAAGACGAAACGCTTCCCCGGGACGGGGAAGAAGCCGTGGAAGCCGTGGAAGACGCCGGAAACGACGTGAAAGCGGATTTTGACGCGCTGGAAGCGTCGCTGGCCGAGGCCAACTGCAAAGTGGACGAATACTTAAACCTTGCCCAGCGTGTGCAGGCGGATTTTGAAAACTACCGCCGCCGCAATCAAAACGTCCGCGGCGAAGCCTTTGAAGACGGGGCGAAGTCCATCATTCTTTTACTGCTTCCGGTGCTGGACAATATGGAGCGCGCAATGAAAGCCGCGAAGGAAAGCGAGGACAAGGCCCTCAAGGAAGGCATGGAGATGGTTTCCCGCCAGCTATACGACGTTTTTGATAAGCGCGGCGTGAAGCCCATCCACCGCCTCGGGGAGAAATTCGATCCCAATCTGGAACACGCCATCCTCACCGGCACGCAGGAAGACGGCGAAGTAGGCACGGTATGTGAAGTGCTCCAGAAAGGGTATCGCATGGGCGATACGGTGCTCAGGCACGCGATGGTCAAGGTCGTGCCGGAGACTTAACGGCGGATAAGGGCATTTGCCTTTTCCAAATATAAATTGCGATTACAGTTGAAAAAACAGCGGATAGGAACAAGGAGGAACCAACAATGAGCAAAATCATCGGAATCGACTTAGGAACGACCAACAGCTGCGTTGCCGTACTGGAAGGCGGCGAGCCTGTTGTTATCCCCAACGCGGAAGGCGCGCGTACAACGCCTTCGGTCGTCGCCTTTACCAAGGAAGGCGAGCGTTTGGTCGGGCAGATCGCCAAGCGGCAGGCCGTGACCAATCCGGACCGCACCGTGCTTTCCATCAAGCGCGAGATGGGTTCGGCGCACAAGGTGAAGATCGATAGTAAGAGCTATACCCCGCAGGAGATCAGCGCGATGATCCTGCAGAAACTGAAGACCGACGCGGAAGCCTATCTGGGCGAAACCGTCACCCAGGCGGTCATCACCGTACCCGCATATTTTTCGGACAGCCAGCGCCAGGCTACCAAGGACGCGGGCCGCATCGCGGGGTTGGAAGTGCTGCGCATCATCAACGAGCCCACGGCGGCGTCGCTGGCCTACGGTTTGGATAAGGAAGGTACGCAGAAAATTTTGGTGTACGACCTGGGCGGCGGCACGTTTGACGTAAGCTTGCTTGAGATCGGCGACGGCGTGTTTGAAGTGCTGGCCACCAACGGCAACAATCGTTTGGGCGGCGATGATTTCGACAACCGCATCATCGACTGGATCGCCGACAATTTCAAGAAGGAATACGGCATCGACCTCAGACAGGACCGCATGGCGCACCAGCGCCTGAAGGAAGCCGCCGAGAAGGCGAAGATCGACCTCTCCGGCGTGATGAGCGCGTCCATCAATCTGCCGTTTATCACCAGCGACCAGAATGGCCCCAAGCACCTGGATATGACCCTGACCCGCGCTAAATTTGACGAACTCACCGCGGACCTCGTGGACAAGACCGTCGATCCGATGAACAAGGCTTTAAAGGACGCAAACCTCACCGCCGACGATATCGACAAGGTCATTCTGGTAGGCGGCTCCACGCGCACGCCCTCCGTGCAGGCCGCGGTGAAGAAGATCACCAAGAAGGAGCCTTTCAAGGGCATCAACCCTGACGAGTGCGTCGCCGTAGGCGCGGCCATCCAGGCCGGCGTGCTGGGCGGTGAGGTAAAGGACGTGCTGCTTCTGGACGTCACCCCGCTTTCGCTGGGGCTTGAGACCGAAGGCCACATCTTCACCCGCCTGATCGAACGCAACACCACCATCCCCACCACGAAGTCGCAGGTGTTCTCCACCGCGGCGGACGGGCAGACCACCGTGGAGATCCACGTGCTGCAGGGCGAACGTCCCATGGCGTACGACAATAAAACCCTGGGCCGCTTCCAGCTGACCGGCATCCCTGCCGCTCCGCGCGGAATACCGCAGATCGAAGTCACCTTCTCCATCGACCGCAACGGCATCGTGAACGTGCACGCCAAGGACAAGGGCACCGGCAACGAGCAGAAGATCACCATCACGGCATCCACCAACATGTCCGAGGAAGAGATCGAGCAACGCGTCAAGGAAGCCGAGCAGTTTGCCGAGGAAGACAAGAAGCGCAAGGAAGAAGTGGAAGTCATCAACCAGGCGGACAGCCTGATCTACGAGATGGAGAAGCAGCTGCGTGAAAACGGCGACAAGCTCTCCGCCGAGGACAAGGCCACCGTGCAGTCCGAGCTGGAAGCGTTCAAGAAGGTGAAAGAAACCAATAACGCCGCACAGATCAAGGCGGCCATTGAGCCGATGACCCAGAAGGTCTACGCTATCTTCGGCAAGCTGTACCAGCAGCAGGCGCCTGAAGGCGCGCCCGAAATGGCACAGGAGGAGGAGGCTCCGCAGGACGGCCCCGTGGAGAACGACGACGGAACCGTGAATACCGATTTCGACGTGGAGTAACAAAGAAACCGCCCAATATTGCCTCGGCAGCGCAAACATGCAGATCCTGCCGGGGCATTTCAAGAAACAACGCAAAGCAGGTGAACCATGGCCAAGCGCGACTACTATGAAGTCCTCGGCGTGCCGAAAGACGCGTCCGAGGACGACATTAAAAAAGCATATCGCACAAAGGCGAAGGAATGCCATCCCGACCTGCACCCCAACGACCACAAAGCCGAAGATCGTTTCAACGAGATCAACGAAGCCAACGAGGTATTGAGCGACGAAAAAAAGCGCGCACAGTATGACAGGTTCGGCCACGACGGCCCCAATATGCAGGGCTTCGGCGGCGGAGGCGCGGGCGGGTTCCAGGGCTTTGACGGCTTTGGCGACATCGGCGACATTTTTTCGTCTATTTTCGGCGGGGGCATGGGCGGCAGAACGGTGCGTTCAAACGGGCCGGTTCCCGGCGACGATTTGCGCTACGAAATGACCATCACCTTTGAAGAGGCCGCCTTCGGGACGCAGAAATCCTTTGAGTTCTACCGCAACGAAAACTGCGAGACCTGCAAAGGCAGCGGCGCAAAACCCGGCACAAGCGCCAAAACCTGCCCCACCTGCAACGGCGCCGGGCAGGTACGGGCAAGCAACGGGTTTATGACGACGGTGCGAGCCTGTCCCACCTGCCGCGGCGAGGGCAAGATCATCTCCGATAAGTGCACCGCCTGCCAGGGGAGCGGCCGCGTGCGCAGAAAGCGCAAGGCGACCATCAGGATTCCCGCAGGCATTGACTCCGGGCAGACCATTATTTTAAACGGCAACGGCGAGCCCGGGCGGCGCGGCGGCCCCACCGGCGACCTGTACGTGCGTGTGTCGGTCAAGCCGCATCCCGTGTTCAAGCGCGACGGCACAACGCTTACGATGGATCTGAATATCTCCATGGTACAGGCGGCGCTGGGCGCGGACATCCAGGTGCCTACGCTCAAAGAGCCTGTAAAATACCGTATCCCGGAAGGCACGCAGAACGGCACGGTGTTCCGCCTGAAGGGGTACGGTATCCCGCATCTTCACGGATCGGGCAAAGGCGACCTCATGGTACGGGTACAGGTGCAGATTCCCAAGAAACTCAACACCATGCAGAAGGACTTGCTGCGCCAGTTCGCGCAGTCTGTAGATAAGTAACGCTATGGGCTTTTCCTTTTGAAAAGCCCATTCGCTATGGAGGGATTTTACAATGCAATGGATCGAAACAATCGTGCATACCACCACTGCGGGCAGCGATCTCGTCAGCGATCTGCTGGTGCGTTGCGGCGCGCTCGGCACGCAGGTGATGGACCGCAAGGACGTCGAGGCCGCCAACCAAGAGAATGATGTCTGGGAAACATACGACAAGAAGATGGTCAAAAAGATGCCCAGGGACGTGCTGGTTAAGGGCTGGTTTTCGCAGGAGGACAAAGAAAAGCTCGATTCGTTGAAAGCGCAGCTAAAGGAGCTGAAACTCAAATCCTCCGGCATCGATATGGGCAAGCTCAGCGCGGAGATCTCCGCTGTTGCCGACGACGACTGGGCCGAGAGCTGGAAAAGGTATTACAAGCCTTTTCGCATCGGCAAGCGCCTGATCGTCAAGCCGTCCTGGGAGCCCTTCAGCCCCGGGAGCAAGGATATCGTCATCGAGATCGACCCCGGCATGGCGTTTGGCACCGGCACGCACGAGACTACGAACATGTGCATGGTGATGCTTGAGGAATACCTGGAAAAAGGAATGCGCGTGATGGACATCGGCACGGGCAGCGGTATCCTGGCGATCACGGCGGCAAAACTCGGCGCGGCGGAAGTGCTTGCGATCGACATCGATCCCGATGCCGTGAAGGTAGCCGGGGAGAATATCCTGCGCAACGGTGTGGAAAAAACCGCGCATGCGGTGAAAGGCGATATGGTTCGGGGAGAGGCGATCGATTCGGATCTGGTCGTAGCCAATCTGATCACGGGCGCGATCAGCGTGCTTGCCGAACCCGTAAAGCGGTATCTGCAGACAGGCGGGTATATACTCTGCTCCGGGATCATCAAGGAACACGAGAAGGACGCGACGGACGCGCTGACGAACGCGGGATTTGCCATCATCGCGCGGAAGGAACAGGGCGAATGGATCGCCCTGTGCGCAAGGAGAATAAAATAGCATGCACCGCTGCTGGCTCGACGCGGCTGCGCCGCCCGCAACCGGGGATACGGTTGCGCTTTCCCGTCCGGAAAGCGAGCATATGGTGAAAGTACTCCGCATGAAAGCGGGCGATGTCGTGCGGCTGATCTCGGCGGACCGCCTGTACGGCGCGGAGATTGGCGCCGTTAAGGACGGTGTTGTACATCTGCGGATCACGGAGGAGCTGCCGTCTCCCGAACCGGCTGTGAAAGTCACGCTCGTGCAGGGGCTGCCCAAAGCGGATAAGCTGGAATGGATCGTACAGAAAGCCACGGAACTCGGCGTGCACCGGGTGCTGCCCGTGGAGACGGCGCGCTCGGTTGCGCGTATCACCGCAAAGGAAGACATGAAACGGGAACGCCTCGGCCGCATCGCGTTGGAAGCCGCCAAGCAGGCGGGCCGGGCGCACGTGCCGGAGATACTTCCCGTTATGCGGTTTTCCGATGCGCTGAAAGAGCTACACGGCACGGTGTACGCGGCGTGGGAGGAAGAGACATCACTGCGCCTCTCCGAAGCGGTCATACGGGATCGGCCCGGGGAGATCACCCTGGTCATCGGCCCGGAGGGCGGCATCACGGAAGAGGAGATCGGAATGCTGACGGCGCTGGGTGCAAAGACCGTGACGCTGGGCAGGCGCATCCTCCGTACGGAAACGGCGGGAATATGCGCGCTGGCGGTGGCGATGGCCGCGCTCGGGGAGATGTAGCATGGCAAAAACGGTGCGGTTTTTCACCCTGGGCTGCAAGGTGAACCAGTATGACAGCGAAGCCATGCTGGAGCGCTTTTTGGAAAACGGATACATTTCGGCAAAACAGGGCGCGCCCGCGGATGTCTATGTGGTGAACACCTGTATCGTGACGGGAGAGGGCCAGCGCAAGAGTATGCAGGCGGTTCGGCGTTTCGGGAGGCTGAACCCCGGCGGCGAGCTGATTATAGCGGGCTGCCTGGCGCAGAATAAGGGGGAGGCCCTGCTCGAAACGGGCGCGCGGCTGATACTCGGCACGCAGCGCCGGGGCGAGGTCGTCAAGCTGTTTGAACAGGCGATCATGGAAAACGCCCGGATCGTCGCGGTGGAAAGCCTCAGCCGCGCGGCGTTCGAGCCGCTGAATATCAGCGGACATCTGGGGCATACCCGCGCGCTGATGAAGATACAGGAAGGCTGCGACAACCGCTGCACCTATTGCATCGTACCGGTGGTGCGCGGCGGTATCCGTTCCCGTACGCTTGACGATATTCGCGGGGAGGCGCGGGCGCTGGCAGAAGCGGGTTTCAAAGAGATCGTCCTGACGGGCGTGCATCTCACCAGCTACGGACGGGACCAAAAGGACAAACCGTCCCTTGCGGACGCCGTAGCGGCGGTAGCCGAAACCGGCGGCATCGAACGCATCCGGCTTGGTTCGCTGGAACCCCCGGTTGTCACCGACGCGTTTGCAGATACGATGCGCGCCATACCCAGGCTCTGCCCGCAGTTCCACCTGGCGCTGCAGTCCGGCAGCGACGAGGTGCTCTGCCGTATGAAACGTCGCTACAACACGGCGCAGTTCCTGTCGGCGGCGGAAAAACTGCAATCGGCGTTCCCGGACGCCGCCCTGACGACCGACGTTATTGTCGGCTTTCCGGGCGAAACGGAAGAGGAGTTTTCTCAAACGCTTGCCTTTTGCCAAACAGTTGGGTTCATGAAGATCCATGTGTTTCCCTTCAGCCCGCGGCCGGGCACACCGGCGGCGGATATGCCCGTGCAGTTGCCCAAACATGTCAAAGACGAGCGCGTACGCCGCCTGCTAGCGGTCGGCGGCCGGTTATCCGCCGCATACCGCAAACGCCTGCTTCATACCGTACAGCCCGTGCTCATTGAGGAAAAACGGCGCGGCGGCGCGTATGCCGGGTTCACGCCGCAGTATGTACAGGTGATCTGCGAAGGGGGAAACATAGGCGAGATCCTTCCCGTGCGGCTGTCGGAGCTGACCAAAGAAGGAATGCGCGGCGAATTGGTGAACACAATAGATATAAGGAGATGAACGCAATGGATGACTGTCTGTTCTGCAAAATACTCAGCGGTGAGATCCCCTCCAAGAAAATCTATGAGGACGAGTTCACCTACGCGTTTTTTGATATCAGCCCGCAGGCGAAACAGCATGCGCTGGTAATCCCCAAGCAGCACGTATCCGGGCTTTCGGCCCTGGATACGATGCCGGACAAGGAGATCGCCGCGTGCCTGCGCGCCTGCCATGCGGTGGCCGTACAGCTGGGAATCGCCGAAAGCGGATACCGCATGGTGTCCAACTGCGGGCATGACGCCTGCCAGACGGTTAAGCATCTGCATTTTCACGTCATCGGCGGTAATCCGCTGTCCGCACGGATGGCGTAGAGCGTTCCGGCAGTTTAAAAATCCCGCTAAATTGTAAATTCATGGTTGACGCAAAACATGCAAAGCGGTATAATCTATCAGTAATAGCTTGATTTCCCACGCTGTTTTGCACGGGAAGCCGGCGAGATGAGCGAGGGGAGGGATAGCAGTGTCCGAGGTACGTATCCGAGAAAATGAATCCCTGGAAAGCGCTCTGAAGCGTTTCAAACGCCAATGTGCCCGTTCAGGTGTTTTAGCGGAAGCGCGTAAACGTGAACATTACGAAAAACCCAGCGTCAAGCGCAAGAAGAAAGCCGAAGCCGCACGCAAACGGAAATATTAGAGGGCACAGCCCTTCCCGCAGAGCCGGGGAGGGCTGTTTTTATGACGAATCGCCGGCATGCGGACCCGCGGTTGACAAATATTCAGGCCCGTGATATTGTTCAATCAGGGATTATCTTCATGTTTCATTCATCTCGTCAAAGCGAGGAGTCTTCTTGCAGTATGCCTTTGAAATAAAACCGCATGCAAACGCCCGCTATGCCCTTTCGATGGAGAAGCTAGCCCTGATTGAGATGCAATGTTTACTGTACGCGCTTGCGCCCGAAGCAGCCGTCACGCAGGTAAAACTCGCAGGCACGCGATTTATCATCATTGAGACAGAACCTATAGACGAACGGGGATGGAGTATACTCTCCGGCCATTCGGGCGTGTCTTTCGCGGCCGTAAAAGACGGCGACTGGCTCAAACCCCTGCAGTCTCATCAGTCTGCGTACCTGAGCGCAGACCTTCCGCAGGTCCTGAAGTATAAAGGCAAAACGAACGTGGACTTCACCCTGATGATGATTCACTGCGCGAAAGCCGCGTCAGCATTCGCGCTTGACGGAGAACCGATGACGGTGGCGGACCCGCTCTGCGGGCGCGGAACGACCCTGTTTTGCGCGCTGCAGGAGGGCGGCAGCGCCGTCGGCGTCGAGGTGAACAGGAAAGCCGTCCACGAGGCGGATACCTATTTCAATCGCTATCTGCAGTACCACCGCTACAAGCACAAACGCGAAACCTTTTCCGCAACGCTCCCGGAGGGCGGACATGCAGAGGAGATCCGCTACCGACTGGCAAACACCCCCAAAGCGTTCAAAGCCGGGGACACCCGCAGCCTCAGGTTGTTTCTGGGCGACGCGGCGCTGGCGGACAGGATGGCGGGCGCGGACAGCTGCCACCTGATCGTTTCAGATCTGCCCTACGGCGTACAGCACGCAGCCAGGGACAAACGGGGCATCGCGCCCCTGGAACGGCTGATGGAGGAATGCTTTCCTGCGTTTTGCAGGACATTGAAAACCGGCGGCGCGACGGCGGTAGCGTTCAACACCTATACGCTGAAGCGGGACGTCGTGTGCGCGGCGATGGAGCACGCCGGGCTCAAGCCTATGACGGAACCTCCGTTCAACGACTTCTCTCACTGGGTGGAACAGGCGGTCAACCGCGATGCGGTGATTGCCGTGAAAGCATAACGGAAACCTTGGTCAATGCGGTCATTTTCAGACTGTTAATTACTACATACAAGGAGGAATATCATTGTTGTCAAGCGATTTGCAGGCAATGACGGTCGTTCAGTTGCGCAAGCTGGCAAAGGAAAACCATATCAGGCTTACGGCCGGCGTGGATAAGGCGGCGATCGTGCAGAAGATCGCCGGCGCGCTTGGCGTGGAGGAAGCGCCGGAGGATACGCACAACGAGACCCTGCAGGCGGCGCCGCTTTCGGCCGACGTGACGAGCGTCGATCCCAGGGGCGGGCTGGCCGAAAGCTACCGCTCCGCATATCAGCAGGTGCGGCAGGCGCGTTCAAACCTTAAAAGCAACCCGGTGATGAGAAATTCTCCGGGTAGGGAAACACAGGGAACCAACCCCTCCCGCTTCGGCCCGCGTACGAATTTTGTTACGCCCGCTTCGACGCCCGACCGTGAAGGCATGTATGGCGGGCGTCAGCCCGAGGAGAAGCCGCTGCCGCAGAAGACCATCGACGGCTATAGGCTCGGATACCGCGCCGCGCAGCCTCGCGATTACAGCAGGCAGGAATACCGCAGCAACAACCGCATGGAATATCACCGCCCGGTGTATCCGTCGGGAGCGAACACGCACGCCGGGCAGCATTCCCGCTCTTCCGAGGTATATTATAACGATTCGGTCTATAAACCCGTACGCGATCCCAGGATCATCGAGAGCCTGGAAAACGGCGAGATTCCCGACGCACTGCAGGCGCCGGAGGGCGAGCCCGGAGAGGGAATCCTGGAGATCCTGCCCGACGGTTTCGGGTTTCTGCGCTCGCCTTCGCTGCTGCCCGGGCGCAAGGACTTCTACGTATCGGTCGCCGCCATCCGCCGCTACGACCTGCGCACGGGGGATTTCGTCGAGGGCAAGGTACGTCCCGGACGGGATATCGATAAGTTCGCCGCGCTGATGTATGTGGACAAGATCAACGGCAGACCCTACGACGCGGACACGGAACGGCCGCTGTTTGACGAGCTGACCGCGATCTATCCCAACCGGAGGATACTGCTTGAAAACTGCGAATCCGAGAATAACTGGCCGATGCGCATCACCGATCTGATCGCGCCCATCGGTTTCGGGCAGCGTTCGATGATCGTCGCGCCGCCGGAGAGCGGGAAGACGGTGATGATGCAGGAGATATGCAAGGCGATCAAGCAAAACGACAAGAACGCCAAACTGATGATGCTGCTGATCGACGAGCGCCCCGAGGCGGTGACCGAGGTGCGCGATACGCTGGAGGGCGTTGCGGACGTATTCGCAACGACCTTTGATGAGGCGCCCGACGCGCAGACCCGTGTGGCCGAAACCATGCTCGAGCGCGCGCAGCGCCTGGTGGAACAGGGGAAAAACGTCATCGTACTGCTGGACAGTTTGACGAAGCTTACCCGCGCTTATCAGGCGGCGGCCACCCAGGGCAGCCGCACCATGACCAACACTGTGACGCCGTCAGCGCTGATCAAGCCCAAGCGCTTCTTCGGCGCGGCGCGCAACACCCGCGAGGGCGGCAGCCTGACGGTGATCGCGACCATCCTCGTCAACACCGGCTCGCGCGTGGACGATATCATCTTTGAGGAGTTCAAGGGAACGGCGAACATGACGCTGTGGCTGGATACGCCCGAGGAGAACGAACCGATGTTCCCCGTCATCGACATGCGCAAGTCCGGCACCAAGCGGGAGGACATGCTGCTGGATTCTCAGGCCATCGAAAGCCTGAAGGCCGTGCGTACGGTGCTGGGCAGCGCCACCAACCGCGAAGCGCTGGTGCAGCTGATCGATATGATGTCCAAAACCGGCTGCAACGCCGACCTGTTCCTGAGGCTCAGGGACTGGGTGGCCCTGTGGGAGAAAAGCGGATTCCTGTCCAAGAAATAAAAACCTAACGAAACGATGACCGCCTGAGGATATCGGGCGGTTTTTTCATGCGGAAACGGGACGGAAGGAGGGCACGGATGTGTAAAAATCCTTGTATTCCAACAGAATCATACAAGGGCGGTCGCCGGTGATTGCATAAGTATGAAATTGCTGTGAACTCTGGCTGCGGACATTGACTTGCTTTACAAAATCAATTATCATGTTATTTGGGGGAGATTGCTGATTCTTATCCCATATGGGAAAGATACGGCGGTACGACAGGGGATTCTAATCAAAAAAGGAGATAGGGTTATGAAGTACGAGGAACTGTTGAAACAACGGATGAGCGGCGAAAGTTACCGGAAACTGACGGCGCTTGATAACGGGAAAGTGATGGATTTTATCGGAGCCTTCACCGAGCACTGCGATCCCGCTTCCATTTTTGTCTGCACGGACTCAGAAAGCGATATACAGTATGTGCGCGACCAGGCTTTAAAGCTGGGCGAGGAGATGACGCTGAAACTGCCCAAGCAGACCATCCACTGGGACAGCTACGGCGACCAGGCCCGTGATAAGGTCAACACCAGGTATCTGGTGAAAAAAGAGAATTTCGAGAGCATGAAAGCGCTCAATTCCGTTGAATACGAGCAGGGCTATGCGGAGATCATGGACATCGCCAAAGGTATCATGAAAGGCAAGCCGGCGGTTGTGCTCTTTTTCTCGGAAGGCCCCACCGAAAGCCCCTTTACCATCCCCTGCATACAGTTTACCGACAGCTGGTACGTCGCCCATTCCGAGCATATTTTATACCGTTCGGCGTACAGCCACTTCCTGAAGATGAAGGATTCCGAGAAGGACGGCTTCTTCCGCTTCATCCATTCCGCGGGCGAGCTGGACGAAAACAACAACACCAAAAACCTTGGCAAGCGCAGGATCTACATGGATACGCAGCATAATATCGTGTATTCCATGAACGACCAGTACGCGGGTAACTCCATAGGTCTGAAAAAGCACGCCATGCGCCTTGCCATCTCAAAATCCGGCAGGGAAGGCTGGCTGTGCGAGCATATGTTCGTCATGGCCGCCGTGAATAAGGAGAAGGACCGCAAGACCTATTTCTGCGGTGCGTATCCTTCCGCTTGCGGCAAAACCTCCACCGCGATGATTCCCGGCGAGCAGATCGTCGGAGACGATATCGCCTATTTCCGCAATACCGGCGGCGAGTTCCGCGCGGTGAACGTGGAAAACGGGATGTTCGGCATCATCAAGGACGTCAACGCCAAGGACGACCCCGTGATCTTTGAGAACTTAATGAAGAACCAGGAGGTCATCTTCTCCAACGTCCTTATAGGCCCGGACGGGATGCCTTATTGGCTCGGTATGGAAGTGGATGCGCCCAAGAAAGGCCGCAACCATTTCGGCGCGTGGCACGAGGGCGTGAAGGACGCAAAGGGCAACGAGGTCGATATCGCGCACGGCAACGCGCGCTATACGATGCGGCTTGATTATCTGGACAATATCGACCAGAAAGGCTTTGAAGCCAAAAACGGCGTGAAGGTCGAGGGCGTGCTCTACGGCGGCCGCGACAGCGACACCACCGTGCCCGTGGAGGAATCCCCCGACTGGAAAGACGGCATTCTGCTTAAGGCCTGTACGCTTGAATCCGAGACCACCAGCGCGACGCTGGGCGCCGAAGGCGTTCGCAGCCCAAGCCCCATGGCAAACCTTGACTTTGTGTCCTACCCGCTGGGCCGTTACACCATGAACAACATCAAATTCGGCGAAGGCGTGAAGGACGCGCCCAAGATCTTTTCCAACAACTACTTCATGCGCGGCAAGGACGGCCATTTCATGACCAGCAAGCTGGCGAAAAAAGTCTGGCTGCACTGGGCGGAAGGCCGTATCCACGGCGAATACGACGCCTATGATACGCCGACCGGTAAAATCCCGCGGTATACGGATCTTGCGCCGCTGTTCAAAAAGCACCTGAACGAGGATTTCTCCGAGAAGGACTACGCTTACCTGTTCACATTCCGCTGCACGAAGTGGATCGAAAAGCTCGAGCGCACCAAGGCGTTCTTCAAGAAGATGGACGCGGATACCCCGCAGGAGATCTTTGGCTACTGGGACGCCGCGATCGCGAAGATTACGGGCGCCAGGGAGAAGTACGGCGACGAAATCCTGCCCGGTGTGTACGAGGCATAGCCGCGCGGCGGCAAGCGGATATTGAGTCTATACTCTGATACCCGAATGCGCCTCAGCGGCGTATTCGGGTTTTTCAGCGCTTTTCGGACATACCAAGCGCGATGTAAAAGATTGCAAACGCAGGGCTTTTCTTTGTTTCGGGTGTTGGTATTATAGTGTAAATATGATATAATCAAGTCTAATGGTTTGCCTACGGCAAAGCGAACCGTCGGGCATGCTTTCCCAGGATTGCAAGGAGGACATACGCTTGAAGAAATCACAACGCGGTATGATGGGATATGTGGTGCTGATCGCCGCATTCATCTTGATCGCAATGATATTGAACGGCGGTTTCGGTCAATCGGTCAACTTAAGAATAGAATATCCCGCGCTGCTGCAGGCGATCGAAAATGATCATGTACAGTCTGTGGCTATTCGCGGCACCGCTTTGGTCGGTTTATATAAAGGCACCACCATCCCCGCATCCGATTTCCCCGACGGCAAGTACGATTTTGAAACCACTATCGGCGATGATTTTATCGAGACCGTACGCCAGATCACCGCGACTGCGACCGGCAAGCCGCTGGATGAGATCAGCGTGAGCGATTTCTCCTTCACGGTGCAGTACCGCGCGCCGGTGGTCACTCCCTGGTACGTGGATTTCCTGCCGCTTTTATTCATCGTGGCGCTGTCGATGGGGCTTTGGTATTTCCTCATCATGCGCCAGGGCGGCGGCAACTCCAAGGTGATGAACTTCGGCAAGAGCCGCGCGCGCATGAGCGATCCTTCCAAGGTGAAGGTCACCTTCAAGGACGTCGCCGGAGCGAAGGAAGAAAAAGAAGAGCTTGAGGAAATGGTCGATTTCCTCAGGAACCCCAAAGCATATATCGAAATGGGCGCGCGCATCCCCAAGGGCGTCCTGCTCGTGGGCCCTCCCGGAACCGGAAAAACGCTGCTGGCCAAGGCCGTCGCCGGCGAGGCGAAAGCGCCGTTTTTCTCCATCAGCGGTTCGGATTTCGTGGAAATGTTCGTCGGCGTCGGCGCAAGCCGCGTCCGCGACTTGTTCGAGCAGGCCAAGAAGGCCGCACCCGCGATTATCTTCATCGACGAGATCGACGCCGTAGGCCGCCACCGCGGCGCGGGCCTGGGCGGCGGGCACGACGAGCGCGAGCAGACACTCAACCAGCTGCTCGTCGAGATGGACGGGTTCTCCACCAACGAGGGCGTCATCGTCATGGCGGCCACCAACCGCCCCGATATCCTAGACCCCGCAATCCTGCGCCCCGGCCGTTTCGACCGTCAGGTGACCGTGAACTTCCCGGACCTCCAGGGCCGCGTGGATATCCTCAAGGTGCACAGCCGCGGCAAGCCCCTGAGCGAGAACGTCGATTTTGAAAACGTCGCCAAGCGCATGCCGTTCTCCACCGGCGCCGATCTGGAAAACGTGATGAACGAAGCGGCGATCCTCGCCGTGCGCGACCGGAAAAAGAAGATTACCCAGAGGCACCTTGTGGAAGCCATCAGCCGCGTGCAGATGGGGCCCGAGAAGAAGAGCCATAAGGTCACGCCGCGGGATAAACAGACCGTGGCCTACCACGAAGCCGGCCATGCCGTGATCGCCAACCTCCTGCCGGAGTGCGACAACGTGCACCTGGTCACCATCGTGCCGCGCGGGCAGTCAGGCGGCCACACCCTGAGCCTGCCGGACGAGGAGAACGACAATATCTCCAAAACCAAGATGCTTGGCATCATCACCATGGCGCTGGGCGGCCACGCCGCCGAGGCCGTTGCGCTGGACGACATCTACACGGGTTCCTCCAGCGATTTGAAGCGCGCCACCGAGCTGGCCCGCCGCATGGTGACGCAGTTCGGCATGAGCGAACTCGGCACGGTGTACCTGTCCAGCGATACCGAGGTGTTCGTCGGGATGGAATTCGGCCAGAGCCGCGAGTTCAGCGAGCAGACGGCCGCCGCGATCGACGTCGAAGTGAAGCGCATCGTGGATGAAGCCTACAAGCGCGCCGTGAAGCTGCTCAGCGATAACAAAGCAAAGCTCACGCGCGTCGCCAAGGCGCTGCTTAAGCATGAAACGCTGAACCTGAATGAGTTTGAAATCGTGATGAGCGGTAAAAAACTGCCGGATGTGCTGGAACCCGAGTTTGAGGATGAGGAACCCGAGGAAGAGGAACCGATCCGCGAATTGCCTGTAAAGGAGCACGCCAACGGTGAAGCGGCGGATACGATACCGCCCGCTTTCGCGTCGCCGCAGCCAAGCGACGTGAATGAAAAAGAACCGTTTATCGAGCCGTGAGACCGCCTGTTGACCTGCACATCCACAGCACATTCAGCGACGGTACCCGCACTGTGGATGAGATTTGCGCGCTGGCGGAAAAACGCGGCATGCGCGTCATCGCACTGAGTGATCACGATACCGCCGACGGTCTGGTCCCGATGGCCGATGCGCTGAATGCCTCCGCGTACCCGCAGCGCAGCATCCAACTGATACCCGCCATCGAGATGTCAAGCGGCGATAGCGGGCTAACGCACGTGCTTGGTTACGGCGTAAGGACGGACAGCGAACCGCTGGAAAGCGAGCTTGCCGCCCTGCGGCGCAAACGCGTCGAAAGGACGCGCGAGACCGTCCGGATTTTAAACACTCTGACAGGCATCGAATTCCCGCCGGAATTTCTGTCGCAGGCTGACGAACAGGATGCTTCGATAGGCAGGATGCATGTTGCGCGGATGCTGATCGAAAAACAGCTGGTCCGCTCCATAGACGAGGCTTTCGGAAAATATCTGGCGGAAGGCAGGCCCGCGTTCATCCCTCTGCGGCACAACTCCTGGGAGAAAGCCATCGACATCCTGCGCAAATCACGAGCCGTGCCGGTGCTTGCGCACCCGATGCGCAGCGGCTTTCGGGGCGATGAATTGGAGCGATACATCGTCAGGATGAAAGCAGTGGGACTGATGGGCGTTGAAGTGTTCCATCCGTCGGCTTCCCATTCGGATACGAAATGGCTGTACAAGCTTGCGCGCAGGCTGGACCTGCTGGTGACGGGCGGCAGCGATTTTCACGGAGACTGGAGTTTACGAAACAAGATCGGCGAATACCCTTCCGGATGGCATACCTGGCAACAGGATATCGATACCCTGCAAGCGGCAATCAACGAGTCAAACGCTAGGTAAGCGCTGATAAAATCCCTTACACGCTGCCATGCTTTATTTCCGCCATCTTGCGCCTGCGAAAGTCTCGACGTAGCGCTGCTACTACTTCGACTTCCGCAAACGCAACCTGACGGAAACCCAACAAGGCATCGCATAAGCTCTTAATCATCGTTTGCCCAGACAGCAAAGGAGACCATTGATGTACTACCGCAGCAACCAACCGCCGCAGAACCGCCCGCCGTCGGGCAACCAGCGGAGTTATATCCATCAGCAGGGCGCGCGCCCCGAGGATTTTCAAAACGGGGGATATGCGCCTAAAAAGCCGAAGAAGAAGCGCGGCATTCGCTGGCAGCTGTTCAAACTGCTGCTCGTGCTTGTGCTGGTCGCGGCGATCGGCGGGGGCATCTATGTGGGCAAGGCCTATCTGGACGTTACGCCGTATACCTCGGTGTTTCTGGACGGGGTATCGGTGGACGGCATCGATCTGGGCGGCATGACCTGGGAGGAGGGCAACGCCGCCGTGCGTGGCCGGATCAACCAGGACCTGGGTTCCTGGTATGTGCGGCTGAAGAGCTCCAACGGGATGTACCGGGATATCACGTCGGAAACATTGAACATCAGGCGCGACCCCGAAGAAGCGCTGGAAGCCGCGTGGGCGGTCGGGCATGAGACGAGCGCCACAGACCGCAAAACGATTTTTGAACTGCAGCGGGAGATCCAGGAGGCTAAGGCGAACACCTACAGCTTTTCAAGCGTTTCCTACGACGCGGACACCTCGCAGATCGACGATATCCTTTCGGACCTTGAAGCGGCCGCGTATATCCAGCCGCAGGACGCCGAATATGTTTCATTCAATCCGGAAAGCAGCACGAAGCCTTTCACCTTCAAGGAAGAGGTCATCGGCAGGAGGCTTGATACGGAGCAGCTGAAAGCAGAGATCCTTCAGATGGTCGGCGCGTTTGAATCAGGCGAGATCCTGATGCGGACCGAGACCGTTATGCCGGATTTCACCGTCGTGGATCTGGAAAAATACTATGCGCTGCGCGCAAGGGCCGTGACGCCTATCGATTCGAAATCATCGGAATATCGCAACGCGAACATCGAAGTTGCGTTTTCCAGGATCAACAATCAGATCATCAACGACGGCGCGAAATTCTCCTTTAACACCTATGTCGGCAGGCGTACGCAGGAAAACGGCTTTTACCGCGCTTATGAGTATAACTACGGCGAACTGACACTCGGCATCGGAGGCGGCGTTTGCCAGGCAAGCACCACGGTGTACCTCGCGGCGATGCTGGCGGGAATGGACCTGATCGACCACACCCCGCATGCCATGAAGGTCAGCTATACCGACCTGGGGATGGACGCAACGGTGTCCGATACCAGAGGCGCGGAAAAGGATATGTCGTTCCGCAACAACTCCGGCGGCCAGATCTTCATCGCGGCGCATGTGATTCAAGACCCGTCAAATAAAAAACGCCTGATGTGCGAAGTGCGCATCTACGGCATGGATCTCGAGAATATCGGCTACACGCTTGAAACGGAGATCGTCGAGGTGCTGCAGCCGCCCGTTGAGCCGGTCTATATGGAGGACAAAGACGGGACCTACGTGACCTATATGGATGAGACGGAGGTCATCAGCGAAGCGATGGTCGGGTATGTTGTGGATACCTACCGCGTGACCTATGAAAACGGCGTGCAGACGGACCGTGATAAACTGACGCGCAGCACCTATCCCGCGTACGCGCAGAAGATCAGGATCGGCGTAACGCCCAGATAACGCCTGTGGTTACGGCTTTCGCGGGCCGTCCTTTTCCCACAGGCTGTATTGATCGTCGTTTTTCAATGCCGAAAGCATGGTTTCCCGCAGATGCGGATACCGCCTGGCGAGTTCTTTGAGAAGCTCTTTCATCTCCTGCCGCTTCGTGTTTCCGTTGGCCGGACACGCGTTTTGCTGCACGGGAAGCGAGAGCTTTTTTTGCATATGGACGACTTCCTTTTCCGGCATATAGATCATCGGGCGGATGACGGTGATGCCGGTGCGGCTCATATAGGTTTTCGGATGGAAAGTGTGAAAACGGCCTTCATAGATCAAGCTCATCAGCAGTGTTTCCAGCGCGTCTTCGCGGTGGTGCGCCAGCGCCAGCTTGCCGCAGCCCAGCTCTTTTGACATGTCGCACAGCATCGCGCGGCGCATTTTGGCGCACAGCGGGCAGGGACTGCGGTCGTTTCGCAACTCGAACAATATCTGATACAAATCGGTATAGCGTACGACTAACGGGATATCCTCAACCTCGCAGAAAGCCTCCACCGCGGAGGTGTCGGGCGCTTCCCTGCCCATGGTGAGCATGATGCCCTGCAGGGTGAAATCCTTGCGTATCCTGCGGTACAGCGACAGTCCGTGGGCCATCAGCAGGCTGTCCTTGCCGCCGGAGATCCCCACGGCGATGCGGTCGCCCGGATCGATCAGATGATAATCCTGGTCCGCACGGCGTATGCGCCCAAGCGTCGTTTTCACGCAGGCATCCGTCCTTTCCGTTTCGGTTCGCTCATTGTATCATACCGCGCCGCTTATGCAAAGGCGGGGAGATTCCGGCCGGCTTGCAGGAATGCGGCTTAGGGAAAGGCTGCGCAGCAGGCGTATTCGAGCCATGCAGTATTTGCATACAAGCTGATAAAAATGCAAAATACAAACAAAAAACAGATTGACCTTACGTCAAAACTACCATATAATACAGGACATACAAGGGGGTATATGCCAAGCATTCATTCATATGCTCTTTTGCCGTATCCCTACCGTTTATGAAAACGGTCAAAAACGAAAATCTAAGGAGGAAAAGGTATGAAAATCAAAAGGCTTGTATCCATTCTACTTACCGTCATGATGCTCACGATGGGTATCTCGTTTGCATCGGCTGAGGGTGCGCTCGAAGGCCAGACAATCCTTATCGGTAACATTGCCCCGATGACCGGCGTTATTGCGAATTACGGTACTGCGGTAGATAACGGCATCCGTTTGGCTGCATCCGAGATTAACGCATCCGGTGGCATCCTTGGCGGAACAGTTGTCATTTCCACAAAGGACAACCAGTTCACGCCCGCTGAAGCAATTAACGGCTTCAATGCGTTGCTGAGCGAAGGCGCTGTAGCCATTATCGGTGCTATCGCTTCTTCCGTTACGTCGGCTATCACCGGCCCGGCCAATGACGAAGGCATCGTGCTCATCACCGCCACATCGACGGCTGATTCCATCACGACAGAAGACGACTATGTGTTCCGTGCCTGCTTCAAGGACAGCTTCCAGGGCAGGATGTGTGCGTCGTATGCGGCGTCTCAGGGCTGGACCAAAGCGGCTATCCTGTATGCAAAAGGCGATGCGTATTCCTCCGGCCTGCGTGATTCGTTCGTAGCGGCCGCTCCGGATTATGGCATTGAGGTCGTTGAGGAACAGTCCACCTCCGACACCATGGCCGTCGACTTCTCCTCGCAGTTGGCTACGATCGCGGCATCCGGCGCTGAAGTGCTGTTTGCGCCGTACTACTACGACACCGTCGGCCCCAAGATCATCCCGCAGGCCCGCGAAGCCGGTTACTTAGGCGCGATCATCGGCGCTGACGGTTTTGACGGAACGCAGGATGTTGCCGTGGGCGATCTGACCGCGTATGAGAACGTGTACTTCACCAACCACTATTCTCCGGAAGATCCTTCGGAAGTAGTGCAGAACTTCATCGCGGCGTACACCGAGGCATATGGGGCCGAATCGCTCAACGCACTGGCAGCCCTGGCATATGACGCAATGTACATGGTTGCCCAGGCGATCGAGACCGCAGGGTCCTTGGACCACGATGCGATCCGCGACGCGATGGCGGGCATGCATTATGTCGGCGTCACCGGCGATATGACTTTGGACGAAACCGGCACACCTGACAAATCCGTTGCAATCCTCACCTTTGTGGAAGAGGACGGCAAGCTGGTGCAGAAGTTCGTAACCTCGCAGCACTAAGAATCATATCGTTTCAACAATTAGTGTGCGAAAGCGCCGCAAGGCGCTTTCGCACACAGTATTGCACAGAAGGGCTTGATCATTGATGACGGAATTCCTGCAGCAGGTCATCATAGGACTGAGAATCGGCAGTGTGTACGCGCTGATCGCACTGGGATATACAATGGTCTACGGCATCATTCGCCTGATCAATTTCGCGCATGGCGAATTCATCATGGTTGGCGGTTACACGCTGTTTTTTATGATACCGGTCCTCATGGGTTTCGGACTGCCTGCATGGACGAGTGTATTCGCAGCGATCATCATCTGCGCGGCTGTAGGCGTCCTGGCAGAACTGCTGGCCTACCGGCCGGTCCGCAAAAAAGGCAACCGCATGACCGCGCTGATCACGGCGATCGGCGTCAGCCTGATACTCCAAAATCTCGCGCAGGCCATCCCGTTTATCGGCCCCAACCCCAAGGCGATCACGCAGGATATCTTCCAGTCCGGCAGGATAGACCTTTTTGGCGTAAACACGAACTGGACTTCGATCTTTACAATCATTATAGCAGCATTTGTTATGGTGGGGTTGCAGCTTTTCATCCATAAAACAAAGATCGGGCGTGCCATGCGCGCGGTTTCCGAAAACAAAGCGGCGTCGACGCTTATGGGCATCAATGTGAACAGGACGATCGTCATAACCTTTATCATTGGTGCAGGTCTCGCCGCTGTCGGCGCGCTGATGTACTGCGCGCAGTACCGCGCCGTGATGACGACCATGGGCTCGATGCTGGGCCTGAAAGCCTTTGTGGCCGCGGTACTCGGCGGTATCGGTTTGATTCCGGGCGCGATGCTTGGCGGCATGCTGATCGGCCTGATCGAAGCGCTGGTTACGGCGTATATCAGCTCGTCACTGGCCAACGCCCTGGTGTTCGTGGTGCTTATCCTCGTGCTGCTGGTGAAACCGGCGGGCATCATGGGCAGGAATGTAGGTGAAAAAGTATGACGGATCTACGGAAAAAATCACTCAGAGGCGTTATCACTAATGTAATCATGGTTGCATTGCTGATTATCGTTATCTACATTCTGTCTGTTTCTTTAAGCGACAACAATTACAGACTTAAACTCGTACCGATTATCTGGCATTTGTGTATATTCATTTTACTTGGAACGTCACTGAATCTGACAATGGGCTTTTTAGGACAGCTAACTCTGGGGCACATGGGTTTTATGGGGATCGGTGCGTATACCGCGGCGCTTTCCTCGCTGGCACTGGAGCGTGCAGGTTTATTTATAGCAAAGACTGCGCCGCCATTGCAATTGATTGGCGTTATGCTTGGTTGTAGCTTGTTGGGTGCTATTGTAGCCGGTATCATCAGCTTATTGATGGGTATTCCCGCACTGCGCATGCGTGGTGACTACCTTGCGATTGTTACTTTGGGATTTGGGTTGATTATAGAAAATGTGATTGCAAACCTTCCGTTTGCCGGTGGCAACGGACTTGCTGAGGGAACAGCAAGTGCAAACTTATATCAAAATGGACTTGGAATCAATTCTAGGCTGCAGGCGCAGTATGTTTATTTCCCAATACTCCTTACGATTATCTGTGTCGCGTTCATGTTCATGTACACCACATCCAAGTACGGCCGCGCGATCAAAGCCATCCGTGAGGATGAGATCGCTGCGAACGCCTCAGGGATAAACGCGACGTATTATAAGATCCTCACATTCACCATATCCGCATTCTTTGCGGGGCTGGCCGGAGGATTGTACGCGATTAGCACTTCTTCGCTCACCACGGGTACGTTCACCTTTGCCAATTCGTCCATCTGGAATTCTACGTTCATCGTTGTGATGGTCGTGCTCGGCGGCATGGGATCGCTGACTGGATCGATCATTGCGGCGATCGGGATGTATATGCTCAATTACGAGATCAAAAACGGCGCGTGGGTTGCGGCGATGCCGCAGTTCCTGCAAAGCATATTCGCCTTCCCGATGCTGATCTACGCGTTTGTGCTGACGATTGTCATCATGTTTAAGCCCTTCGGTTTAATGGGGACCTATGAGTTCTCTCTACGCCGACTCCTATTCAGAAAAAGCGAACGTGCGATAGGAGGCGAAGCGAAATGAGTGAAAGGGCTATTGTTTTAAAGACGGAAAAACTCGGTATGATGTTCGGCGGCCTGAAGGCCGTGAACGATTTCAACATCGAGATCCTGGAGGGCGAACTCGTGGGTCTGATCGGGCCGAACGGATCGGGCAAGACGACGGTGTTCAACATGCTCACGGGGCTGCATATACCGTTCGAAGGCGAGATCTACCTGATGGGCAAGCGGATCACGGGGATGAAGACCCACAAGATCATCGAGCAGGGCATCGCGCGAACGTTCCAGAACATCCGCCTGTTCGGCGAGATGTCGGTGCTGGAGAACGTGAAGACTTCGTTCACCAAGGACGTGAAATACAACCTGTTTGATACGATGTTCCGCACGCCGAAGTATTTCCAGATCGAAAAGGATATCGAGGATAAAGCGATGGACTGCCTGCGGATCGTCCATCTGGACGACAAAGCGGCTTTCCAGGCGAAAAGCCTGCCCTACGGGCAGCAGCGCAAGCTCGAGATCGCCAGGGCGCTGGCGACGGATATGAAACTGCTGCTTTTGGACGAACCAGCCGCCGGCATGAACCCGACGGAAACGTCCGAGTTGATCGCCTGTATCTACGATATCCGCAAAAAGTTCAATATCACCATTTTCCTGATCGAACATGATATGAGCCTTGTGATGAAGATCTGCGAGCGCATCCAGGTCATCAACTTCGGCAACACGATCGCGCACGGCTTTCCCAATGAGATCGCCCACAATCCCGACGTGATTGAGGCATATCTCGGAGAGGAGGCTGTTGAGAATGCTTAAAATCGAAGACCTGGTCGTATCCTACGGCGCGATCCAGGCGCTGCGCGGAATCTCGCTGGAAGTCAACGAGGGCGAGATCGTGTCATTGATCGGCGCCAACGGCGCCGGCAAGACCACCACGCTGCACGCGCTGACGGGGCTTATCCCCATCAAATCCGGCAAGGTGCACTATCAGAAGAAGAACCTTCGCAAGGTCAGGGCGCATGAAATCGTTTCCCTCGGCCTGGCGCACGTGCCGGAGGGGCGGCAGGTGTTCAGACGGATGACCGTGATCGAAAACCTGCTCATGGGCGCGTACTCACGCACAGACCGTGCCGAGATTGCACAGAATCTAACGAAGGTATACAAGCACTTCCCGCGGCTGGAAGAGCGCGCCAAACAGATCGCCGGCACGCTTTCGGGCGGCGAACAGCAAATGCTGGCAATGGGCAGGGCGATGATGTCCGCGCCCAAGCTGATCGTGATGGACGAGCCTTCGATGGGATTGTCGCCGATCCTGGTCAAAGAGGTGTTCAACATCATCGAAGACATGCATAAAGAAGGCATTACCATTCTGCTGGTGGAGCAAAACGCGAAAATGGCGCTGTCCGTAGCGGACCGCGCGTATGTGCTGGAAAACGGGAAGATCTCGATGTCCGGAAAGGCAAGCGAACTTCTCGACGACGAAAAAGTGCGCCAGGCATACTTGGGAGCGTAATAGCGACTTACAGGATTTTAAGCGCTGCTTCTTTCGCCGCCTTCATGGCGACGGGAAGGGGCAGCGCTTTCAGTTGCTTTTTTTCGACTAAAAGCGCGTCGTTTTCGCGCAGGAACGCAGCGCCGGGGGACTTGAGAAGCTCGAAGCGGTAAATTGTCATGTTCCACACACGGTGGGTGAACACGTGCCTGGCGTTTCCAAGGTCCGCGATAAAGCGCGTTTTCAACCCGCGCTCCGCCAAGTGGTTTTGCGCGCCGGCAGTATCCGTGATATCCTCAGCAAGGCCGAACACGTACAGCCCCTGCAGCAGGCGTTCCCTGCGTTTGAATACCAAAACGGCGTTGTGATGCGTAATCAGGCATACCGCGACGGATACCTCGCGCGGCGGTTTCTTGCGGTCGATGACCGGCAGGCTGTCCGCGTCGCCCGCGGCGTACGCGTCGCAATATCCGGCCAGCGGACAGGTTTCGCAATGCGGCGTGTGCGGGATGCAGACCGTTGCGCCAAGTTCCATCAGCGCCTGATTGAACAAAGCCGCCTGTCCGTCGGGGATGGCGCCGGTTAGTGCACCGCGTATAACGCGGATGACGGCGGGCCGGTTGACGTTCTCCCGGATGCCGAACAGCCGGGACGCGACGCGTTTGACGTTGCCGTCGACAGCGGGGACCGGTTTCCCGAAGGCGATGCTGGCGATCGCGCCCGCGGTATACCCGCCGATGCCCGGCAGCTTCCTGAGCTCCGCATAGCTGCCGGGAAAGACGCCGCCGTACGAATCGCAGATCATTTTCGCGGCTTTGTGCATATTCCTCGCGCGGCTGTAATATCCGAGCCCTTCCCAGGCCTTCAGCACGGTTTCCTGCGGCGCATCTGCCAGCGCCTGTATGGTGGGGAATGCCTTGAGGAAGCGTCGGTAATACGCGATCACCGCCTCCACGCGCGTCTGTTGGAGCATGATCTCGGAGATCCATACGGCATAGGGGTCGCCGGTGCGCCGCCAGGGCAAGTCACGTTTGGCGGTTTCGTACCAGCAAAGCAGCGCAGGTATCCATTCGTTGCGCGGGGTCAAAGCAGTCATCTCCCGGCCATATTCTGGGGCTTACTGAACAAAGGATTCCTTCGCATTGTAACATGGATGGCAAGTCTGAATGGACAGGGCGGAAAACTTATTCATATTGCACAAAAACGGAGTGCTATTTTTGAAATGTTTAACGCTTGCGAAATCATTTGAAATGGCGTAAACTAACAGTGTTGTTAGCACTCAGGCCAGTTGAGTGCTAACAACAACAAGAAGTATACATTCATTAAAAAAGTATGGATAGGGAGGCATTAACATGAAGGTACAACCCCTGGGCGACCGTGTGGTCATTAAAAATCTGGAAACGGAAGAAACCACCAAGGGTGGCATTCTGTTGACAAGTTCCGCCAAGGAAAAACCGCAGATGGCGGAAGTCATCGCCGTCGGGCCGGGCGGCTTGGTAGACGGCAAAGAAGTGAAGATGATCGTCAAACCCGGGCAGAAGGTGATCTATTCCAAGTACGCCGGCACCGAAGTGAAGCTGGACGACGAGGAGATCATCATCGTCCGCCAGAGCGATATTTTAGCGACCGTGGAATAACGCGGCGAGAATTTGAGGAGGTAATCTAGTATGGCAAAACAATTAAAATACGGCGAGGATGCCCGCCGCGCGCTGCAAAGGGGCGTAGACGCTTTGGCAAACACCGTGAAGATCACACTCGGCCCCAAGGGCCGCAACGTGGTGCTGGATAAAAAATACGGCGCTCCGATGATCACCAACGACGGCGTGACCATCGCCAAGGAGATCGAGCTGGAGGAAGCCTTTGAAAACATGGGCGCACAGCTTGTGAAGGAAGTCGCCACCAAAACCAACGACGTCGCGGGCGACGGCACGACCACCGCCACGCTTTTTGCGCAGGCTATCGTGCGCGAGGGCCTGCGCAATCTGGCTGCGGGCGCCAACCCGATGATTCTCAAGCGCGGCCTGGAAGCCGCGGTGAACAAGGCTGTGGACGCCCTGCGCGAACTCAGCCAGCCGATCTCCTCCAAGCAGGAGATCACCCAGGTCGCCAGCATCTCGGCGACGGACGAGACCATCGGCCAGCTGATTTCCGAAGCCATGGACGTCGTCGGCAAGGACGGCGTCATCACCGTGGAAGAATCAAAGACCATGAAAACCGAGCTCAACACCGTGGAAGGCATGCAGTTTGACCGCGGGTACGCGAGTGCCTACATGGTGACCGATCCCGATAAGATGGAAGCGGTGCTTGAAAACCCCGCGATCCTGATCACCGACAAGAAGATCTCCAACATCCAGGAGATCCTGCCGGTTTTGGAGCAGGTGGTGCAGGCCGGCAAGAAGATGCTCATCATCGCCGAGGATATCGAGGGCGAAGCGCTAGCTACGCTGGTGCTGAATAAACTGCGCGGCACGTTCAACTGCGTCGCGGTCAAGGCGCCGGGCTTCGGCGACCGCCGCAAGGAAATGCTCCGCGACATCGCCATCCTGACCGGCGGCCAGGTGATCACCGAGGAGCTGGGCTTGCAGCTTAAAGAAGCCACCATGGACATGCTGGGCGAAGCCCGCCAGGTGAAGGTGGACAAGGAAAACACCACCATCATCGAGGGCGCGGGCGAGAAGAGCGAGATCAACGCGCGCGTGAACTCCATCCGCAAGCAGATTGAAGACACCACCAGCGATTACGACCGTGAGAAGCTGCAGGAACGCCTGGCGAAGCTCGCCGGCGGCGTGGCGGTGATCGCGGTCGGCGCGGCCACCGAAGTGGAAATGAAGGAGCGTAAGCTCCGCATCGAGGACGCCCTGGCGGCGACCCGCGCGGCCGTTGAAGAAGGCATCGTACCCGGCGGCGGAATCGCGTTCATCAACGTAATCGACGCCGTGAAGACGGTTCTGGACCAGTTCGAAGGCGACGCGAAGACCGGCGTGGATATCATCCTGCGCGTTTTGGAAGAACCGCTGCGCCAGATCGCAGAGAACGCCGGCGTTGACGGCGGCGTGATCGCGGACAAGATCAAGAATACCAAGAAAAAGGGCTACGGCTACGACGCCCTCAAAGGCGATTTCGTGGATATGGTGAAACGCGGCATCATCGACCCGACCAAGGTCGCCCGTTACGCACTGCAGAACGCCGCAAGCATCGCGGCGATGATCCTGACCACCGAAAGCCTTGTGACCGACATCCCCGAAAAGGAAGCTCCTGCGGCGCCGGGCGGCGGCGGCATGGGCGGCATGGGCGGCATGTACTAAATATAGGAAAACAATAACGAAATTCCCCGTACGCTGCCGGTCGTATTTCCGCCATCTTGCGCTTGCAGGGATTTCGACGTAGCGCTGCTACTACTTCAATCCCCGCAAATGCAATCTAGCGAAAATCCAATCCGGCATCGCACAGGTTCTTTCATCATTGTTTCCCTATGTGACCCATAAAGACTGGGACAGATTACCCAGTCTTTTTCATGTGAAAGGGAATAACTGCATATAAAGAGAATACAACAAGAATATCTCAGATTGTATAAAAGGAAAACAACCGATGGTTAGTAAAACGAAGGCGAATTTGAGTGAAAAGGAAATCAAGAAACTATGCAGGTCCGCCGGATTTGTGAAAATTGAAAACATTCATCCGTTGGGCGCGGGGGAGTTCAACGCGGTGTATGCTTTTGACGCGGGCGGGGAGGCGTACGCGCTGAAAGCCGCGCCCGCCGAGGCGACGCCGGTGATGACCTACGAAAAAAACATGATGCGCTCGGAGCTATTCTGGTATGAGCAGCTGCGCACGCACACCGACGTGGGGATTCCGGAGATCGTGTATACCGATATCTCCCGGTCGCTGCTGCCGTCGGATTACTTTATCATGCGGCGGATTCCGGGCAAACAGATGAACGAAACGCAGTTTACGCCGGGGGAGAAAGAAGCGGCGGCCGCGCTGCTGCCGCAGATCGCGGCAAAGATGCACCGCATTGAGCATAACGGTTTCGGATACCCGCAGAACAGGCTTTTCGATACCTGGGTGCAGGCGCTGCATGCCATGGCCGAAGCGATGGTGAAAGACGCGGAGGCGGTGGGCCAATCCTGCGAAAACGGCGAGAAGACGCTTCGGTATATCCGGAAGCATGCGGCGGTTTTGGATCGTGTGCCATGCCGCATGGTGAACTTCGACCTGTGGGAAGCCAATATCATCTGCGAACGCACGCCGGACGGTTTCCGGCATGTGATGATCGATCCCGAGCGCGGATACTGGGGCGACCCGGTGATGGATTTCATCTGCTTTGAATTCGGCAAGCCGCTGAAAGAAAAGAAGGCGAGCCTGCGAATCTACAATCAACTTGCGGAACAGCCGATCACGATCGGCCGCGGGAAGGAAATCCGTTTCGCGTTCGCGCAGGCGTACCTCGGCGTCATCATGGAGGTGGAGCGGTATTACCGTTATGTGCCGGGAGACGAGGGCTGGACGCGCAACGACAGGGTATGCAAGCTGCTCTTCGACGGAGCGTTTAGCTGTCTGGAGGAAATGTGAATAGTTTTAAAGCAGGCGATTGTAAAAACTTTCGATTGACAAATCCATGATTTGCCTATTATACTGTCTATGCAGTTTGCTAATCATCATTGTCATGTTTAGCAATGTAGAAAAGTATCTGTTTGCAATGTAGCACGGTAGGATAGTAGGGCAAAGACGCATTGAGAGCACTTCTCTTTTGTTAGTCATTTGCAGACTATCTGCGACGAACGAAAAGGAGTGTATTTCTATGTTCAAAAAACCCGCATGGTCCCTTACCCGGATCCTCTCCATGGTTCTTCTCTGCACCTTGATGCTTGTATCGTTTGCGCAGACGGCGGCGGGCGATACGGCGAAAACGTATCAGTTCAACCTTGCTCATTTCTTCCCAGCTACACATAATGCCGAAACAATACTTGTTCAAGGATGGATTGAAGCAATTGATGAAGCGACCGACGGGCAGGTTAAAATCACGAGTTATCCCGGCGGAACGCTGTTGGCAGCGGCAGATATCTATAACGGCGTAGTCCAGGGCATCGCGGATATCGGGCTTGCGTGTTTCTCCTATACAAGAGGCCGTTTCCCCGTTCTGGAAGCCTTCGAGCTGCCGGGCATTACCTATATGAATTCAAAGTCCGCCAGCATGGTTGCGTGGGAAGGCGTTACAACGCTCAATCCCCCTGAAGTCCAGGATACGCACCTGATGATGGTCATCGCTACCGGCCCGGGAGACTTGTTTACAAAAATCCCCGTTCGGACGCTTGCTGATTTGCAAGGAATGGAAATCAGAGCCACAGGGCTGAGCGCGAAGACACTTTCTCTTCTTGGTGGAACACCGGTCGGCATGACTCAGAATGAAGCGTATGAAGCGCTTCAGAGAGGCGTTGTACAAGGCAATTTATCTCCTGTCGAAGTGCTCAAGGATTGGAATCAAGCGGAAGTAACAGATTATATTACCTTAACGCCGTTTCTGTACAATACGCTTTTCTGTGTAACCTTCAATCAGGAGAAGTGGGACTCTATGCCGCAGGACCTCCAGGACAAAGTGACCGCGGCGACGGCTAAATTCCATGAGGAAGTCGGCATCGGGCTTTGGGATGCGTCAAATGAACCTGCAATGGAATATGCCGTCAATGAAATGGGGATGGAAGTCATCACGCTTTCAGACGAGGAAAAAGCGATTTGGATTGAGAAAGTCCTGCCCCTGCAGGAAGAATACACGAACAGTGTCGCGGGCCTGACAGACATTGACGTCATCAGCTATATCAATGAGCTTGCCGCGAAATATAATCTGATGTATGCGGGCGACTGATAAGGACCGTGATGCTTGCGGGTTGGCTTGTTTTTCCTTTGCTGTCGGCTGTTTGGGCTGACTCAAGCAAATATCACACACCATCCTTTGCCTTTATCCATAACCTGTGGATAAAGGCAAAGGTCTTCCAGGACACTGTATTTTCATTGAGTCAATCAATCATTAAATTCGGAGGAGAAAATGTTCGATCGCATTGATCGCTTTATCAAAAAGGCCGCGAGAATATTCGGGGAAATTGCCGGATGGTTTCTGTTCGTCTGTATGCTCCTCGTTACCGTAAATGTAATACTGCGTAAAGTATTTGGCAGTCCGCTGCTGGGTACGTATGAATGGGTCGAGATATTAACAGCTGTTGTGATCAGCCTCGGTCTTGCGTACTGTGCGATCGTGGGGGGCCATATCGCGATTGATTTTATCGTCAATAAAATGAAGCCCGGCGTCCAGAGGATGATCGCGATCATTTGCGGCAGCGTTTCATGCCTTGTGATGGGGGGCGTGACGGTCAGCTTATTCCTTTATGCGAATACGCTTGCTCTGAGCGGCGAAGTCTCTCCGACGACAAAAATACCATACTATATCTTTGTCTATGTGGCTGGCATCGGTTTTGTTATTTTTTTAGCCGTACTCTTGCTGGATCTATATAATAGCGTTCGGAGGAAGAATACGCATGAATCCTGAAATAATCGGCTTGATCGGTATTATAGTATTCCTTTTATTGATCGCACTGAAAGTGCCCATTTCCTTCGCTATGCTGATATCGGGGTTTTTGGGATTTGGTACGATCGTCTCTTTTCCCGCCGCTATCAACCTGATGCCGCAAGAAATATACAAAAATTTTTCTTCTTATTCGTTAAGCGTTATCCCCATGTTTATCTGGATGGGATTTATCGCATATCATTCCGGTATCGGCGCCGGCCTCTTTCGCTTTGCGCACAGAATGGTGGGGCACAAACCGGGCGGCCTCGCCATTGCCACGCAGGCTGCCTGCGCGCTCTTTGGCGCGATTTGCGGGTCGAACACCGCAACGGCCGCCACCATGGGCGCCATAGCGCTTCCCGAAATGAGAAAGTATCGATATGATGATTCGCTTTCTTCGGCAAGCATTGCCGCCGGAGGCGCTTTGGGCGTCCTCATCCCTCCCAGCGTTATCTTCATCGTTTACGGCATTTCCACGCAGCAATCCATCGGTAAGCTTTTCATCGCAGGGATCGTACCCGGAATCCTGCTGATGTTGTTCTATATGCTTGCGATTTACCTTGTTGTGAAGCGCAGGCCGTCCATTGGCCCCGTCAGCGCGAAGTACAGCTGGAAAGAGAGAGTACAGACATTAGGGGACGGCCTTTTTGAAGTGATACTCATTTTTGTGATTTCCCTCGGAGGGCTATTCGCCGGTTGGTTTACGCCGACTGAAGCGGGAGCTGTCGGCACAGCCAGTATGCTGCTTGTGACCGTGCTCAGGAAACGCCTGAATTTGGAAAAACTGCGGAAGTCGTTGATTGATACCGTGCGTACGACCGCGATGATTATGCTGATGGTCGCGGGCGCGATGGTTTTCGGCAGGTTTATTGCCGTAAGCCGTCTGCCGATTTTGCTTGCGCAATGGGCGGCAGGCCTGCCCCTGCCCTCCTATGCGATCATCGGCGTTATTCTGATCGTATATTTCGTTTTAGGCTGCTTTATCGATGCGTTGGCATTGATTTTACTGACGATCCCCATCTTTTATCCGGTTGCCGTGGGCACGCTTGGTTATGATCCGATCTGGTTCGGCGTCATTATCGTTCTCGTGGTCGCTATGGGCGTGATTACGCCCCCCGTCGGGATGAACGTTTTTATCGTCAAAGGCGTTGCCGGCGATATACCGACAGAAACGATTTTCAAGGGAGTCTGGCCGTTTGTCATCGCGCTGA
>JAFGGL010000013.1 GCA_016930575.1 Clostridiales bacterium | reverse complement strand
GCGCCGAACTCCGTGAACTCGCGGATGGCGGTCAGCCGCCTTTCGGCAGCTTCGGACAGCAATTTATCCCGGCGCACGGTAAAGTACGCGTATGCCTGCCGGTTGGAGCGCCCCACGCGCCCGCGCAGCTGGTAGAGCTGCGAAAGCCCGAACCGGTCCGCGTCAAACACGATCAGGGTGTTCGCCTCGGGCACGTCCAGCCCGCTTTCGATGATCGTGGAGCACAGCAGCACGTCGTACGATCCCGCGTAGAAGTCCAGCATCACGTCTTCCAGCGCGTTTTCGCGCATCTGCCCATGCGCCACGGCGATGCGCGCCTCAGGCACCAGCGCCTGCAGCCGCGCGTACATCTTCTCGATGGAACGCACGCGGTTATACAGGAAATACACCTGCCCGCCGCGCGCCGTTTCGTGGCGGATGGCGTTTGCGACGATCGAATCGTCGTACGGCGTCACGTAGGTCTTCACCGGCATTCGTTCTTCCGGCGGGGTTTCCAGAAGGCTCATGTCGCGGATGCCGGTCAGGCTCATGTGCAGCGTGCGCGGGATGGGCGTTGCGGAAAGGGTGAGCACATCCACCTTGGTTTTCATGTGCTTGATGGTTTCCTTGTGGCTGACGCCGAAGCGGTGCTCCTCGTCGATGACCAACAGCCCAAGGTCCTTGAACTTCACGTCCTTGCCAAGCAGGCGGTGCGTGCCGACGATCACGTCGATCTTGCCGTCCTTCAGCTTGTTTATGATCTCGTGCTGCTCCTTGACGGTGCGGAAGCGGCTGAGCATCTCGCAGGTGACGGGGAAGCCCGCGAAACGCTTTTTCATGGTGTTGTAGTGCTGCTGTACCAGAATGGTGGTGGGGGCGAGGATGGCGGCCTGCTTGTTGTCCAGCATAGCCTTGAACGCCGCGCGCAGGGCGACCTCGGTCTTCCCGTAGCCCACGTCGCCGCAGAGCAGGCGGTCCATGCTGCGGTGGCTTTCCATATCCGCGAATATCTGCTCCACGCTTTTTTCCTGGTCCTCGGTCAGTTCGTAGGGGAACATGTCTTCAAACTCCCGCTGCCACGGCAGGCCGCGGCTGAAGGAAAAGCCGCGCTGCTTCTGCCGCAGGGCATAGAGCTCCGCCAGGTCGAACGCGAGCTCCTTGAGCCCCGCCTTCACCTTGTTCTTCTGCCTTTCCCATGCGCCGCTGCCCAGCTTGTTGAGCTTCGGCGGAGAGTTCTCCGCGCCGATGAACTTCTGCACGCGGTCGAACTGGTCGGTGGGCACGTAGAGCTTGTCGTTGCCCTGATACCGGATCAGCAGGTAATCCCGCGTCACGCCCTCGCTCTGCAGCTGCACCACGCCGTCGTAGATGCCGATGCCGTGCATTTCGTGCACAACGTAATCGCCTGTCTTCAGATCGGTGAACGACGCGATGTGCTCGCCCGCGGCATGGTGTTTTTTAATGCGCTGGTAGGCAGATCCGTATAAATCACTGTCGGAGATCACGCACAGCTTGGCGGCGGCGTTGCGGAAGCCCTTGTGCACCGAGACCGGCAGCAGCAGCACCTCGCTCGTTTGAATCGGCCGAGAGGCTTTTTCCTCGTAGATCGCCGCAATATCCTGCTGCTCCAACGCGCGCAGCAAGCGCCGCCCGCGCGCCTCGCCGCCTGTGAGGATAACGATGGATGAATCCTGCTCCTGCCATGCGCGGATGTCCTTGGCCAGCGGCTCCAGCCGCCCGTGATAAGGCATGATCGGTTCGGAGGGGAAGTCCAGTACATCCGTCGGTTCAAACTGCCCCAGGCCGCGCCTGAGGTCGCTTAGAAGCAGCACGGCGCGGCGTTTGAGGGCGGCAAGGACGTTGTCGTACGGGAACAGCAGCCCCTGCTGCGCGGGGAAGCTGTCGCCGCGCAGGGCGGCTTCCTGCCACTCGGTCAAAAAGGCGTTGTGCTTGGCCCTGGCGCGGGACTGAACCTGGTCGGGCTGGTCCACGAGGACGATCGGATCGCGTAAATACTCGTCTGCCGTGCCGGTATCCGTGCACAGCACGTTCAGCCACATCGGCGCGGTGCGGATGGGATGCCCCGCGCGCAGCAGCGCGGCGTCGTCCAGGTGGTGCTTCATGCGGGAGGGCGGCTCGAGCTTGTCCGCTTCATCTATCATTGCATTTGCTGCGAGTTCTGCGGCTGCCTCTTCGGAATCGATGGCCTGGAAGAAATCGTCGAGGGTATCCAGCCCGTCCTGCTGCCGCAAAGGCGTGTTTTCGATGCCTGCGTGTTCTTTGACCGCGGCCTCGAAGCGTAAGGCGGCGGTCTCGGGATCGGCGAGAATGCACTCCGACGCGGGCGTGATATTAGCTTCCTTTACGCGTTCGATGCTGCGCTGGCTGATGGCGTCGAAGCGGCGGATACTGTCGATCTCGTCGTCGAAAAACTCGATTCGCAGCGCGTCCAGTTCCGTGGGCGGGAACACGTCCACGATGGCGCCGCGCATGGCGCACTGCCCGCGCCCTTCCGCCATTGCTACGCGCTCGTAGCCAAGCCGCAGCAGGGTATCCATCAGCTTGCTCGGGGCGATGCGCCCGCCTTCTTTCAGCTCGAGGGACGCGCCCCGGAACGCCTTCAGGTTCGGGCAGCGGTCCAGCGCCGCTTCTGCCGAGACGCACAGCACCCGCAGCCGTCCATGGGCAGCGTCATGCAGAACCTGCAAGCGCTGCCAGGTGCTTTCGCGGCTGGAGGCGGCGCGGCTGAACTGCACGTCGCGGCTTGGCAAAACGGCGGCGGCAAGCCCGAGCCGCCCGATATCCTGCGCCTGGCGCTTGGCGGAAAGCTCCGTGGGGGAGACGAGCAGAACGGGGCGTCTTTGCGCGTGCGCGAGCGCGGCGGCAAAGAAGGGTTTTTCGCCCTCCGCCATGCCGGTCAGCGACAGGCAGGGCATTTCGGGTAAGCGAGCGAAAAGCGCTGTCCACGCGGGCAGCGCCGTGTAAGCATTGAATAATGCATTGTTCATGCGTCGTCTCCGGGTTCTTCGGGCGTTTCCGCCTTTGGTCTTTTGGTGCTGTACTTGCGCATGGCGCTGTCCACGCCGTTCTTCACCCATTCGATGGCGGCGTCCGCCGCTTTGTGGTAGGCGTCGAAGGCTGTCTGCCGTTCCTCCGGCGTATTATAATGCGAAAGCACCCAATCCGCAAGCTCGTATTCGGGCGGATTTTCGCCGATGCCGATGCGGATGCGCGCGAAATCCTCGGTCTCGACGCAGGCGATGACCGAGCGCATGCCGTTGTGCGTGCCCGCGCTGCCGCCGCGGCGGATGCGCAGAAAGCCTTGCGGGATATCCGTATCGTCATAAATGATCAGCAATTGATCCGGCGTGAGCTTGAGATACTCCATCAGATCGTTGACTGCTGCGCCGCTTAGGTTCATATAGGTCTGCGGTTTGCACAGGACCACTTTTTCCCCGTTGATTCGCCCGTCCATGATCAGCGCGTTTCCTTTGAGTTTCGCGGTTTTGATGCCCAGCTTGTCCGCCAGAATGGAAAGCGCGTCAAAACCCGCGTTGTGGCGGGTGTGGTCGTATTTATCTCCCGGGTTGCCAAGGCCGACGATCAGTCGCATGGTTTACAGCTTCCCCTTCTCCTTGCGGCGGGTGACCCAGCCTTCCTTGATGGCGCCTCGCGCCCGCGCGATGTACAGCGCGTCGGGAGGAACATCCTGGTCCACCGTGCTGCCGGCGGCGATGTAGGCGTCCCTGCCCACGTGCAAGGGCGGGATCAGGTTGACGTTGCAGCCGATAAAGGCGTTGTCGTCCACGACCGTGCGCTGCTTTACCTTGCCGTCGTAATTGGAAAACACTACGCCGCAGCCCAGGTTGATGTGCCGGCCCAGGTCGCCGTCACCCACATAAGTGAGATGGCTGATCTTGGTGCCGTCGCCGACGTTGGAATTTTTAATCTCCACAAAATCGCCGATGCGGCAGTGGTCGCCGATGTTCGCTTTCGGGCGGAGGTAGGCAAAGGGCCCCACGGTGGTGTGGCTGCCGACGAAGCATTGCAGCAGCACGCTGTTCTCCACAATGGTTTCGTCGCCTACGACGGCGTCGGAAAAACGGCTGCCCGG
>JAFGGL010000012.1 GCA_016930575.1 Clostridiales bacterium | reverse complement strand
TCGCCGAAGCGCTTGCGCAGGCGGTTGATATGCACGGTGATGGTCTCCCATCCCGTTTCCGACTGGATGCCCCAGACCTCGTCCATGATCTGGATGCGGGTGAACACCTTGCCCGGATAGCTAAGCAGCTTGTACAAAAGCAAAAATTCCTTATGCGGCAGCGTGACTGTTTCATTCCCGCGCGTCACGGTACGGCTGTCGTAAATCAGGCACACCTCGCCGATCTCGATGCGGCGCTCGGACGCGATTCTGGCGCGGCGTAAAAGCGCCTTGATCCTAAGAAGCATCTCTTCCTCGTCCACGGGCTTGGTCATGTAGTCGTCGATGCCCGCGATAAAGCCTTCCTTGCGGCTGGCGGGGGCCTGCTTGGCCGAGACCATTAAAATCGGCAGGCTGTTTTGCGCCTCCCGCAGCGCGCGGGTAAAGGCGTAGCCGTCCATTTTTGGCATCATCAGATCGAGCACCGCCAGATCGACGTGCTCCGTATCCATCACGCGCAGGGCGTCCTCGCCGTTTTCGGCGGTGATGACGGAATAGCCCTCCGCCCGCAGCACCTCCTGCATCAGCCTGCGGGTGCTGCGGTCGTCGTCGATGACCAGAATGTGAAACATGCTTACCCTCAAAAACGCGGTTCGCGTGAAACGTTGGTTCCGTGCTCTATACGTTCATCATAAACGAAAAGCGCGCCCCGCGCAATATCGGCATAAAAACGAAACCGCCGTCCTGTCAGGCGGTTTTGGCAGGTATTCAATATGCTTCAACGATACAGGTATCGTTTGCCAGTTCAATATTCTTTGATTTTCACCATCGCATGCCGCATTGCTTCTTCGACCTTCGGGTCTGTTTCCTTTTGCAGTTGCGCGGAAAGGAACGCCTTGGTGTGCTTATTGGCGATTGTGCCCAGCGCCTGCGCGACGGCAATCCGCATTTCCGGATCCAAGCTCTGCAGGCGTGTGATCAGATAATGGGATGCGTCGTCACCGCCCAAGCCTGCCAGACCGGCAATCGCCGCCAAGCAAACCGCCTTGTCTTTATTTACGCTCAGTTCTATCAGCGTTTTGACGTGTTTTTTTTTGATTGCTTTTTCAACCATGTTCTTTTTATTACCAAACATTTCTTTTTCTCCTTTGTTAAAAATTACTGCCATTTGGGATTGCGTATCGGCATACGAAAGCCGGTTGCATATTCACGGATATGCTGAAAAGCATTCTCCGTTACTTTTTATCATCTCCTTTATTATTATCATACCACATCTTAGGTAATATTCTATAGCCGTACTGTAAACTTTCTACAAACCGCGTTCCACAGCCGTCAAACAAAATCCCGCCGCTGCCATTGCATACGGCGGGAAATTTATCCGTCGGGACAAAAGCGAGTCTGCCGCGCGCCCTAATGCTGTTCCACGGTTTCGATTTCCGCGTCCGTGGTTTCGGCCAGGTTATACAGGCTGACGCTGTCGGGCAGCGTCATGGTAAACTCGTCGAGCACGTTGTACCGCAGTTGTATCGCGCCGCTTTCCACGTCCAGCAGATGCCCGCCGAAGGTAAGATCGTTTGACAGGAAATGCAGGTGGTAGCCTGTGGTGTTGATGTCGCCCATGTAGGCGGGGAAGCGGAAACCGACGATTACGCCCGACGCCTGCGCGGCTTCAAACACGGCCTGGTTCTTCACCACGCCGGTCAGCGGCGGGTAGGGCTCCTGCTGCGCGGGAACGCTGCGCACCTTCACGTTTACGTAGCTGCCCTCAACGCGGAACACCACGGGCATGTTCGTATCCGGCACGAGAAAATTCAGCGCCGTCAGCAGGCCGTCGTAGCCGCCCTCAAAGGAGCTTTCCGCCGCGGCCCCGTCCCCGATGAACGCGACGTTAGCGAAGGGGCTCAATTCCTCGTCCCCCACCGCCGTGATGCTCCCGTCGTACGCGGCCTTGTAGACCATGCCGTTTACGGCCACCATTTCGCCGTCCAGCGCGTCGAAGGTGCCAAGCCCCGTATCCCCGCGCTCCATGAGCGCTCCGGCGGATACCGCGCCGTAGTAATCCCCCTGCATCAGCGCCTGCAGAGTGGAAACCTGGTAGAGCGTGCCGCCGCACAGCGCGGAAAGCGGCGTGACGACGACAGCGAGCAACAGCAGTGCGGACAGCAGCCGTTTGATTTTCATGGCAAATCTCCTTTACTTATCAGAACAAGTAAGGTAAAACGCAGCCGGTAATATAACGCCCCGCGTCGGAGCACAGGAAGGCCACGCCTTCGGCGATATCCTGAGGGGTTACCTTGCCGTGCAGGCAACCGCCCTGCGCGGAGGCGTCGGCTTCCTCCATGCTCTCAAATGCATCCACGGGGCCGGGGGCGATCACGTTCACCGTCACGCCCAGTTTCCAGGCCGCGGAGACGGCCTGCTTCAGCGCCTCGATGCGCGCGGCCTTCGCCGCGTTGTAGGAATACGACGGCGAAGGGATGCTTAGGTTGGACGCGACGCCGATGATGCGCCCCTGCTTTTTGGGCTGCATCGCCTTGAGCGCGTGCGGGAGCAGGTAGTAGATCGGCGCGACCTCCTGAAACACGTCCCGCAGCGACTTTTTTGGCTTCAACGCGGTAACGGGCTCGGGATTCCAGTCCGCGCCGGGGCTGATAACGCACACGTCCAGCCCCGAAAGCTGCTCCACCGTCGCTTGCACCAGCCGTTGGCAGTCCTCCTGCTTGAACACGTCGCCCTGCACGACGGCGGCGCGCCCGCCGCGGCTGCGGATCAAATCCGAAAGCTCCCGGACGGCTTTTTCATTCTGCCGGTAATTGAGCGCGACGGCGTACCCGTCCCGCGCCAGCGTCAGCGCGATGCTGCGGCCCATGCCCCGCCCCGACGCACCGGTGACCAGCGCCGCTTTGCCGTTCAGCATACGGTTTTTCACCTCAATCCGCACATAGTTCCGTAACGATATCTGATTATAACACCCTCGTTTGACATTGTTCAAGGCTTGGCCCGCCTGTCCGCCGAATATGATATAATCAGGGCTAATCAAGCAACGTCCGCGCTTTCGCGGGGAGATTGCGGCGTAAAGCCGGCCTGGTTCAGGATGAAATCACAGACGAGGTACACGATGGCTTATCGGAAAATCAGGCGCAAGCGGTGGCGCACGACCGACGCGCGGATGGACGGAAAACTGTGCGTGATCACGGGCGCGACTTCCGGCGTCGGGCTTGCGGCCGCGCGGCGGCTGGCCAAAGGCGGCGCGGACCTTGTGCTGGTCGCCCGCGACAGGGACAAAGCCGAAGCCGTGAAAGCGGAGCTGGAAGCTGCGCACGCGGTGCGCGCTGATATCGTGATCGCGGATTTCGTCCGCCTGTCGGACGTGCGCGGCGCTGCCGAAGACATCCGCAGCCGGTATCCGGCCGTCGACGTGCTGATCAACTGCGCGGGGCTGTTTTCCACGAAGCGCCGGGTGACCGAAGACGGGCACGAGATGACCTTCCAGGTCAACCACCTCGCAAGCTTCCTGATGACGATGCTTTTGCTTGAAACCGTCATCAGAAGCCCGCAGGGGCGCATTATCCAGGTGAATTCCTTTGGGCACCGCTTCGGCGGGCTGGATCTCGGCGATCTGGACTGGCAACGCCGCGCATACCTCTGGCCGCGCGCCTACGGGGCCTCGAAGCTCGCGCAGCTGATGGCCATGCATACCTTCGCCGCGCTGCTCAAAGAAACCGATGCCACCGTCAACGCGGTGCACCCGGGGCTGGTGGGCTCCAACATCGTGCAAAACAGCGGATTTCTGCTCCGCTGGCTGATGCACACGTTCAAGAAGAGGCTCCTCAAGGACCCCGCCGTCTCGGGCGAGGCGCTGTATTTCCTGGCCGCGGCGCCGGAGCTGAAGCATATGACCGGCCGGTATTTCAGCCTGACGGCCGAAGCGAAGCCCGCGGCCGTTACAAAAAACGAAGCCCTCTGCGTTCAGGTATGGGAAAGGAGCCTGGGGTTGACGGGACTGCGGCAATCGCCGTAACGCGGCAAGCGCCCGCTTCCCCGTAAAAAAGGGTCGGTTGTGGTACAATAGAAAAAAAGATGCGGGAATACACCCTATGGACGGCACGCCGGCCGATACATCGGAGGAGGTTTTTTATGCAGGCGCAAAACGCGGGCGGCACACAACCCAGGCGCACGCTGAACGAGGAAACCGTACGCACGCTGTGGCAAAAGACCTACAACACCCTGGGCAAACCGGATTGGTCGCACCTGTTTCCGTATTATCACGAGGAGATCGTGTTTCAGGACAGCATCCAGCGCGTTCAGGGCAAGGAGCGGTTCATGGCCCTGTGCAATCGCCTGGCGGAGCGCTGCAGGCAGCTGAATATGGAACTGCACACCCTGGCTGTGAAGGACAACGAAATCATCTTCGACTGGACGATGACGATGATGTTCAAACGCTTTCCGTCCACGCCGATTTACGGCTGCACGAAGCTGACGCTGCACGAGGACGGGCGCATCATCCGCCAGCGCGATTATTACGACCTATGGGGCGATATCTTCAACGGCATTCCGTGGTTTAGGAAGCCGTACCGGCGCTTTATACGCAGAAAGTTCGGGTAAGAGCGCGATGAAGTACACCATGGAGGATTTGGCGTTTCTCAAAAACAACCGCGCCAAACAACACAACACGGACGCGCGGATGGACGGCAAACTCTGCGTGCTCTCCGGCGCGACCTCCGGCGTGGGGCTTGCCGGCGCGCGCCGGCTGGCGCAGGGCGGCGCGAACCTGGTGCTCGTCGCCCGAAACCGCGAAAAAGCCGAAGCCGTGAAGGCGGAGCTGGAAGCGGCGTACCCTATCACGGCGGATATCGTGATTGCGGACTTCAGCCGCCTGTCCGACGTGCGCGGCGCGGCGAAGGAGATCGGCGGCAAGTATCCGGGGATCGACGTGCTGATCAACTCGGCCGGGCTGTATTCCACGCGGCGCAAACTCACCCCGGACGGCAACGAGCTGTGCTTTCAGGTCAACCACCTGTCCAGCCTCCTGTTGACCATGCTGCTGCTTAAAAATATCGCGAAAAGCCCGCAGGGGCGCGTCATCCAGGTCAACAGCGAGGGGCACCGCTTCGGCGGGCTGAACCTGAACGACCTGGACTGGAGCCTTCGGTTTTACTTCGGGCTGCGCGCCTACGGGGCGTCCAAGACCGCGCAGATCATGGCTGTGCGGACGCTGGCCCTGCTGCTTACGGAGACTGGCGTGACCGTCAACGCCATGCACCCGGGCGCGTTGCGCACGAACATCGGCCGCAACAACGGGCTTTTGTACCGCGCGTGGCTGCGCGGGGTGATGTGGCACTTTCTGAAAGATCCTACGATTTCCGGCGAGGCGCTGTACTACCTGGCCGCCGCGCCGGAGTTGAAAGCCACGAGCGGCAAGTATTTCAACCTGACCATCGAAGAAAAGCCCATGCCTCACGCGCTGGACGAGGCCGTGCAGGCGCGGGTATGGGCAAAGAGCCTGGAGCTGATCGGCTTACCGCAGGCGTTTTAACACTGCGTCTGCGGCCATTTTACCTGTCAAAATCGAAATCGGGAAGCCCGACGGGCTGTAGGTCCACTGCCCCGCCTGCCAGACCTTCGGCAGCGGGGTTTTGACGGATTTGGCGATCTGCGTCATTTTGGAAACTGCGGGGATATGGGGGTTGGTGAACGCCCAGCCGGTGATCGCGCCGTCGGTGTTGCCCGTGCGTCGCGCGATGGTCAGGGGCGTGGACACAGACCCGCCCGTTGCCCTGCCCGCCAGCGCAGGGTATACGGATTGAACCAGCGTATCCGTCATCGTATCCCTGCATAGCGTTTTGAAATCCTCATACCATCCCATGTCCTCGACGTGTTTCCAAAGCGCGTAGTCCGTCAGGGTGCTGACAATCAGCCCCGTCTTCCCCTGCGGCGCGAGGTTTTCGTCCCGCAGCGCGGGCACGGAGATCTCGTAGGTGGTCAGGCGCAGGAATTCCCGCATCCATGTCTCCAGCGCCGCACGGTTTTTGGTGAACGCGCCGCCGGATGTCCGGATTGTATCGGCGGGCAGCGATCCCAGCCCCGACTTGTCCGGCGTATAGAAGAAATGCGGGCTGTGGATGTCGCCGAAATACTCTGGCGGGAGATCCGCCTTCCAATACAGCGTCAGCACCGAATCGCCGCCCTTAAGGTCGGCGATGCTTGTTTGACGCGCCTTTAGTTCCTCTTGCACCGGCGCGGGCAGGCGTTCCGGCCGCGCGACGGAGCCGTACAGCGCCTTCATGTCCGCCGCCCAAATCAGCGCTTCGTAGGCGTATGCCGCGCCGTCGGCGCCGGCCACGGTCTGCGCCGAAGGGTCCACCGAAACGATCCGCGTTCCGGTTCGGATGACGCCGCCGTGTTTTTTAATATACTCCTCCAGTTTCCGTACCAGCGCGCCGGTGCCGCCCCTGGGGTAGTTGTAATCCAGGTACAGGCTGAAATACGACAGTGCGAAGAACGCGGGCGTCGCCCTGAAGAAATGCTGGGCGATCATATCCCGGAGCGCCGGATTGCGTATCATGACGCGTAGATGCTCCTCGACGGGGCGGTTCAAACTTTTGATCTTCCCCACCGTCAGCGCGTATTTTACCATCCACGGCAGCAGGGTTTTCAGCAGGTATTTCCTGTCCTTGAGGTTCATGAACAGCGGATTGTCGATGCCGTAGAGCACCTCCATGTAGCGCATGGTCTGTTTGACCGCCGTGATCAGGGCGCCGATATCGTCAAGGTCGCCGGGGAAGGCCTTCGCAAGCATCTCGCGGTATGCGCCCAGGCTATCCTCCGAAGTAAGGCGGACGACTTCGTTCCCGATCCCGATGGACACCTTGTTGGGCAGAAACTCCACGTCCAGCCCCAGATTTTTGAGCATCGGAAACAGCACGCCCGAGTTTTCCATGGCGCGGATGCCCGCGTCAAACGTGAACCCATCTGCGGTGAACGAGCCCACAAGCCCGCCGGTATGATCTTCCTTTTCGAACAGCAGAACGCTGCGCCCCTGCCTGCACAGGAACGCGGCGGCCGAAAGCCCGGCGATGCCCCCGCCGACGATGATCACGTCAACCTTCATACCGAAACCTCCCGTTATAAGCCGTGGGAATCGCGGCGTGTCCTGCAGTGACGGCTCGTACGCCCGCCGCAGGGTATCCCTGCGGTTTTGCGCCGTTCGTGCGGCGCGGGGATCAGCGGGCAGCCTTGTCCGCC
>JAFGGL010000011.1 GCA_016930575.1 Clostridiales bacterium | reverse complement strand
CAGGTGATGCCCGTCACCTTCACCGACCAGGATGACGACAAGCGCGAAAAGGTGCTGGAGATGACCATCGAGGAGCTGGATCTGAGCGTGCGCGCCTACAACTGCCTGAAGCGCGCCGGCATCAACACGGTGTCAGAGCTCGTGCAGCGCAACCAGGAAGATATGATGAAGGTTCGAAATCTCGGCCGCAAGAGCCTGGAGGAAGTCGAACAGAAATTGCAGGGGCTTAACCTTGCACTCAAACCCAGCGAAGAATGATTGAATTCGCCACCGTAAGGAGGAACCCGATATGGCACAACGGAAACTCGGCCGGCCCGCCGACCAGCGCAAGGCGCTGATCCGCAATCAGGTCACCAACCTGATCTGGTACGGCCGGATCGAAACCACGGAAGCGCGCGCCAAGGAAGTGCGCCGCGCCGCCGAGCGTTTGATTACGCTGGCCGTGAAGGAATGCGATAATACCGTGGACGTGCAAAAGCAGTCCCACAACGAAAAAGGCCAGATCGTGACGATGGAAGTCGTCAACGACGCGCCCAGCAAGCTCGCCGCCCGCCGCAGGATGCTTTCTTACCTGTATCCGATGAAGGAACTGCGCGGCAAGGACGAGGACAAGGACGATTTCATCGAGCGCACCCAGGACAACAAGCATCCCGTGGTGGAAAAGCTTCTGCGCGAATACGGCCCGAAGTTCAAAAAGCGCAACGAGGAAAAGAAATGCGCCGGCGGGTATACCCGCATCTACAAGAAGGGGCCACGCAGGGGCGATGCAGCCGAGATGTGCGTCATCGAGATCATTTAGTCCCAGCCCGCCCATAACACCCAATCTGCTTTGTCAACTGCAAGCGGCAAACGCCTCACTTACGGGTAAGTAAGATCGGCGCTTGCCGCTTTTGCTTTCGCGCATCTTGGGCGTTCTAAACGGGCTGGAGACTAAATGATCGTTAGTTTCAAAATTGACCAAAAGCCGCGCGATGCGCGGCTTTTGATGGGTCAAGGGTGATAACCCTTGTCAGGGTCCAGGGATGAAATCCCTGGAATCCTCATATTACTTTTTTGCCAAACACCCGTTCCGCCTCGGCGCATATGAGGAGGAACGCGCCGACGCCGTGGAGGTCGTTTACGCAGCGTTTGCGGTTGCAATAGAAGTCGTAGTCGCCGATCCAGGTGCCTTCGCAGATGTCGTTGATCAGCACGTCGTCGCCGTCGTATGCGAGGCGGCCGATGACGCCCTTGATTGCTTTTTCGGCGGTTTGGAGCGTCTCCGCTGGGAGCGCGCCCACGCGCACGGCTTTGCAGATGCCCGCCGCGTACAGGCAGGAGCAGCTGGTTTCCAGCCAGTTACCGGGCTGGCCGCCCTTGTCCACGACCTGATACCAAAGCCCTGTCGCATCATCCTGATAGGGGATCAGCGCTTCCAGCAGACCGCGGGCGATGCGGGCGAGGGTTTCCCTGCGTTGCCCATCCATGAAATCCATTTCATTAAGCAGCGCGACCGGCACCCAGCCCATCGCGCGGCCCCAGAACTCCGGCGAGCAGCCGGTATCTTTATCCGCCCACGCGTGGCGTTTTTGCAAATCCACGGCGTGATACCAAAGCCCGGTGGTTCCGTCTCTCGTCAGGCGTTCCATCAGTTCGGCCTGCAATACTACGACGTCCAGTAATTCCGGGCGGTCGAATTCCTTTGCGTACTGCGCGATGAACGGCCCCGCCATGTACAGCCCGTCCAGCCACATCTGGTCACGGCCCATTGCGTTGTGCCAGAACCCGCCCAGGCTGTTTTTGGGGAAATGCTCGTAAAACCAGATGATCGTATCCATCGCTTGCCTGTAGCGTTCGTCCTTCGTTTCGGCATACAGGGGAAACAGCAGCACGCCTGGCTGCAGGTCGTCCAGCTGCCCAGGGTTGAAGTTTAGGATATCTCCGTACTCGTTGACGATGGAATCCACCCACGCCTTGATGTAATCAAACAGTTTCCGCTCACCGGTGATTCGATATATCCCGTGCATGCCGGAGAGAAACACCCCCTGATGATAATGAAACCTGCCGGCGGGCGGCAGGTTTCCGGGGGCGTAGCGACGCATCATGGTCTCGCAGGCGGCCAGCGCGTATTCCAGCGGTTGTTTTCCGTTCACGGTGATGCTGCTCATATGGTCGGATTCAGGCTTTGTTGGCACAGCCCAGAACGTTCACGATCTTATGCCGCACCATAGCGCGGATACCGTCGCGCGCGTCGGTGAGATACTGGCGCGGGTCGAAGTGGTCCGGATGTTCCGCAAAATGCTTGCGCACCTCGGCGGTAAAGGCCAGGCGCAGGTCGCTGTCGATATTGATCTTGCACACGGCCATGGACGCTGCCTTGCGCAGCATCTCCTCGGGCACGCCCTGCGCGCCGGGCATATTGCCGCCGTACTTGTTGATCATCTTCACGTACTCGGGCACCACGCTGCTGGCGCCGTGCAGCACGATGGGATAGCCCGGCAGGCGCCTGCCGACCTCTTCCAGAATATCGAAGCGCAGCTTCGCCTTGCCTGTGAATTTATACGCGCCGTGGCTGGTGCCGATGGCGATCGCCAGGCTGTCGCAGCCCGTGCGCTTGACGAACTCCTCCACCTCGTCGGGATGCGTGTAGGAGGAATCCTCCGACGATACCTTGATATCGTCCTCCACGCCGGCCAGGCGGCCGAGTTCGGCCTCCACGGTGACGTAGCGGCTCCGGCTGTGGGCGTAGTCCACCACGCGGCGGGTCTGCTCGATGTTCTCGTCAAACGGCAGATGGCTGCCGTCGATCATCACGCTGGTAAATCCGCCGTCGATGCAGCTTTTCGCGGTCTCAAAATCCGGACCGTGGTCCAGGTGCACCGCGATGGGCAAATCGGTCTCCGAAAGCGCCGCCTCGATCATTTTCATCAGGTATGTATGTTGGGCGTACTTGCGCGCGCCTTTGCTCACCTGCAGGATCAGCGGCGCGTTTTCCGCTTTCGCGGCCTCGGTGATCCCCTGGATGATCTCCATATTATTCACGTTGAAGGCGCCGATGGCATACCCGCCCTCATACGCTTTTTTGAACATGTCCCGTGTGTTGACTAACGGCATTGCGGTACTCCTCCTCTTTCGATGTCACCATATTATACCATTGTTTCGCCGTTTCGTAAATTGTTCGGCAGGCGTATCGCCTAGGAAAAGAAACTGTGATATACTGTACAAAAGGAGTGTGTAGGCTTGTTCAAACGGATGATGGCGCTATGCCTTGCGGGGCTTTTGCTACTGGCTGTGAATGCGGTATACGCCGAAGAGACGGCGGAGGACGAACTGCCGGATATCGGTGACGAGCAGGTCATCGAGGACGACGTGCAGGACGACGGCATGGGCGAGATCGTCGGCCAGAGCGATTATGTATCGCCCGATGTCAAAGGCCTTACGCCGCTGTATACCGCAAAGGTCATCAAGTACTCTACGTATATCTACGCCGATCAGAATGAGAGCAGCAAAGCGCTGGGCTCGGTGCCCAGGTACGCTGTCATTACGATTTACCGGGTTTTCCCGGCCTATGTGCTGGCCAAGTATGAGGGCGTGTCCGGTTTCATCTCGCGCACCCGTATCAATGAAGAGGTTAGCGTGCTCGATCCCGAAAACACGCCGCCCTACGGCGTGACGCTGACCAGGTACGTCGCTACGACGACCGGCGTCGCCAAGGTGTACGTGGACCCCGACACCCGAAGCGACACTTTTCCGATAGAGGTCGGCGCAGGAAGCAAGGTGGCGATCCTGGGCTTCAACGGCAGCTTTGCCAAGGTGCTCTACTGGCGCAGCTACGGGTATATCGACGCATCGCTGCTCAAGGACCTCATGGTGGTATCGCACACCGACGAACCCATGAGCGACTCTACGCCGATCGCCGCGTTTTCCTCGTTCTTTGCGTATAACAACGGCTCGGAGCTCAACGACGGGCGCGTGAAGAATATCGTGCGCTCCTGCGAATCGATGACGCGCGTGATGCAGCCGGGCGAGCGCCTGGATTTCAACAACCAGGTAGGCCCCTATAAGGCGAACAACGGGTATTTTCCCGCGCCTGTGCTGGTGGACGGCAAGGTCAAGCCGGGCTACGGCGGCGGCACCTGCCAGAGCTCGTCGACGCTCTATAACACCGTGCGCCAGCTGCCGGGAATCACCATCGTGTACCGCCGCCCGCACGGGGCCAGCTGCGCCAAATACCTGCCCATGCACCAGGACGCCGCCGTGGGCAACGATAGCTTGAATTTCATCTTCCGCAACGATTACGATTTTCCCATCTGCATCCTCGCCGAATCCACCGGCGAGGGAGTATTGACTATTCAGATATTCAAAGCGGATTAAAGCGCTTGGGGGCTATGCGCCCCCAAACCCCGCAGTTAAGGACAATGTCCTTAACAATCCAATAATAAAGGCCGCGCGATGCGCGGCCTTTATTGGTGGGTTTGTAAAGGGCACTGCCCTTTACTGGGGTGTTAGGGGCAACGCCCCTAACGTCCCTCCTGCGGCTGTCGTTTCTTCCTTCGTTTCATGAGCACGACGACGACCATCATAACGACGGTGACGACGTAAGGGGCCATGGCGGTGATATCGGCGGGGATATATTTCTGCATCCGCAGGCCCAGCGCGTCGATGAATCCGAACAGCAGCGCGGCGAGGAACACGCGCGGGGGATTGCCGCCGCCGAAGATCACGCACGCCACGGCCACGAACCCGCGCGACGCGCTCATGTTTTCGGAAAACATCGTCAGGTACCCAAGGCTCAGATGCGCGCCGGACAGCGACGCCATGATCCCGCAGAGCACGGATGCCAGCATCTTCATCCGGTCGGGGTTCTTCCCGGCGGCGCGCAGGGCTTCCGGCGCCTCGCCCGACGCCCGCAGGTGGAAGCCCAGCGGGGTTTTGTAGAGTAAAAGCCAGCACAGGATCACCAGCACCCAGCTGACGTACACCAGCAAGGTGTTGCCGCTGAGAATGGTGCCGAGTACGGGAATCGACTCAAGCCATGTAAAGTGAAGCGTCGGCAGCGGCACGATGCCCGGGCCGGAAAAGGAGCCCTTTACGCCGAACAGCGTGCGCAGCAAAAACACCGTCAGCCCGCCCGCGAGGATGTTGATGGCGACGCCGATGACGAACTCGTCGCTTCTGAACTTGATGGAAAACAGGTAGTAGAACAGCCCCAGCAGGATGCCCAGGACGATCACGAACACGATGCCCATCACCCAACTGCCGTACAGGTAGCTGCCTAAAACCGCGAAGAACGCGCCCATCAGCATCATGCCCTCGACGCCGATGTTCATGATTCCCACGCGTTCGGTCATCAGGCAGCCCAGCGCGCACAGCACCACGGGCGTGGCGGTGCGCAGCGTGTTTTGCAAAAGCAGGAGGTTGAACACGTCGCTCATACGCCCGCCTCCTTCGCGTGCGTGCGCTTTACCCGGCGCTTGGCCGACCATACGCGAAGCGACTGGCGGATGCCGCCCTCGGCCGCCATGAAGAAGATGATCACGGCCTGCACGATGAGGATGACCTCGCCGGAGATGCCCGCCGACAGCTCCATCGCGGAGCCGCCGATGGTGAGGATGGCGAAGAAGAAGCTCATCACGATCACGCCGAAGGGCTGGTAGCGCATGATCATCGCCACCAGCATGCCGTCGAAGTAATAGCCCGCCGACAGGTTGGTGATGAAGCGCTTATGGATGCCGAAGACCTCGATCATCCCCACCAGCCCGCACAGCATCCCGGAGATCACCATGCCGGCGATCATCAGCCGGTCCGCGCGGATGCCGCCGTACTTGGCGAAACGTTCGTTCGCGCCGGTGATCTTCATCTCAAAACCCGCGGTGGAGCGCGTCATCAGATACCAGATGATGAGGGCCGCGGCGAATGCGATCCATATGCTGCCGTTGAGGTTGGAGAGCCGGATGATGGGGGAGAAGGACACGGCAATGCTGTCCGTTCCCGAGGAAATGCCGCGTTCGGCTGTCTTCAGCGGGCCGTTGGTCAGATAGCTGCAGAAATAGATGGCGGCGGAGTTTAGCAGGATGGTGGTGACGACCTCGTTCACCTTCAGCTTGACCTTGAGGATGCCGGGCACCCACGCGTACAGCCCGCCGGCGAAGACGGCCGCCAGCAGCGCGCAGACGACGATTACCCACGCTGGCGCGCCGGCGAGGCGCGCGCCGACCACCGCGGCGGCCAGCCCGCCGAAGTAGAGCTGCCCCTCGCCGCCCACGTTGAAGATGCCCGCCTTGGCCGCGACGCTCATCGCAAGCCCCGTCAGGCAGAGCGTGGCGGTCTTCGCCAGCGTGTTTCCAAACGCGCGCGGCTTGCCCAGCGCGCCGCGAAACAGCGCGGCGTAGCACTCGATCGGGTCGTATCCGCACAGCAGCATGATACCCGCGCCGACCAGGAACGCCAGGACGATGGCGATGAAAAGCGACAGCAGGTACTGCGCGGTCAGCTTCTGTTTGGGTTTGATGGCTATCAAGGCTTTGAGCGCCGGAAGGATGCGCAGCCTGCTCACGCCCGCACCTCCTGCCTGCCGCCCGTCATGTAGTAGCTGATCTCCTGCCTGGTGATCTCGCCGTTAACGAAGCTGCCCGTCAGCCGCCCTTCATACAGCGTCACCAGCCGGTCGGACAGGCGGAAGAGCTCGTCCAGGTCCGCGCTGACCAGCAGGATGGCGCAGCCCGCGGCGCGTTTCTGCAGTATCTTTTCGTGGATGAACTCGATCGCGCCGATGTCCACGCCGCGCGTGGGCTGGTTGATAATGAGCACGGGCGTATCGAAGGAGAACTCCCGCGCGATGATCGCCTTTTGCATATTGCCGCCGGAAAGGCTCTTCATCGGCAGATCCACCCCGCCGGAGCGCACGTCGAACTGCTCGGAAAGCGCTTTGGCATAGGAGGTCGCGCGCCGCTTGCGGAACTGTACGCCGAACCTGCGGAATTCGGTCTGCCGCTGCTTGCCGACCAGCATGTTTTCCATCACCGTCGCTTCGGCGGACAGCCCCGTGCGCATCCTGTCCGACGGGATGAAGCTCACGCCCATCCCGCGGATCTCCCTGGGTTTCAGGCGGCTGATGTTCCTGCCGTTCAGGGTGACCGTACCGCCGGTTTGCGGGCGGATGCCCATGATGCATTCGGTCAGCTCCGTCTGCCCGTTGCCCTCCACGCCGCATACGCCGACGATCTCGCCCGCGTGCAGTTTCAGATCGATGCCTTTCACGGCTTCCAGGCCCCGGTCGTCCATCGCCCGCAGGCCGCTTATCGTCAGCACTTCCCTGTCCGACGGCTCGCCCGCGCGCAGGTCGCGGAACAGCAGCTCGCGCCCGACCATCATGGCGGCAAGTTGCTTCTCATCTGTTTCGGATGTATTGACGATGCCCACGAGCCTGCCCTGTTTCATCACGCCCACGCGGTCGGAAAACTGCATCACTTCGTGCAGCTTGTGGGTGATCAGGATCACGGTCATGCTCTGTTCCCTGACGATACTGCGCAGCACCTCAAACAACTCGTCGGTCTCGGCGGGGGAGAGCACGGCGGTGGGCTCGTCCAGCACCAGGATATCCGCGCCGCGGTGCAGGGCTTTGAGAATCTCCACGCGCTGCTGCAGCCCGACGCTCAAATCGTCCACGACGTCGCCGGGATTGACTGGCAGGCCGAAGCGCTTGCTTAAGGCAAGCACTTCGCGGTTCAATCGCTTTTGGTCGTAGAACACCAGGTTTTTGACGGGCTCCGAGCCCAGGGCGATGTTCTGCGCCACGGTGAAGCTCGGTACCAGCTTGAAATGCTGGTGCACCATGCCCACGCCCATCGCGATGGCGCGCATCGGGTCGTGCCGTTGCGATATTTTCTCCCCTTTGATAATCACCGTTCCCAGCGCCGGGCGCACCAGGCCGTAGAGCACGTTCATCAGCGTGGTCTTGCCCGCGCCGTTCTCGCCGACCAGCGCGAATGCCTCGCCGCGCCGGATAGCAAGGCTCACGTCATCGTTTGCCAGGGCGCTGGGAAAGCGCACGGAAACGTGTTCGAAGCGGACGATGGGGGCGTTTTCCGTCATGCCGTCACCTCTCGGGTTATTTCGTTCCCATTATACTGGAAGGACGTGTAAATGTAAAAGGCGGCGACAGGGTATCATACGGCGTAAGGCCGGCGTGTTTCATGAAATGGAAAACTGGTATATTAAATAAGTGGAATGCCTTGTACGGATGCTTTTTGAGAGGAGCAATCTTCATGAGAATAGACCGGATGAAAAAACCATTCCTGATCGGACTGGCCTGTATCTTGACCGCGGCGTCCTTATCCGCCTGCTCGGGCGCCGCCACCGTGGCGCAGGAGGCGCCGACGGCCGGACAAAGCGCAGCGTTATATCATAAAATCAGCGCGTCGGAGGCGAAGGCCGTGATCGACACAGGGGAAAACGTGATCATCCTGGACGTGCGGGAGCAATCCGAGTACGATTCGGGGCATATCCCGGGTGCCATGCTGCTGCCGCTTGGCAGCATCACGGCGAGGGCGGCGGAGGTGCTGCCCGATACTGACCAGAAGATCCTCGTCTACTGCCGCAGCGGCAACCGCTCCCGGACGGCGGCGAACATGCTGGTCGATCTGGGCTATACGCAGATTTACGATTTCGGCGGCATTATCGATTGGCCCTACGATGTTGAAAAGGCAAACGCTGATTAAATCCCCTGCACGCTGCCATGCTTTATTTCCGCCATTTTACGCCCGCGAAAGTCTCGACGTAGCGCTGCTACTACTTCGACTTCCGCAAACGTAACCTGACGAAAATCCAACACGGCATCGCACAAGCTCTTAATCATCGTTTACCTTTGGATAAACCGAATATGAAAATGTACAAAGCGCTTTGGGCTTTCGAAGCGTTTTTGTATTGGGTATTATTCAACTTTGGCTTTTTCAGCTTGCAGTGCCCGCAGGCAGCGTTGCAGGGCGCGCAGCGTATCCTGTTTGAAGCCGTGCGCGCGTAGCCGTAAGTCCTTGCCGCAATACCCTTTGTGTGTGGTATACTGGAGGAAACCGGACAAGGAGGTATTTACATGCTGAAAGAATTCAAGGAGTTCGCCGTCAAGGGCAACGTGATGGATTTGGCGGTGGCGGTGATCATCGGCGCGGCGTTCGGCAAGATCGTAAGCTCGCTGGTGAACGACGTCATCATGCCGTTCGTCGGGTTGTTCGGCAAGGGCTTTGATTTCGCGGGGCTTAAAGCCGTAATCACGCCCGCCACGGAAACCACGGCAGAAGTCGCCATCCTCTACGGGGCGTTCATCCAGACGGTGATCGATTTCCTGCTGATCGCGCTGAGCGTATTCTTCATCGTCAAGCTGCTCGGGAAACTGAAGAAAAAGGAAGAGGAGAAGCCCGCGGAGCCCACCAAGCCGACGGAAGACGTCGCGCTGCTTACGGAGATTCGCGATCTCCTCAAGGCGAAGTAAAAAACAGACCGCGTCGAAATTGCCACAATCGCATATCGGTATAAACGGAGCACAGCGCGGCCTTTGCTTGACAACGATTTTGACATGGGCTACAATGAATTTCGCCACGCGCGCCCGTAGCTCAGTTGGATAGAGTGACAGACTCCGACTCTGTAGGTCGCTGGTTCGAACCCAGTCGGGCGTACCATATCAGTTACCATCTATTGATAAAGT
>JAFGGL010000010.1 GCA_016930575.1 Clostridiales bacterium | reverse complement strand
TCGGTTTACAACCACAGACCCGAATACGATTGATGTCATTATAGCGTTCCCGTTGCCGAAACGCAAGGGATTTCTACTAAAATGGGGAATATTTGTACACAAATTCCATGAAAACGGTTGATGTTCCCTTATTTCATGCCGAAAAACCTTGTATATAGATTGATTCGCTTCGGAACGCTTGACAGGAAATGCAAAGCGCACTATACTAATTATGCAAAGCGAGCTATACATATCGGATGGAGATGAGGGTATGAACACGAAAATCGCGGCCCTGCGCAAGCAGCGCCGGATCTCGCAGGAGGAGCTGGCTGCGGCCGTGGGCGTTACGCGGCAGACGATCACCTCGCTGGAATGTGAGCGCTATACGGCTTCGCTTGTGCTGGCGTATAAGATCGCCCGGTATTTCGGGCTTGCGATCGAGGATATATTTGATTTTTCGGATGTGGAGGTATTTTAAGATGGACAGATTCAAAGAGGTATTGCAGAGACGGCTGATTGCGCTTTCGACCTATACGTCAGGGTTGGTCGTGCTGGCGGCGATTGGGCTTTACCGCCCGACCGCGGGAGAAACCGAAGAGATCAGCGCGTTTATGACGGGGCTCAACGTGGGGCTGTTCGCGGCCGTGATGATCGTGATGGCGATCACTTCGCTCAAGTATATCGCGGCGCTCAAGGATGATGAAAAACGCAAGGCGCTCTATATCCACGAAACCGACGAACGCCGGCTGTATATCAAAAGCAAGATGGGCGGCGACGCCATCCAGTGGATACTGTGCGGGCTGGTCGCTGCGACGCTCGTGTCGGAGTTTTTCGATCAGACGGTGTTCTTCACGCTGCTTTGCGCGCTTGTGTTCACGGCGGCGGTGAAGGCAGCCTTCAAGATCGTTTATACGAAGAAGGTAAGTTGATCGTAAGCCGCGCAAACAAAATAAAACGGCGGGTTTCCCGCCGCTTTATTTTCCCTGCCCGAGCAGTTCTCGAATACCTTTGAGGAGTTTATACCACAGCGTACGGCTGCGCTTGATGGCCATGGACGCGTCCAGCGCGCCGCGGCGGTAGCGGGTCTCGTCGGGGCTGAGGCGCACGGCCTCGCGGTAGCTTTGGTAGGCGGTCTCAAACTGCTCAAGCCGCATGAGGATATTGCCCTGGATGTAAAAGAAGTCCGCGTCCCTGCGGTCGGCACGGTTCAATTGGCGCAACGCGCTTTCGGGGTTGCCCTGTTCCATCAGCTTTTCGGCGAAGTGCTTGGCCTCCTCCGGCGAAACCAGATTGAAGCCCACGCGCTTGGCGCCGCAAATACGAAGCGCTTCCTTGTAGGCGAGGTTCAGCGAAACAAGCCGCTCTTGAGCGGCTTTCTGTTCTTCCGGGTTTTGAAAGAGGTCCGGATGGCATTCCCTCACGCGCTGCCGGTAGGCCTTGCGCACCGCGCCGGCGTCGGAGCCTATGGGGATGCCAAGCACCGAAAAGGGACCGGATTCGGGCAAGGGCTTACCCCCTTCCGCCTAGAGTGTTTCCCTGTGGATGTCGGCGCCGAGGGCGCGGAGCTTGTCCTCCAGGCGCTCGTAGCCGCGGTCGATGAAGGCGGTCTCATACACCTCGGTGGTGCCCCGGGCCATCAGGCCGGCAATCACCAGCGCGGCGCCGGCGCGAAGATCCGTGATGGTCACCGGCGCGCCGTAGAGCGTCGGCACGCCCTCGATGAGCACGATGCGGTCCATCAGCTTGATGTGCGCGCCCATGCGGCGCAGCTCGTCCAGGTGTTTGAAGCGCTGCTCGAAGATCGTCTCGTACACGGTGGACTGGCCGTTGGCCATGCACAGCAGCGCGGTGATGGGCTGTTGCAGGTCGGTGGGGAAGCCGGGGTAAACCTGCGTTTTAATGTTGATGGCGCGGTGCTGGTCGTGCGCGCGGACGCGGATGATGTCGTCGCCCTCGCTGACCTGGATGCCCATCTCCAGCAGCTTGGCCGTAAGCGCCTCCATATGCGTGGGGATGCAGCCGTGGATGGTGACGTCGCCGTGGGTGGCGGCGGCGGCGATCATCAGCGTGCCGGTCTCGATCTGGTCGGGGATGACGGTATAGGTCGTTCCGTGCAGGGTTTCCCGGCCGGTGATGCGGATGATATCGGTGCCGGCGCCCTTGATGCGCGCGCCCATGGAGTTCAAAAAGTTCGCCAGGTCGACGATGTGGGGCTCTTTGGCAGCGTTGTAGATGATGGTCGTGCCCTCTGCCGTGGCGGCGGCGAGCATGATGTTGATGGTGCCGCCGACAGTGACGATATCAAAAAAGACGTCCGCGCCACCTAACTTCTTAGCTTCGGCTTCCACAAAGCCGGACCGCTCAAGAATCGTCGCGCCCAAAGCGCTCAGGCCCTTGACGTGTTGGTCGATCGGCCGCGAGCCGATCTCACAGCCGCCGGGATAGGCGACCGTCGCCTTGCCGCCGCGCCCCAGCAGCGCGCCCAGCATGTAGTAGCTGGCGCGTAGCCGCCTTGTCAAGGAAAACGGCACATGGTGGCTGTTGATGCTCTTGGGACGCACCGTCAGGTATTGGTCGGGCACATACTCGCATTCGGCGCCCAGCAGTTCCAGAATCTCGATCAGAGCGTGTACGTCGTCGATATCGGGCAGGTTTTCGATGGTTGAAGGCTCATCGGATAAAATGGTGGCGGGAATGACGGCGACGGACGTGTTTTTGCCGCCGCTGACCATGGTTTCGCCCATCAGGGGACTTCCGCCCTTGATGAGCATTTTGTCGTGATTATACATCCGCGCGCTTGCACCGCCCTACAGTGGATTGGTTTGAAGTTCAAGGCACATTATACACTTTCGGCGGTACATGCGCAAGGCGGCGGGCTGCGCGGCAATACGCGCAAAGCCGTCGCGCGGTGCGGTTGCGGACGTCTGTAACAATCGGCCTGCCGCAGGATTCGCGGCAAGGCGTATCGAAAACGAAGTACATGCGCATCGGATACGGGAGTATGAATCAAAAAGGGGGATATCGATATGAAGCGTCACGCACACAGGATATGCGCGCTCCTGCTGGCAGGGCTGCTGCTTGCGGTGCAGGCGGGCGCGTCGGCGGAAGAAACGCAGGAAGAGCCCTGCTATGTATTCGACTGTACGATCGAGGAATTCGACGATAGCCTGCAGGCGATATTCGACGCGATGGGCGCAAGCTATACGATGGGGGAAGAACCCAATATCCCCGGCGCGTACGAATACCATCTGCCATATAACGTGTATGCGAAAACCCTGACCTACGAGGGCAATATCGAGTATGTGCTTGTGTTCCTGCCGATGGAGTACAGCGCGGACCAGGGCGCGCTGTGGCAGTATGCGGCGCTGATGGCGGCTTGCGTGGGCGATATCCCCGCCGGCAACTGGGCGGTGCTGCTGATGGAAGCGACGTACTTGACGCTGGATACACAGGAAGCGGACCTGCTGGCGTTCGCGCTGGGCAACGTGATGATGATCTGCGAGACGGACCCGGAGGGCGGTTTTTTATACGCGATCATCGAACGCGAGGAATACGAGCGCAACGAACCGATGGACGGAAGCTTTCAAACCGGGTAGAATTGTACATGCCGGAGGATAGTATCCCAAGCGGGAGGCAGTATGAACAGACGACAAAAGGCATTGCTCTTGGGCCTGCTGCTGGCGGCGGGCCTGCTGCCCGCGGCTGCGGAAACATCCGCGCCGGCGGCGACGCTGGTACCGCCTTCGCGGCAGCTGATTACGCCGACGCCCGCGCCTACGGCGCAGCGCGATCTGGTCGTGGGCGACAGGGGCGACGACGTATACGCGTTGAAGGCCCGCATACAGGAGCTGGGGTACTTCAACGCGGAAACGGCGCTGTCCGCCATCGTATCCGAGGTCACGCTGGAGCGGGTGAACCTGCTGCTTTCAGACAACGGCATGGGGCCGGTGGAGGTCATCACCGCGGAGATCCAGGATATGATCCTGTCGCGTGACGACCTGGCGCTTAACTACACGCCCGGGCCGACGCCGCAGCCGCTTTTGGCCTCCGTGGGCACGCCGAAGCTGCCGCAGCTTGACGCGGAGGGCTTTTTGCCCGACGCGGACGGGGAATTTGTGTTTGCGGACGCCGAGGACGGGCTGTGGTACTATATCTCCGATACCCTGTACATCAATATCCGCCGTTATAACGATTTGGAAGAGGAAAACATCTGGTGCGAGGCGGAGATCAAAACGCGCGGCGGGGAACGGCTGTTAAGTTTTCTGCATGATACGCTGTATACCTATGAGCGGCCTGTGACGACCGCGCGGGAGAACGATGCCGTGCTCGCGTTCACCGACGATTACTTTTCCTTCCGCAAGTACGGCGTCGCCATCCGCGACAGGGAGGTATACCGCGACTATATCCGCAAGTCGTCCGAGGCCTATCCGCTGGGGGATACGCTGGCGGTGTTTGCGGACGGCAGCATGCTTGCAAGCGAGTATTCGGCCTATACGGCATGGGAATTCCTGACGATGGACGCCGTGCATGTGCTTTCGTTCGGGCCCTGGCTTTTAAGCGGCGGGGAGATCAATCCGCGGCTTTTAACGGGGGAGTACATGCACTACCACGAGCCGCGCTGCGCGCTGGGGATGATTGCGCCGGGGCATTACGTGGTGATCACCGTGGACGGCCGCTACGACGGCGCCAGGGGCGCCTACATCGAATGGCTGGCCCTGCGGATGCAGGAGATTGGCGTGACGGAAGCCGTCAACCTGGACGGCGGCGGCACGACCGCGATGGTGTTCATGGGGCTGCAGATCAGCCGCGTGGCCTCCGCCAAGCCCAGCGGGGCGTACACGCGTAAAGTGACGAGTATGTTGGGTTTCGGTACGAGTGAAGCTGTTGCCGATTTGGATGATTAGGGTGACGATAGGTGTGAAATCCCTATGTCTCAATTATTCTGCCTAATACACGCTTACCGACGGGAAGGCCATGTGGACGATGGTGGCTTTTGCGGCGTGAATGTTCAAATCAACGGTTCATCCGGCCGTGCCTTCGGCAATGGCCGCGGCCGAATTGCTCCCCGCAGGAATGCCCGCAGGCGATATCGCCGGAACCGCAATTCGGGCAGCGATAAGCGCCCGTTTCCACAGCATTTAGTTTCTCGAAACGTTCCATCCATTGATACCCGCAGCGGACGCACCGAATCAAACAGATATTTTGTGTAAAATACCCGCCGTTGATACAAATGGCCTTTCCGTTGACCAGGCTGTCGGCAATTTTTCCCCTTGCGGACAGCAAGATACGCTGATACGTCGCGCGTGATATTTCCATCCGGCCGGCGCAGTCTTCCTGCTCCAACCCCTCCAGATCTTTCAGGCGAACGGCCTCCAGTTCCTCGAGCTTGAGAGTATTTTCCGCGTCTTCCGCAGACGCGCGCTTCGCAGGAACGAATCGGGATACGGTCGGGACATTTTCAATTTTCCGCCATTTTACGGGTCTCGCCAATGCAATCAACTCCGGTTTGCGGTGTTTTGGTCAGTTGCTTTTAGTATTCTTTCTGTAGAATAACTTTCCTTCATAGGTGAATTCGAGCAGCTTCCCTGTTTGCAGGAGTTTGGTTAACACCGACCGATCCTTGTTTCGTTTTTGGAGCAGGGTGTCAATGATATCCTCGCGAATCGGGTGGACCGATGCGATGCCCACAATATCGTCCGCGATGTTTTCGGTAAAGAAAAACCCTTCTTCAGCTTCGTTGCCCGTGATGCATTCCACGTCCGCGCCGGATATGCTTTGAATGATAGCGACGGCTTTTCGCAGACTTCCGGTGGATGCCGGTGAGACATAGGTTTCCGCGGGCGGACGGGTGGGGACCAGCAGGTACGCCTTTTCCGGCCGTACGGCCGCTATTTGTTCGGCGATTTTTTCGACGCAGGCTTCTTGTGTGTTGACGCCTTCCACCAGCATGGTTTCAGTGACAAGCGTGCCGCGGAATGATTTGGAAAAATCAAGAATGCCGTTGAGGATGGTTTGATGGTTCAGCATGCGGTGCGGCCTGCTGATGGCGAGCCATGTCGCTTCGTCGGCAGCATCAATGCTTACGGATACCCAGTCCGCGCTCATCAGGTCCGCTTTGACGCTGTCCATCCATAAAAGCGAAGCGTTGGAGATTACGGCGATTTTGACGCCAAGCGGTTTTAGCAGCCGGATCGTTTCCCCCAGGTTGATGTCAAGCGTAGGTTCGCCGTTGGGAACAAATGAGAAATAATCTGCGTGTTTCTGTTCCGCTGCAAGCTGCCGGAGCTTAAGCACAGCCTCGCGGAGTATCTCTTCCGGCCGATAGAATGATTGCCGCTTGATCCGCATGTGGTTGGTTCTGCCGATTTGGCAGTAGACGCAGGAATAGGAGCAGGTCTTCGGCGGGATGTTGTTGACGCCGATACTCTGTCCCAGCCGCCGTGAAGGGACCGGACCATATACGATCATTTAAAAGATCCTCCGTCGGTCGTTGCGCAGGCCCTGCCGTCCCTTGGCGGTATGCGCGGTTTCAGCCTGCCGGCAAGAGCGGTACGCGTTCCTGCCGCGTTTCGCTGTTTCCGGATAAAGGGATAAAAGGAGAGGAAAAGGCATTGCGCGTTACCTTTTCCTCTCCCATAGGGTTTATTCGTCTTCTTTGTCCAGTTCGGTCATCCGTTGTTTGAGTTGCTGAAGCTGGGCTTCCAAAGCCTCGGTCTGGTTGCGCAGAAACGCTTTTTCGTCAAATGCGGCTGCGCCGGCAAGCGGGGCGACGGGAGCGCCGTAGCGTGCCCATCCGGGCATTCCAGTCGAATAATACATCCTGCGAAATCCGCGTCCGCGGCCGAATCCACAGCCAAATCCTCCCGGGAATCCAGCCGTATTCGCATAACCGGGGGTTGAAAAACCGTTGCAATAACCGGCTCCGCGGCCTGTTTTTGAGCCCATCCCCATCGGACCTGTTCCATCTCCTCTTGGCATATAGATGCCTCCTTCCGATTTCATATGGTTTAGGATGAAACGCACTTCAGGCGTTCTTCCATTTTGCATAAGCTCTCAGCGCTGATGCAGTGTTCGATCTGGCATGCATCCGCGGCAGCTGTTTCGGGATCTACGCCTAAAACACTGACGAAAAACGCTATGAGCAGATTGTACCGTTTTTTCACGGCTGCTGCATGTACCCGTCCTTTTTTTGTCAAGGTAATGGCGCCATATTTCTCCATGGTAATATAACCATCCTCACTGAACCGCTTCATCATAGCGCTGACGCTGGCTTTTGTGACATCCAGCGATGCGGCAACATCGCTTGACCGTACCGCTTCCCCTTTGGACAATTCAAGCAAAACCTTCAGGTAATTTTCCTTGACGGGGGTTATACTCTGTGAAATATAGCGTTTTCCGGGATCATGAAACATTCCGAACCAGCGGCGAACCGCATTTTGGGCATTTTTGGGAAGTGCAGGGAATGCCTGCCGTATGGGGCACTGTTTCGCCGCATTTTGGGCAAACGCAGCTTCCCGCCGGGCCAACGCGCTTTCCTTGTCCTGCTACGGGACCTGTTCCAAAAGGCCCTGTTCCGTCTCTGCCTGGCATATATGACACCTCCTATCAAACGTTATATGCTGATAGCCTTTGTCGGGCATACATCAACACATGCGCTGCATTCAATACAATCGTCGTTTGCCTTTGCTTTGCCGTTTTCAATGCGAATGGCGTCCATCGGACATATGCTTTTGCAGCGTCCGCAGCCATTGCATTTGGTTGTGTCTATCCTGATTGCCAAAGAGTCATCCCCTTCTTGCGTATTGACGGTCATCCATGGTTATTGGCATATGCCCATTACTATCATAAACTTATTATGGGCATATGTCAATAACTATTTGAATACGATTGCTAAAATATAGGGCATGCTTGGTTGATCACACCCTGTGAACGGTTTCTTTTATTGCGATTAGGCAATATAGCGCGCCGTTATAAACGGTTTATGGCCGCGCAATGCGCGGCCTTTATAGTTAGAGTTCAGGGCAACCGAAATGAGGTTGCAACCTATATGGCACCGAAGGGAAACATGTGTCCAGTGGACACCTCAGCGTAGCTGAGAGTGCCTCGAAGGTGAGACGTTTTGCAGAGTAACGTGACTGTGAAGGAGCGGAGCGACAACAAAACGGACTGACGAAAGCGCGAAGCGTAAAATGAATTAAGGTTGGAAAGGTTTACAGAGTTCGTAAACGACATTGTAACGAACGACAATGAAACCGAGCGGGCTTGAGGGCGGAAAGCCCCTGTGTCTCAATTATTCCGCCTGATAAACGCTTACGGACGGGAAAGCCATATGGACGCCAGTGTCCTTGGCTGCTTTCAGGACTCCGTGGTTGACGCGCTCCTTGACGGTAAGCATATCGTAGTAGTTGGGTTTATCCACGCGGTAGATGATATCGACGCTGAGGGAGGAATCGGCAAAGGCGTCGAACCACACCTTGACGCTGTCGTTTACGACGTCAGCATCCTCAAGCAGCAGGGTCTCCACGGCCTTCACGAAGGCGCTCAGGTTCTCGGCGGGGGTCTTGTACTCGAGCCCCACGGTGAAATGTATACGGCGCTGGGAGCGCTTGGTTTCGTTATAGACCACGGCGTTGGCGAGGTTGGCGTTGGGGATGGTCACCTGACTACCGGAGAGCTGGCGGATGCGCGTGGAGCGCAACCCCACATGCTCGATAGTGCCCTGCAGTTCGTCTTTGATGACGATGTAATCGCCCACGTCGAAGGGCTTGTCCAGCATGATGGAGATGGAGCCGAAGAAGTTACTCAGGCTGTCCTGCGCGGCGAGCGCCACGGCAAGGCTGGTGATGCCAAGCCCGGCGATTAGCCCGGACAGGCTGCCGACCCAGGGCGTGAGGATGGAGACCGCCGCGACGACGATGACCGCCACGCGGATGCCCGAGATGAGGAAATTGCGGGCGGTGAGGTTGAAGTGGTCGGACTCGCGTTTCGCCTTGGCGCTGAAAAACCATTTGACAGTGGTCATCAGCGTGCGGTAGAGCGCCATGAACGCAAGCAGCAGAAGGATGGTCGTCAGCACGCGGTTGATAAAGGCGAACGCGGCCTCCGGCAGGCTGATATAGGGGAGCGCGAGGACCAGCATACCGAGGAAAAGAACATATCCCAAAATCCGCGACAGGCTTTTTTTAAGCTGCTCATACTTCGCTGTGTCCTTGCGCCGGAGCGCCGTGAGGGCAAGGCGGAGGATGAGCGTGACCAGCGGCTTCTTGATGACGAACATCAGCACTACGACCGCGCAGGCGATCAGCAGCCTGGTGAGATCGACGGAGTGAAAATACTCCAAGCAATTGTTCCAAATATCTGCCATATTGCGCTCCTTTCCATATACCGGATGCTTGCCGCCGTCATCATAACGCCTGGCCCGATACGCATGGGATCACGAAAGGCTGACTTGCGCGCCGCCCTTGACCTCGACGGGCTCGGCGCCGTTCACGCGGATCCACGCGGAGGCGGCGGAGGGATTGTACACGAAGGAATTATCCGCGGCGAACCGCAGGCGGCCGAAGGTCTGCACGCAGTCGTATACTTCAATATTCGTGGCGTACCAGGTATCGTCGCGGCCGCCCATCAGCTTGCAGAATTCCTCGATCAGCGCCCAGTTGTCGTCGTTGTCGAACTCGTAGCTGTGCCCCCACACATAAAACAGGCGCGGATGGACGCCGCGGTCCTGGGCGTTGAAGGCTTCGGCCATCTCCATCAGGCGGTGGCTGTGGTGGCAGGTGGCCTTCCACTGCAGAAAGTCGGTCGGTATATCGAAATTGAAGCTGTCGCCCACGACGCGCGCGTAAACGATGCCCAGCGACGGCAACATCCGGCGAATCGCCGCCGTATGCGAACCGAAAGGATAGCTCATCCCGCGTACCGGGTACCCGAATATCGCCTCAAGGTTTTTTCGGTCGTCCAGAATCTCCAGCGCGACGGCCGGCAGCGGGCAGCGGTCGATGGGCGGGTGCGTGGCCGTATGACAGGACACCTCGTGCCCCTGATAGACGTCGCGGACTTCCTCCGGCTTCAGGTAGCGCTCCGCCGTGCCGAACAGCGCGGAGTTCAAGTGAAAGGCGCCCTTGATGCCGTGGCGGCCGAAGATTTCGATCAGCCGCTTGTCCTGCCATACGCCGTCGTCGTAGCTCATGGTCAGGCATTTGTTCTTCCCGCCGGGGAAACAGGTGGTGACTGTGTTCATGGTTTCTTTACCTCTATTCATTTGGTTTTACGGCGCGGTCGATACACCATGCAGAGCCATAATATCCGCCAGGGCCTGGTCCAGCTCTTCCCGCGTCATTTTAGCGGGATACTCATATAAGTATTGCTCCCAATCTTCAACCAAGCCGTCGATATCATGGCCGTATACCAGCCGACATGCCTTTGCAATATTGCCGCTTTCGTACAACTCCATGAAGGCGGGGAGGCCGTAGGTCTCGATGAGATACCGGCTGAACGAATAAGAGCACAGGTAGAAAGCGGCGCGTTTTCCCCCGGTGGCGACGGCGGCGCCGCCCATCAGGTCCAGCACCTCGTGGTCGTTTTCGGCCACATACAGGTACGCGCAGGCGTGCGCGTCCAGGCCGTAATTAAATGGGGCGGGGATTTGCGCGACTTCGTCCTGCATGTAGCAGGCCAGCCCTTCGCGCAGGGACAGGCTGCTATATTCCGGGCAGATCAAATGGGTTATCTCGTGCGCCATCGGCCAGAAGCCGTATTCTGCCATGGAACGGTTGATATAAATACGGGGAATTTTTGCCGCGTATGATTGATATGCGCCCTCCACATGGGATGCGCGTTCCGTAAAGCGGATCTCGACCGTCACGCCGCCGGGGCCGTAGAACTCCGTCCAGCGGTCCCGGCCGGTCAGCTCCGCGATGGCTTGGGCATAGCCCGATACCGCGTCGAGAAGTTGCTGTTTACTATCGAACCCGCAGAATGTATGACCGATGCCGTTCCAGTCGATATCAGCCATCAAAATGCTGACGTCCGCGGTCCCGGCCGCCGCGGGCAGCGCGCCGGAGACGAGCAAAAGGAGCGCAAGCAAAAACGCTTCGATCTTTTTTGTTGCCGCATGCATCCCTCTCATGTCTCCAGCCCTCCGATGCGTGTCGTTTTTTATCGTTCCCGTCCATTTTACCATGAACCGCTTTGTTTGGGTATGGCCGGCGCCGGAAATGCGCATGGTTGCGCGCCGCGGGGCGCCGTGATATGATGAGGAAAATCGTGAATATAGCGGGGTGAAGCGTATGAAGTACCTGCGGCTACTTCGCGTGAAGCATTATATCAAGAACGGGCTGGTGTTCCTGCCGCTGTTTTTTGCCAAACGGGTGACGGCGGTCGACTTGCTGCTCAAGAGCCTGCTGGCGTTCGCGGTGTTCTGCTTGATTTCCTCGGCGGTGTACATCATCAATGATATACGGGACGCCGAAATGGACAAACTGCATCCCACCAAATGCAAGCGCCCCATCGCATCCGGCGCGGTGAGCGAACAGACGGCATGGGTCATCTGCGCGCTGCTGCTTGCGGGCGCTGCGGCGATCATCTTCTTCACCGGCCAGGGAGCTCTGTTCTGGCTGCTGCCCGCGATATACCTGATCATCAACGTCGGCTACAGCATGGGATTGAAACATGTGCCGATCGTGGATATCGCTATCCTGGCGGCGGGATACCTGCTGCGGGTGATGTACGGCGCGACGTTTACGGGGATACCGATTTCCGGCTGGATGTACCTGACGGTCATCGCGGTGGCGTTTTACCTGGGGCTGGGCAAGCGGCGCGGCGAGATGCTCAGCGTTGCGGGAGACGATACGCGTTTCGTGCTCAGGTTCTACAACAAGGGATTTCTGGACAAGAACATGCTGATGTGCGTGACGCTCGGTATCGTGTTTTACTCGCTGTGGACGGTCGACGCGGGCACGATAGAGCACGTCGGCGGCGAACAGGCGGTATGGACGGTGCCGCTGGTGATCATGATCTTTTTCAAGTACTCCATGTCAGCCGAGGGCAAATCCGACGGCGATCCCGTGGAAATCGTGCTCAGGGACAAGCTGCTGCTTGCGCTGGTGGCGCTATTAGGATTGGCATTGTTCGGAATCGTTTATTTTTAGACAAGCGATGACGACATCCGCACTCGCTGGCGGTGTTGTTTCCGTCATCTTGGGCTTGCCGGGTTCTCGACGTAGCGCTGCTACTACATCGAACCCCACAAACCCAACCTGGCGAAAATCCCACTCGCCATCAAGTGCGTTCTTACATCATCGCTTGCCTAGGCGAGTTCTATAATTTATGACAATGATGAATAAGGCCTTCGTGCAAGCATAGTCTCATGATAGATTGCTTGTAAGAGCGGTGTATTTGGTTATGAATAACAACGATATGAAGATGCTAAAATTGCTATTGACATCTTTTTTGTGTTATGCAATAATATGAATACAAGAAAGAGTGAATACAAGTTCTACAACGTAGAAACCTATATATATTAACGGATTGAGATAAATACACAGGCATTCATCGAGAAACTAATGTGCATGGCGACAGCAGGCGATACGCTGTTTCCAAATAAATATCAAATAGGGAGGAAAACTACATGAAGAAAGTATTCGCATGGATACTTGTACTGTCAATGATTTTGGGCGTAGCGGCCGCTGCCTCGGCGCTTGAAATCAAGCTGGGACACTTCGGCAAGCCGGATGACCCGCTTTCCACTTCCGCGCAGGCGTTTGCAGACAAGCTCAACGAGCTGTCCGGCGGAGATGTCACCGTGGAAATCTTCGGCAACAGCGTTTTGGGCAACGCCCCCGTTATGATCGAGCAGGTCCAGCAGGGCGCAATCATCTCCCTGGTTTCGCAGGGTACGCTGCAAGCCTATGATTCCCGCTACTACTACGTCACCTCGCCCTACATGTTTGTCAACAGCGCACAGGCCTTCGCCGTAGTGGACGGCCCGTTTGCCGATTGGGTCAGCGACGGCAAGATGGAAGAATCCGATGTCCACAACGTCGGCCCGTGGGATTACGGCTTCCGCAACCTGACCAACTCCGTGCGTGCGGTATTGACCCCGGACGACGTGGCGGGTATGAAAGTCCGCACGCCGCAGGAAGTGCAGAAACTGGCCTGCTTCGAAGCGCTCGGCGCGCAGGCGGAACCCTATGCGTTCAGCGAGCTGCCGCAGGCTCTTCTGCAGGGACTGTTCGACGGCCAGGAAAACCCGCTGGCGACCATCCTCGCGCTGCAGGTATGGGACCTCAACCAGAAATACGTAAGCCTCACCCATCACACCTGGGAATCGGTTAACCTCGTGGTGAACAACACCTGGTGGGAAGGCCTCACCGACGAGCAGCGCGGCTGGATCGAAGAAGCCAGCGCCTATGCCCGCGACACGATGCGCACACTCGTCGCGCAGGCGGAAGCCGATGCGGTTGGCATTCTGGAAAGCCACGGCGTGCAGGTTGACGAAGTGGACACCACGCTGTTCAAGGCTAAGATGGAGCCCGCCTGGGCAGCGATCGCAGATGCAGCCGGCGACACGGACCGCTCAATGCTCAACTACTTCCTCGCTCTCGTGGACGGCGTCGAGTATTAATCCGCATCTCTGATTCCGACTCAAGACCGACCTTTTGCCGGACAGCAGCGCTTACGCGGGTGTTGCTGCCCGGCATTTCCGAATGTACTGCAATACTGAGGAGGTTTAATTCCCCATGATTGCTTTGATCGTATGCCTGGTGCTGCTGGCACTGATGATCATCGGCATGCCCGTATGCATCGCGATGGGATTGACAAGCGCAGGTTCCATGCAGATCATGGATATGGGATGGCTGCTGTCCACCATGATGCAGAAGATATACCAGGGGTCCGTCAGCTATACGCTGATTGCCATTCCGTTCTTTATTCTTGCCGGCAATTTGATGAACACCGGCGGCATTACCGACCGCATCTTCAACTTCGCCAACGCCATGGTCGGCCATTGGCCGGGCGGGCTTGGGCAGGTAAACGTGGTATCTTCGGTTATATTCTCGGGGATGTCCGGCGCGGCCGTCGCGGACGCCGCGGGGCTTGGCTCAATAGAGATCAAGGCGATGAACGACGCGGGCTATGACGAGAAGTTTTCCGCGTCAATCACGGCGGCTTCATCTACCATCGGGCCTGTCATTCCGCCCTCGATCCCGTTTGTTGTATACGCAGCGGTCTCCACGGCTAGCGTACCGAGGCTGTTCGCGGCGGGCTTTATACCCGGGCTGATGATGGCTGTCGCCATGATGATCTGCGTGTATTTCATCTCTAAAAGAAGAAAATACCCCGTCGCCCCGAAGATGCCGTGGGGTATCCGGTTGAAATACCTGTGGCAGGCGATTCCAAGCCTGACGACGATTATCATAATCGTCGGCGGCATACTCAGCGGATTATTCATGCCCACGGAAGCCGCGATTGTCGCCACGTTTTATGCATTTTTCTTAAGCTGCGTCGTTTACCGCCAAATCTCGTTTAGGAAACTTTTAAATGTGATCTATCAGAGTATATTAACCAGCTGCAAAACGCTGTTCATCATCGCCGTCGCCACCTTTATGTCATGGTTCCTGATCTATAACCGTATCCCCGATATCATCATCAACGGGCTTCTCAGCGTAACGACCACCCCCGAGATGCTGCTTCTGATCATCGTGGTGATCCTGTTGATTCTGGGTATGTTTTTGGAAGGGACGTCGGTTATCCTGATCGTAACGCCGATCTTTTTGCCGATCATCAATCGGATCGGTATGGATCACGTGCAGTTCGGCGTCATCATCACGCTGGCTTCCATGGTCGGGCTGCTGACGCCGCCGGTCGGCATGAGCCTGTACGCGGTGTGCTCCATCACCAAAGTGGAACTGATGGATCTGTCCAAGGCGGTGTTGCCGTATGTCGTCGGCATCATTATTGTGTTATTGCTGTGCACGTACTGGGCGCCGCTGAGCATGTGGATTCCGTCGCTGATCTGGGGAGGCTGAACGATATGATGAAAGTGTTGAAAACAGCCGATAGAATATTGGCGGTCGTCCTTAAGACCATCGTGATCATCCTTACCCTGGGAGTCGCCGGGATCATGATGACGCGCGTGGTGATCCGTATACCGTTCCTTTTCACCTCGATGTCCTGGGCGGAGGAGATCATCAGCGCGATGATGGCGTGGATGGTGATGACCGGCGCGACGATCCTGTTCCGCGAGGGCGAGCACTTCCGCGTCGAGATTATGGACAAGAAGTACGGCGACAAGGTATGGATGCGTATCATCAATTTGGTGATATCGGTCATGAATTTCACGTTTATAGCGTTGCTTTTATACTATTCTTTCGTGTACCTCAGAATCAGGCCGCAGACCTCCCCTATCCTGCAGATCAACGTGCATTACTTCTATGCGAGCGTCCCCGTGAACGCCGGGCTATCGCTTTTGTACCTTACCCGTGATGTGATCGTCTGTGCGATTCGCCTGAAAAACCCGGGCTTCGCCAAAACGAAGCCGGAGCTGCCGCAGGCGGATACAGCCGGCGCCGTCGGGCAGGAATAGGCCCTAATAAGCGGCGGGCATGATATCGTTCATGCCCGCCGCTTTTTGTTGCTTGAATTATCTTAGTCTTCAGTGAAGTAATCTTTTAAATCCGAGAACAGCAGCTTGCCCAGGCGGGTGATGCCGCCGAAGAGGTGCTTTTGCATCAGGGGGCGGATGGCGTCCGCGTCGCCGTTTTCAAGCGCCGTGAGTAGGGCGTCGTGCTCTTCCACGATCTGGGCGAAGTTTTTGATCTTCACGATGTCCAGCATCCTGAAGCGCGTGTAGTGGCAGTTGGAATTGCGGATGGTATCCCACAGGTATTCCTTGCGCGTGGCGTTGAACCAGGTTTCGTGCAGCTTACTGTCCAGTTCGTAAAACTCGCGGGCGGTGAAGCTGTCGCCCTTGATGAGCTGGGTCATGGAGTTGTGGATATGGCGCAGGCGCTCCAGCTCCAGGACGTTCGGGATACGGATGAAATCCTCCAGCACGAAGGTCTCCACCGCGATGCGCTGGTAGATGATCTGGTTGATGATGTTGAAATTCATGCGCGTGACCTGGGTGCGCTTGTACGGCGTGATGGACACCAGATCGCACAGGCGGAGCTCCTGCAGCACCGAGCGGATGGGAGAGCGCGATACGCCGAAGCGCTCGCAAAGTTCGTTTTCGGACAACGACGCTCCGGGTGGTATCTTGAGCGACAGAATCTCTTCCTCAAGTATACGGAATATCTCCCGGCTTGAATATCGTTCGGGCATGCTGCAAAGCTCCTTTATCAGTAAAAATACAACTTTGACCTATTGTATCATGGGATGGCGTGCACGTCAACTGTCTGTATACGAAATCAGATGATAAATGTACAATTTTGTATTTTATGCCTCGCAATCGGTGGAATAACAGCACGATACAAGGGAATAAACTTGTATACAGGTAAGTGACTAAAATGTACCAAATCATTTTTTCTGCAGCGGCGGTTTGTGCCCCGCGGCCAAATGAAGCAATATGGCGGGCGTGCCCGGCACAGAAAAGAATCTGTGGCCGCATATTGTCTTGACGGTGTAACGATGATATAATAAATTCACTAATATTACCATACTATATGTATTTTTATGGGAAATGAACAAGGAATCAAATTGCATGAGAAAAAGAGTTAGAAAAGTTGCCGCGTTCGTGCTTGTTGCGCTGCTGTTATTGCTTCTGGCTCTGCCCTCGGCGTCGGCAGCCGGAGCGACGGAGGTTATCATCAACGGCGTGAAGCTGGACGCATCCCTGCCGTATTGGCAAAACGGAAGCGCCACGGCTTCGGCCACGGTCCCCGTCGGAGGGTGGAATGCGTACTTTGACGTCTCTACGTCGACCTTAAGCCTGGACGACGCTTTGGCGGACATAACCGAAAGAATTACAGGGTATCCCGAATTAACCAGAGGTTTGGTGCAAAGCAACGGGGACCTGACGCTGGAACTGTACGGCACCTCCACGCTGGTATTCAGCGGAGGCACTAAGGACGATCCGTACGAAACCGTCGGCTTTTATGTGGAGGGCAGTTTGTCGGTTTACGGAAATGGTACGATAAATATTCCGATTTCCACCCGGTATGACGTGTACGGTATGATTGCTGATGGCACCTTGGAGATAGTCAGCGGCGATATCAATATAACGTTGAATGCAGATCATTCATGTTGTGGGATGATGGCCCGGAGAGCACAAATACTAATCGGGGGCGGCAACGTAGACATCCAATGCGTGGCTGATGAATGCCTCGGCTGTTATATGATAGACGATGGATTCCGCATGACTGGCGGCAATCTGAGTATTCAGACACAATCGACAGGTACTTTGGCATACGGTATCGACTGCAGTACCATTTCTCTGGAAGGCGGCACGACCGATGTGCTGGCGCACGGTGTTGGCACTACGGTGGCAAGCCGGTACAAGTACGGCAATTTCGTTGCCACCGGCGGCAACCATGTGCTCGCGGGCGATTTGTGGGCTATTGGGCGGGGGTATGGCACGCAGTCGCCAGATCAGCCGGCCGCTGGAATGCGGGTGTATGTGTCGGAAGCCACGGACGGCAGAGGGAAATGGCAATGGCTTTCCTCTGCGGACGGCGAACTGGCGGTATATGGATCGTCTTTAGCGCCCTTCCATTATGTGGAGTTCATCTACACGCCGCCGGCGACCGGCGACAGCAGCAATCCGTTGCTTTGGGCGGGAATCGCCGTGCTCTGCATACTGCTCGCGGCCGGGACGATAACCCTGCGCAGACAAAGAATACAATAACCGGTACGGAAAACAACGGGGCCGCATTCGCGGCCCCGTTGTTTTTGTCTGCAAGCGCTTATACGTCTGTTTCGTCGATTTCTGCCTTGCCGCTTGCGCCGGCAACATCGGCGCCGCTTTCCGGTTCCTCGCTGTCCTCTTCCTGTTCGGCGCGCGCGACGCCCACAATCTTGGCGTCTTCATCCAGGCGCATCAGGCGCACGCCCTGCGTGGCGCGGCCGATGACTGAGATACTGTCCGCCGCCATGCGGATGATGATGCCCTCGTCGGTGATCAGGAGGATATCCTCGTCTTCCGATACGGTGAGCTGCGCGACGAGCAGGCCGGTTTTATCGGTGAGGCGCATGGCGCGCATGCCCATGCCGTTTCGCCCTTGTTCGCGGTATTCGTCCGGGTCGGTGCGCTTGCCGTAGCCGTTCTCGGTGATGGCGAGCACGGTTTGCCCTTCTTCGATGACGCTCATGTCGATCATGCGGTCGCCTTCTTTCAGCTTCATGGCGTGCACGCCGCGCGCCGTGCGGCCCATGGCGCGGATGTTTTTCTCGCTGAAGCGGATGGCCTTGCCCAGGCGGCTGCCCAGCAGCAGGCTCTGCCTGCCGTCGGTCAACTCGACTGCGACCAAACGGTCGCCGTCCATGAGGCTCAGGGCGATCAGGCCGTTTTTGCGGATGTTGGCGAAGTGCGAATATGGCGTTTTTTTGATGTAGCCGTTCTGCGTGAGCATCACGAGGTTGTGTTCTTCGATGTCGTCGTTTGGCACGGGGATCATCGCGGTGACTTTCTCGCCGGCCGGGAGCGCCAGCAGGTTGACGATCGCGATGCCGCGCGCCGTGCGTCCGGCTTCGGGGACCTGGTAGCACATCAGGCTGAACACGCGCCCCTGGTCGGTGAAGAACATGATCTCCTCGTGGGTGTTTACGATGATCAGTCGGCGCACGAAATCCTCGTCCCGGGTGGACATGCCGCTGACGCCCCGGCCGCCGCGGTGCTGGGCGCGGTAGGTGGACTTGGGCAAGCGCTTGATGTAGCCGAAGTTCGTCAGGGTGACCACCATGTCGTCCGGGACGATAAGGTCCTCGATGTCGATCTCGCCTTCGATGACGGTCAGCTCCGTGCGGCGCGGGTCTGCGAACTTGTCGCGGATTTGCTGCATTTCGTCCTTGATAACGCCCATGAGCAGGGGTTCGTTGTCAAGCAAACTCTGCAGATAGGTGATCTGCTCCTTGAGTTGCGCGTACTCTGCGGAGAGTTTGTCGCGCTCCAGCCCCGTAAGCCGCGCCAGGCGCATGTCGAGGATGGCCTGGGCCTGTTTTTCGGTGAATTGGAAGCGCCTGATCAGCGATTCGCGCGCGTCGGCGACGTCGGCGGACTGCTTGATGAGAGAAACGATCTCGTCGATATGGTCCAGGGCCTTCAAAAGCCCCTCCACGATATGCGCGCGGGCTTCGGCCTTGTCAAGGTCGTAGCGCGTGCGGCGGGTGACCACGTCCTTCTGGTGGCGGATATAGTGGTAGAGCATATCCTTTAGGGTGAGGACTTTGGGTTCGCCGTCCACCAGCGCGAGCATGTTCACGCCGAAGGTATCCTGCATCTGCGTATGCTTGTAGAGGTGGTTCAAGACCACCTGGGGGATCACGTCGCGCTTGAGCTCGATGACGACGCGCATGCCGGCGCGGTCGCTTTCGTCGCGGATATCGGAGATGCCCTCCACGCGCTTTTCGTGCACGAGCTCGGCGATCTTCTCCACCAGCCGCGCTTTGTTGACCATGTAGGGGATCTCGGTGACCACGATGCGCATGCGGTTTTGCGGCATTTCCTCGATCAGGGTCTTCGCGCGCATCACCACGCGGCCGCGGCCGGTGTGGTAAGCGGCGCGGATGCCGCTGCGGCCTAAAATCAACCCGCCGGTGGGGAAGTCCGGGCCCTGAATGAACGCCATCAGGTCGTCCAGCGTGCACTCCGGGTTGTCGATCATATGGATGCAGCCGTCCACGACCTCGCCCAGGTTGTGCGGCGGGATGTTGGTCGCCATGCCGACCGCGATGCCGGAGGAGCCGTTGACCAGGAGGTTTGGGTAGCGGCTGGGGAGCACGGAAGGCTGCATCAGCGTTTCGTCGAAGTTCGGGTAGAAATCGACGGTGTCCTTGTCGATCTCGCCGATCAGGTGTATGGCGAGCTTCTCCATGCGGCTTTCGGTGTAGCGCATGGCGGCCGCGTCGTCGCCGTCGACCGAGCCGAAGTTACCCTGGCCGTCCACCAGCGGATAGCGCTGGTTGAAGTCCTGCGCGAGACGCACCATGGCGTCGTAGACGCTGGAATCGCCGTGGGGATGGTATTTGCCCAAAACGTCGCCGACCAGGCGCGCGCACTTGCGGTAGGGTTTGTCTGGCGTCATGCCCAGCTCGTTCATCGCGTACAGAATGCGGCGGTGGACGGGCTTCAGGCCGTCGCGCACGTCGGGCAGCGCGCGGTTGATGATGACCGCCATCGCGTAGCTGATGAACGACGTTTTCATTTCCTGTTCGAGCTCTGTGGGTATCAGCCGGTCTTGGATCTCGGACATATCGTTTCTCCTTATGTTTATCGTAGGGGTTTCACCCCTACAACCCTGATCAGGGGCAGTGCCCCTGAACCCCACACTTGACCGCGCAATGCGCGGTCAATGATGGGTCAAGGGCAACGCCCTTGTCGGGGTGTTAGGGGCGGAAGCCCCTAATGTTAAATATCCAGATTCTCTACAAGTTTGGCGTTTTCTTCGATGAACTCACGGCGGGGCTCGACCTGATCGCCCATGAGCAGGGTCATCAGCTCGTCGGCGGCGATCGCGTCGGAGAGGTTGACCTGCATCATCACGCGGGTTTCGGGGTTCATGGTGGTCTGCCAGAGCTGCTCGGCGCTCATCTCGCCCAGGCCTTTATAGCGCTGGATCTCGGGCTTGGGCTCGCGCCCGATCTCGGCCAGCAGTTTATCCAGCTCGATATCGTTGTAGACGTAGTATTCCTTCTTCTGCTTGGTCACCTTGTAAAGCGGCGGCATGGCGATGTACACGTAGCCTTTTTCCACCAGCGGGCGCATATAGCGGTAGAAAAACGTGAGCATGAGGATGCGGATATGCGCGCCGTCCACGTCCGCGTCGGTCATGCAAACGATGCGGTGGTAGCGGAGTTTTTCCAGGTTGAAGTCCTCGCCGTAGCCGCAACCGAAGGCCGTGATCATGGTTTTGATCTCGTTATTGGATAGCGCGCGGTCGATGCGGACTTTTTCGACGTTTAATATCTTGCCGCGTAGCGGCAGGATGGCCTGGAACATGCGGTCGCGGCCGTTCTTGGCGCTACCGCCGGCGGAGTTGCCCTCGACCAGAAAGATCTCGCACTTGGCGGGGTCGCGCTCGGTGCAGTCGGCAAGCTTGCCGGGCATGGACGCGCTCTCAAGCACCCCCTTGCGGCGGGTGAGTTCGCGGGCCTTGCGCGCGGCCTCGCGGGCGCGGGCGGCGTTGACGCAGCGGTCCAGGATCGCGCGGCCGACGGGCGGGTTTTCGGACAGGAAGGTGTAGACCGCGTCGTAGACCATGTTGTCCACGATCGTGCGCGTTGCGGAGTTGCCGAGTTTGGACTTGGTCTGGCCCTCGAACTGCGGATCCTTGAGCTTGACGGAAACGATGGCGGCCAGGCTTTCGCGCACGTCCTCGCTTTTGAGGTTTTGATCGTTTTCCTTGAGGTACTTGAAATCGCGGCCATAGTTGTTCACGGCGCGGGTGAGCCCCGTGGAAAAGCCCGTGAGGTGCGTGCCGCCCTCGGGGGTGTGGATGTTGTTGGCGAAGGCGAAAATGTTCTCCGTATAGCTTTCGGAGTATTGGAAGGCGACCTCGACGGCCGTATCGTCCTCCGATACGCCTTCGATATAGATGGGTTCGTCGAAGAGCACCTGCTTGTTTTTGTTCAGGTACTTGACGAACTCCACGATGCCGCCCTCGTAGTAATAGCTGCGCTCGGTGGGCGGGGTTTCGCACTCGTCGGTCAGGGTGATGCGGATGCCTTTGTTGAGGAAGGCCATCTCGCGCATGCGCACCTTGAGGATGTTGGTTTGAAACTCGCCGGTCTCAAAGATGCCGTCGGGCACTTCGTCGGATTTCACGTCCGGCCAGAAGCGAACCAGGGTGCCGGTCTCGGTGGTTTCGCCGATGACCTTCAGGTCGTACAGCGCTTTGCCGCGGCTGTATTCCTGCTGGTGGATCTTGCCGTCCTGCCAGATGGTGACGGAAAGGCGCGACGAAAGCGCGTTGACCACGCTGGCGCCTACGCCGTGCAGGCCGCCGGAGACCTTGTAGCCCTCGCCGCCGAACTTGCCGCCCGCATGAAGCATCGTCAAGCAGACCTCCACGGCGGGGCGCTTGACCTTCGGGTGGATGCCTACGGGGAAGCCGCGGCCGTTGTCTTTCACGCTGCAGCTGCCGTCCTTGTGCAGGGTGACCTGGATCTCGGTGCAGTAGCCGGCCAGGGCTTCGTCCACGGCGTTGTCCACGATTTCGTACACGCAGTGGTGAAGCCCGCGGTAGTCCGTGGAGCCGATATACATGCCGGGGCGCTTGCGCACGGCCTCCAGCCCTTCGAGCACCTGAATCTGGCTTTCGTCGTACTTGCCGCCCTGCCGGGCAGGGCGGATTTGAGGTGAATCGGGCACGAAATTGTACACTCCTTTGAGTCGGTTACAAACCCTTATAATACCTATAATATTATACCATTTCCGGGGTGAAAAAGCAAAGCAAAACCTTCCTATTAGATGCCGGAATCTCTGTGCTATTTGACGGTGTCCGCTTTTCTTTTGGGATAAAAGAAAAGCGGGCAAAAGAAAACCAACTATTCAACCGCGCACTATACGGTCAAAATGAAGATCAGGACAATCGAAATGAGCGGGTACCCTGTGGGTGCTTGCGCAACGTGCAAAGTGAATTAAGGTTGTAAGGTTTCACGGAGCGTGTAAATGGTAGTGACTCACGCGACAATGAAACCGACCGGATCACTGCCCCTGATCAGGGTTATAAGGACGGAAGCCCTCGACATACCCATCTCGTCCTCAGCCTTGAAAAGGAAGAACGGGCGTGCTATATTGTTTGTACTACAGCAAAAAGGATGGATTACCGTGTCGGGACACAGCAAATGGGCGAATATCCAGCATAAAAAAGGGAAAACGGACGCGGTGCGCGGCAAGGTATTCACCAAGATCGGGCGCGAGATCGCCATCGCGGTGCGCGACGGCGGAAGCGACCCCGCCTCCAATTCCAAGCTGCGCGACGTGATCGCCAAAGCTAAGGCGAACAACATGCCCAACGACAACATCGACCGCTCGATCAAGAAGGCGGCGGGCGAGCTTGGGAACGTGGAGTATTTCGAGATCACCTACGAGGGCTACGCGCCCGGCGGCGTGGCGGTGATCGTGGAGTGCATCAGCGACAACCGCAACCGCACCGCCAGCGACGTGCGCCACTGCTTTTCCAAAAACGACGGTACGCTGGGCGTGACCGGCTCGGTGGGTTTCCTGTTCGATAAAAAAGGCGTGCTGATTTTGGAGCGCACGGACGGCACCGACGAGGACGAAGTGATGATGGCGGCGCTGGAGGCCGGCGCGGAAGACGTGGTGGCGGACGACGAGGTGTTTGAGATCACCACCGACCCCGCGGCGTTTTCCGCCGTACGCGAGGAATTGGAAAATGGCGGCATGGAGTTCGCCTCCGCGGAACTGCAGATGATTCCGCAGAATTATGTGACGCCCGACACGGAAAACGCGGAGAAGATACAGAAACTACTGGAGATGCTGGACGATAACGACGATGTGAATAATGTTTGGCATAACGCCGAACTTCCAGACGACTGAAAAGGGCCGATTTGCGGTGTTGGCTGCGTCGGGTTATCGCATCACTTACAGGGAAGTAAGCTCAGCTCAACCCTCCTCGCCGCCTAGCACCTCAACCCTTTTGAGCCGTCTGGGAATAGCGAATATATTCAAAATTATAAAACATGGTTACTGGCTGTTTTCGTAACCTTTTTATATGTTATTTCGTTGTGGTATAATTCATAAAACGGATATTATGGAAGCTGAAAGGCAATAGTAGAAGATAACGACAAGTTTTGTGAGGAGCTTAGTTATGAATGCTATTACAGAAAGTGTTCAAAAATATATATCTAATATAAATATCAAACAGGCTTTGCTAATTGATGGCGAATGGGGTTGCGGCAAAACATATTTTGTTAAAAATGAGCTAATGAGTATAAACGAAATAGCATCAGATGCAGAGAGTCCGTTGTTAGTCAAATATGTTTATATCTCTCTTTTTGGTATAGATAGTATAAAGAAACTTATGACAAAAATAAACTCAGAACTCCTATTTATATTTGGTAAAGAAATTCCGAGAAAAATTACGCGTTCTGATAAAGAAGCATCAAAAGTAGATACCACGGAAATTTCACCGATTAAACAGAAGATTCAAGAAAAGTTTAAAACTATTACCAGCATTGTTCAGAATAAATTCCTCACAGAAGACATGTGTCAAGCTATCTTTGAGACATGGGATATAAAATTGGATTCTCAAAAAAGGTATGTGCTTATCTTTGATGATTTAGAACGTACCATAATTGATATGGATATGCTAATGGGAACCATTAATCAACTTGTTGAACATAACAATTTTCGTATAATAATCGTTGCACATACCGGAGAATTAGCCAGCGATAAAGCAACTGTATTTAGCACGAAAAAAGAGAAGGTAGTAGGTGCAACGCTTCGCTATAAACCAGACCCCGCGGAAACGATATCCAGTATAATAAGTGCATTGAACAACGTGACAGATAATCTATCTGTTTTCCTCAACAGTGAGATATATCCAATTTCACAAATTTGTAAGATAGCTAACATTTTTAACGCTCGTTCTATACAACGTGCCATTGCTGTTTTCTCTCAATTCTATGATTTGTATAGTAGAGAGCTTGCTGAAACAACTATATCAGCTGTATTTCGAGGGCTTGTATTCCTCGTTCTTTTATTTGATAAGGGTTATCTAAAAGAAAAGGAATTTGATGTTTTTAAAGAATATCCATGGAATACATTTAAACTGTCTGGATCAAAATCGATGTTTCAAATGGGTTTAGAAGGCGAGAATAAAACTAAAAAAGAACAATCTTTAACCCCAGAAGAAGAACGTACAACTAATGTTGGTGAAATAATTCGTAATTACCCTTATGAAACGAATTATCCTATTCCTGAAAGTGTTATCCAGTATTTATCTGCTGGTAATTGGAGTTCAGAAAATGAAAAAGCCGACTGTACAAACCTTAATGACCTCACAAAAATTATCAACGACGCATTGTCTAAAATTGTTAACATTAGGTTTTTTGAATATGAGAGTCTTCAACAGATGAAAGCTGCTACTACGACTATTTGTAAAAATATACGAGCTGGTGAATACCAGATGAACCTAATCTATAGGATCTCACGTGCGTTCGAGGTAATGGAAGTATATGATCTCATTCCAAACTTGCACAAGAAACTTAAGAGCGCCGTATTATTCTGGATAAAGAATACGCCAACGGGAGATATGTGTAAGCGCCATATTCCTCTTGAGTTACATGAACACAGAAACCTAAATACACTAGAAAAGCCCGAATACACGGAGATAAATGGCATTTTGGATGATCTGTATAAAAAAATCTATTATAAACAAACAGTTGATGAGTATGAGGATAAGTGTAATGATTTAGGGGCTCTGATTAGAAGCGAATACATAATTAATCTCTTACTTCATCCAGAATTTGCTGAGGTTATTTGTCGTAAAGTCGATGAGAAACGAATTACTCTTTCGGATGTTAATACACTCATGGTTCAATTTGGTAAAGGAAAGCAGATTTATTTAGAGTGCGCCCAACATGAGGAGAATAAACAGATACATGACAGCTTAGAACGGATACTATCTTCTCTTAACCGATATATCTTAGATGAAGATGATAATCTGTGGCTTTTTTATCTGGTTGAATTACAAAAACGGATTCAAGAACGTATCGAATATTATAAAACCCTACCAAAATAGTTAATTTACATTCGAGAAATATAGGAATTATGAAAAGCTAAGATGCCTGTAATTCAAAAGCAGAATCAAGCGTGATGCTTCTGAATCCTCCCTTGGCCGCGTGTTAGCGCGGCCATGTTGGATTGTTAAGGGCTTTGCCCTTGACTGGGGTTCATAGGGGTGAAACCCCTATGGGCACCCCCTCCTCCATCAGCTGCGCGACGCCTTTGAGGGCTTCGGTGTGGAAGTAGAAGACCTGGCGGCGTTCGTAGTGCATGGCGTGTTCGACCTTGAACCACGGGAGGCCGTTGATATAGCGCAGGGTGAGGACGAGGCGATGGCGTTCGTCTTCGAGCTGCTCGATGAGCGCGAGGCGCACGGCGAGGGATTCGGAGATATGGACGATGAGTTCCCTGAGGCGGTGCTGGGCCTCGATGAGTTCCAGGGAACGTTCCTCAAAACTGCCGTGCGCGGGCAGGCGGCTGATATGCGCCTGGGAAAGGTGGCCGGAGGCGCGGGTTGTAGCTGCGCGCAGCGTATCCAGCTCGTTTACCAGCGCGTCGCGGCGGCAGCACAGGTCGCGGTAGTCCGACAGCCAGCGCTTGGCGGTCTGGGCGCGGTCCGCCGCGGCTGTCATGACGCGTTCCCTTCAAAGCGTTTGGTTCTTCGGCGGATATCCGCGGCGATCTGCAGGCCGTCGCGGATGCCCATGGCATAGACGGCGGCAAGCGACTGCCGGTCCGGGGGCAAGGCGGCCGCCTTGCGGACGGCTTTGCGCCGCGCCCTCTCGGCGCTGACGGAACGGGGTTTGGATCTGAAACGCATGATGGCCTCCTTAGATGTGCACCGCCGGACCGATTAAGGTCTTACAGTGTGTTTGTGTACACATAATATCAGATGGAAATGTGTATGTCAACACTTATTTATATAAAATATGTGTAGACCGCCACATTTCTTTGTGTTACAATGAGGACAAGCGGAGGTGGACAGTGTGCAGGAACGCCTGAAAACGATCCGAAAACATATGAACCTGACCCAGCGGGAATTCGCGGAACTGATCGGCGTGTCCCGCGATGTGGTCGCCTCATGGGAGATCGGCCGCGTGCAGCCGTCGGAAGCGGTGCTGCGGCTGATCAGCAGGGAATGCAGGATCAGTCATGTGTGGCTGCGGGACGGCGAAGGCGGGATGACGGCAGCCGGCGACGACGCCGACGCGGAAAAACTGCTCAGGATACTGGAGGGCGACAACGCCTTTATAAAAACCTTCCTCTGCGGGCTGGCGGATCTGCCCAAGGAAGCGTGGGAACAGATAGAGCATTTCATGAAAGGATTGCGGCACAGTACGGATAACTGATGTAGAACGCAATGAAAAAGATGTAGGGGCTTTGCCCCTACGACCCCGATCAGGGGCAGTGATCCGGTCAGTTTTATTGTCGCAGGCTGCACTACCGTTTTCCTGCTCTGAAAAACTTCTCACCTTCGGGTCGCTCAGGGCTCTGGCGTGGTATCCACTGGATACCCGCTTCCCTTCGGTGCCCTGAACCCCATATAAAATGCCGCGCGGAACGCGCGGCATTTATGGATGGGTCAAGGGCAATAGCCCTTGTCGGGGTTTTGGGGCAACGGAAGCTAACGTGTGCCTGTGTGGCACAGCCGCGTAGCGGCTAGTGAGCTGGAGTTGGGAGGTTTCACAGAGCGGGTAAACGGCAAGGCAGCCCGCGACAATGAAACCGACCGGAGAAACCCCTGTCGTTATTATTACGTTTTGATATCGGATTTTAGCAAGCTGTACAGCGTGAGGTCGACGATGCCTTTGCCCGTCCATATATGCCCCCGGCGGATGGTGCCTTCCTTCTGAAAGCCGTTGCGCAAAAGCACGGGGTGTGAGCGCGTGTTTTCAGGCATGACGAAGGCCTGTATCCGATCAATGCCGATCTCGTGAAACAGGTACTCCACCATCATCTTCACGGCGCCGGTGGCGATGCCGCGCGACCAGAAATCCGCGTGTAGGCGGTAGCCGACGGTGATGCAGTTCACCTTCTTGTCGTAGTCGAACATCTCCGCGATCCCGACGATACGTTCCGGATCGGCGGCAAGGCAGATGCCCAGGAAGACGGTTTTTCGCTTGTTGAAATCACGCTCGAAGTGCCCGATCATGTTTTGGACGGCCTCTTTGGATTTCCTCGCGCTCCCGGGCGTGTAGCGGAACAAGGTCTCGTCGGAATAGATCGCGAACAAATCGTCCGCGTCGTCCGGCTTGATCTTGCGCAACACGAGCATGTCCGACTTGAGATACGGGAATTTCGCAAACGGATCTTTCGGCATGGACGGCTCCTTTCGGCGGAACACGGCGCGGGGCGGCCGTGAGATGAAACGGCGTATCCTAAACGCCGTACTGAGTCAATTCCACTTGCGGAGTGGCTATTCCTCGTTGCTGTCCTTTGCCTGAAGGAAATCGTCCATTTCTTCCATATCCAGGAAAGGCAGCAGCGGCAGGATGGCGGAGAAGCCGTTGGTCTTGGCGATACGCGCCGCCGCTTCGGTCAGCTTTTTGCGTTTCATGAACGGCGCCAGCGGGACGAGGTCTTCAAGGCTGCCTTCCTCAAGCACCCGGTCGGCCAGCCTGGTGACGGCCTTCTTGCCGATGAACGGCGCCGCGGCGACGATCTTCTTGATATCGATCCCGTCCTCTGCGACGTATTCCAGGCACTGGTCGATGGTTTCCCTGCTGATGAAGGGCAGAAGCCCGATCATGTTATCAAAGCTTTTTTCGCGCTTCGCGGCGTCTATGACCATGGCGTCGAGCTTATCCTTGGGCATGAACGGCGCCAGCGGAATCAGATCCTTGAGGCTGCCTTCTTCGATCACATGATCGGCCAGCCGGTCTATGTTTTTCCTGCCGAGGAACGGCGCCGCGGCGACGAGCTTTTTGATCATGATCCCGCCCTCCGTGACGAATTCCAGGCATTGATCGATGGCGTCTTTGCTGATGAAGGGCAAAAGCCCGATGAGGTTATCAAAGCTTTTTTCGATCTTCGCCGCCTGTACGGCCATTTCGTCCAATGTGCCTTCCGGGATGAAAGGCGCGGCCAGCAGCAGTTCTTTCATGGAAAGTTTCTCTTTGATGTTATCAAAGAGTTTCTCCGCCTGTTTCGGTTTGACAAGCGGCGCCACGTCCAGAAAATCTTCGGCGGAGAGCTCGTCTTCGACCGGCTCCTCATGGATGAGCTGCATCACCACTTTGGTCTTTTTGCCGTTTCCCAGCAGTTCGTCGATGGTGACGCTGAAGATCTCGGAAAGTTCCGCAAGCTTTGAGATGTCGGGCATGGTCTGCCCGCGCTCCCAATTGCTGACGGCCTGGAAGCTGATGCCCAGTTTGTCGGCCAGTTCCATCTGCGTCATGTTGCGCTGCTTGCGTAGGGTGGATATGGTTTTTGAGACTTTCTGCATATCGAACATCGGATGTCCTCCTATCTTGCTCCCTGAGATTGGGTCCAGTATGAGATTGCTTCCTGATGACTGAGTTCCGCCCATCCGGCTTCCTTACCATGCCTGCGCGGGTCCATTCGCATATTGCGGGCGGTTTTTTTCCTGCGCCGTTTTGGTTGTTTCTCGCTGCGCTTTTTGAATCCTTTCACGTATCCCTCCTCCTCTTTCGGGAGAAGGCGCGCCCTCTCCCGCGAAAACAGCATAGGGCAGGCACGTGGAAAAATACAGCAAGCAGTAGTTGAATCCTTAGAATACATCTCATGATACGAAGCCAACCCTTAACGCCGGTCTATTGCGGCGTCTTTTGCCCGCGCTCTGTGTCGCGAACAAAATACTTGCAATATTTCCGGCGCCAAAGCCCTGTCTTCGTATACGAGATCAGGACTCAAGCGGCGATTGAGAGGCCATATAGATTCCTATTGGCCGCGCATTGCGCGGCCAATGAGGGGATTCCTAAGGCAATCGATGAGAACGTGCATCCTGTGTGATGCTTGTGTGAAGCACAAAGTGAACTGAGATTGGGAGGTTTCACAGAGTGTGTGAACGATAGTGAAACACACGACAATGAAACCGAGTGGGATAGGGATGAAATCCCCAAGCGTACCAATTACGCGTTATCGTCGCCTTCGTCGTTATAGCGGTCGGAGCGGCGGCCGGTGGTTTGCGAGCCGTCGCCGTTTGTATCGGCGGAATCCGGCGTCTGCGGCCGCGAGTAGGGATTGCGGGACTGCGGGCGCTGCGCGTAGGGATTTGGCGTGCGACCGGTGTTTTGCTGGTCCTGCCGGGGCTGCTGCGGCCGCGCGTAGGGATTGGGCCTCTGATAAGGGCTCTGCTGCTGCCCCGGCGCCGCGGGCGGCGCCGCGGCCGCGCTGCGGGCGTACGGGTTATTCTGCGCGTTTTTCTGCTGCGCGCGCCTGGCTGCCGCGGCCCTTGCCGCGGCCTTGCGCTTCTTGTTCTGGGTCAGGGCATAGGCGTATACGCCGCCTGCGCCGCCGATCAAAACGATGCCGCCGAGCACAAGCCCAACCCAGCTGCCGCCGGCCTGTGTTTCCTTGGTATCTTCCTCGTAGGCGATGGGAATCATCGTGCCGATGACAAAGGTCGCGGTCGGCACGGGCGTGGGGGTATCGGTAGCCAGCGGCGCGGTGGGCGTGGCGTAGGGGTTGAACGGTTCATAGGTCGCGCTCAGGCTTGAGGACGGGTTCTGCCACGCGCCGACGTTCCAGTCCTCCACGGCGGACACCTGCCCCTGCGTGGCGGAGCCGGTGGAGGTATTGGTGGTCGTCGTGGCGGAAGAGCCGGAGTTCATGATGCCTTCCAGATACTCGCTGGAATTGAGGAAGGCCTGAAGCTCGGTGAGGTTCATCACCTTGAAGTAACCGCCGTGTATCCAGCCGACGGTGCCTGACTGGTTGATGTTATACCAGGTGACGCCGCTCAGATTCTGCGAACCGAGCACCAGGCCGAAGGCGTATTGGTTGAGCACGCCGATGCGCGTGCCGCCCGGCGTTTCCCTGAAATTGACGGAATCGGCGGTGACGTAGCCGTAGCTGGACAGCGCGTAGGGATCGTAGGGCGCGGCGGTCTGCTCGGGTGTGGGCGTCGGCGAGGCCTGCGAAAGGTACACGCTGACCTCCTGGGGCGTCATGGCCCGCAGCTGATCCTGGCGTATATAGCCGGACATGCCGTTATAGTTGCTCACATGCCAGCCGTGGTCCTCGTAGTACACCTGCCCGGAAACGTAAACCGCCTGGTCTTCGGCGATCCATGCGGAGATGGACGCCTGCGAGCCGGGCACGGTGCGCAGGGGAACGTCGTCGCCCAGGGTGAGGAAATAGCCGGTCTGCTGCGCGGGCGACGGCGACGGCGACGGGCTGGGCGATGGCGTTGGCGCATGCGCCTCGTTATACGAGTCGATATAGACCTGCGCCTCGCCCGGTGTGATGGTGCGCACGGAGGAATAAGGCAGCAGTCCGATGACGGACGATTCGCCAAGGATAGTCTGCGCGCCCGTCCACACGGTGCCGTTCACGGTCGCCTGCCCGTTGAGGTACAAAAGCGTATCGGCGGACAAGGTGGTGATGATGGAGTTATCTTCGAAATTCGCGTTGTCGCGCAGGGCGACCTGCGAAAGCGTGACGGCATAGCCGACGTAGAGGTCTTCCTGCACCACGGTCTCGGTCGGCGTTGTAGCCGGAGAGGCTGTGGGCGTGGCGGTCGGTTCGGCGGTCGGTTCGGCCGTCGGGGTATTGGTCGGCGCTTCGGTGGGCGTTGGCGACGGCGAAGCCGTGGGTGTTGGCGACGGGGTCGGCGTCGGAGAGGGTGCGGGCGTCGGCGTCGGCGAGGGGGTGACGAAACTCGTGTCGATATCAAGCAGGCTCAGCCACACATAACAGTCCATGGTGGCGTAGCGGATATAGGCCCAATTCTTGCTGTTATAGGAGAAAGAACCGTGTACCCAGACCTCGGAGCCCTGGGCGACCTGGAACATGATGTTGCCATCGTTCGTAGAATCCGGCGCGGAGCGGAAGCGCACGCCCGTGTTGTTGGTCGCGCCGGGCTTGCCGATGACGGTATAGCCGGGATAGGTGCCGGAGATATCCAGGGGCGGGTCGTTCTCGCCCGGCATGTTGGCGGGCGTTTCGGTGGGCTCGGGCGTGGGTACGGCGGTCGGCTCGGGGGTCGGCTCTTCCGTAGGCTCCGCCGTGGGTACCTCCGTAGGCTCCGCCGTGGGTTCCGCCGTGGGTACCTCCGTAGGCTCCGCCGTGGGTTCGGCGGTCGGCGCGGGCGTCGGTTCCTCCGTGGGTACCGGCGTCGGGGTTGCGACGGTCTCCTCGACGTCGAGCAGGCTCAGCCATACATAGCAGTCGACGGTGTTGTAGCGTATATACGCCCAAACGGTGCCGCCCGATGTGAACGAGCCGTGCACCCAAACCTCGGTGCCCAGGGGGACCTGGGCGACGACGTTTTCGGTAGTGCCGGAGACCGGCGTGTAGCGGATGTTGACGGCGCTTGTATTGGTGACCGCCGCCGCGCCGATGGGCGCGTAATCGGGATAGGTCGCGGAGATGTCCTCCGGTTCGCCGCTTTCGGGCGTTTCGGTGGACGCTTCGGTGGGTTCGGCCGGGATCTCGGAAAGAACGAAGGTGATCACAGGCGGCGTCGCCGTGCCGGTCTCGTCCACCGTGACGTCGAATTGCGACGGAGAGGACGGGTCCAGCTGATACCCTTCGGGGAACAGGCTGGAATCGGCCGCGATCGCGCCCGTGCCCTGGGGCAGCGTGACCGTTACCGCATCGATCAGCGGCGCGCCGTTAATATCGGTATAGCGCACGGCCACGTCGCCGGTCACCGGCGGCGCTTCGGTGGGTGCGGGGGTAGCGCCTGTGATGGATAGAAATTCGTACCAAACATAGCTGTCGACGTTCGAGTACCGGACATACGCCCATACGGTGTCACCAATGGAGAACGTGCCGTACACCCACACTTCGGTGCCCTGGATGACCTGGGCGACGACGTTGTCCGGTGTACCGGAGACGGGCGTGTAACGGATGTTGACGGAGTTGGTATTGGTGACTGCGGATGCGCCGACGGCGGTATAATCGGGATAGGCTGTGGGATCCAGCGGCGTTTCGGTCGGCGCGGCGGTGGGTTCCGGCGTCTCGGTCGGCGCGGCGGTGGGTTCCGGTGTCTCGGTCGGCGCGAGGGTAACCTCAACGATGGACAGAAATTCGTTCCATACATAGCAATCGGTGTCCGCGTACCGGATATAAGCCCAGACGGTTTCGTCTATGGAGAAGGTTCCGTACACCCACACCTCGGTGCCCAGGGCGACTTGCGAAACGACATTGTCCGGCGTGCCGGAGACAGGCGTGTAGCGGATGTTGACGGAGGTGGTATTGGTAAGCGCTGCGGAACCGACGGTAACGTAATCGGGATAGGCCGTGGGGTCCAGCGGCGTTTCTGTCGGCGCGGCGGTGGGCTCCTCCGTGGGCGTTACGGTCGGCGCCTCGGTGGGCGCGGGGGTGACTTCGGCCATGGACAGGAGGCTGTACCACACATAGCAGTCGGTGCCCGCATACTGGATATAGGCCCAAACGGTCTCGTTGATGGAGAATGTGCCGTAGACCCAGACCTCGGTGCCCAGGGCGACCTGGGAGACAACGTTGTCGGTCACGCCGGAGACCGGCGTGTAGCGGATGTTGACGGAATTGATGTTGGTGACCGCTGCCGCGCCGACGGCCGTGTAATCGGGATAGGCCGTGGGGTCCAGCGGCGTTTCGGTGGGCGCGGCGGTGGGTTCTTCCGTAGGCGCTGCGGTCGGCGCCTCGGTGGGCGTTGGGGCGGGGGTATCCAGCGTGACGTAGCTGTACACCACATAGCAGTCGACGCCGTTATATTGGATATATGCCCATTGATAACCGTTTGCGGTAAAGGTGCCGTACACCCACACGTCCGTGCCCTGGTCCACCGTGTATAGAATGGTTTCCGGGGAGGCGGTAGAGGGCTGGGAGCGGAGGCGCACGCTTGTGGCGTTGGTCGCGGCTGAGGCGTCCACCGCGGTGTAATCCGGATAGATGTCCGCGGGCGAGCCAGCCGGCGGGGTCGCCGTGGGCGCTTCGGTCGGGGATGCGGTCGGCGCTTCGGTGGGTTCCGTGCCCTGCAGGGTATAGGTGAAGGTGATCTCGGACGGCGTTGTAACGCCGCTTCCGTCCACGACCACGGTAAAGGCCGCGGGAGTGCCGTCCGCCAGCACATAGCCGGAGGGCACGTGGGCCGCGTCCGGATTCACGGAATAGGTATTGGCGGGAAGGGACAGCGTCTGGTCTTGCGCGATCATCGTGCCGTAAGTATCTTTATAGTGCACGGTCAACGTGCCGCTTACGGGCGCAGGCGTTTCCGTGACCAGGTCGATCAGGCTGTACCAGACGTAGCAGTCGGTATCGCTGTAGCGGATGGACGCCCACTCGGTGCCGTCCAGGGTGAACACGCCGTACACCCACACCTGCGTGCCCTGATTCACCTGGAAGAGGATGGTATCGGGGGATGCGGTGGAGGGCTCGGAGCGGAAGCGGACGCCGGTATCGTTGGTGACGGCGTAGCTTTCCACGGGGGTGACGGCCGGCGTGGAGGTCGCTTCCGGCGTGGGGGTCGCGGTCTGCTGCTGCTCGTACACGAAGGTGACCGACGCGGGCGTCGCCGTGCCGGCGGCGTCTATCGTGACGCTGACCTGCGCCGCGGACATGAGCGTATAGCCGGAGGGGATGCCGGCGTCGTTGGGGGTGATCACGTACTGGCCCTGCTCGAGCGTGCGGATCTCCGACGGGATGAGCTGCGTGCCGTAGGTATCGGTATAGAATACGGGCAGATCGCCGGTGACCGGCGTGACCTGCTCGGGCGCGTAGACAAAGCTGACCGAGGGCGCGGGGGAAATGCTGCCGTCGGGACTGACGGTGACGACAAACTGCGTCTGTGATAAAGGCGACAACGCATAGCCCGAGGGGACGAGCGCGGGATTGGGCGTGATCGTATGCTGGCCGGGTGAAAGCTCCAGCGTTTCGGGTGCGATCAGCGGGATGCCGCTCTCGTCGGTGTAGTTGACGGTCAGATACCCCGAAACGGCCTGCCGCTCGTAGATGAAGGTGACGGCCGGAGTCGACGGGACGCCCAGGGAATCGATGGTGACCTCCACCTGCGTGGGGCTTTCGGGCGTGAGCACGTAGCCCGTGAGCAGATCGGCGGGCGCGGGGGTGATTACATAGGTGCCGGGATCGAGTGTCTGGGTCTGCGAGGTGGCGACCGGATTGCCGCTTTCATCGGTGTAATAGATGCTCACCGTGCCCTGCATCACCTGCGCCTGGAAATAAAACGTCACCCACTCCGGCGTGGCCGCGCCGGTTTCGTCCACGGTCACGGCAGCGGAGGAATTGCCCGTTAAGGTATAGTTGGCGGGCACCAGCGTAGGATTTACATTGATGACGTTGGTTTCGCCGTAATAGGCGAGGACGACCTCGTAATGCAGGACGTTGGAATTGTCCTCGGCGTCCACGTAATAGACGGGGACTTCGGCGGGCTCGACGATCAGCGGCATCTCCGCCGTGGAGACGTACAGCCAGTAGGTATCGACCATCTCGCCGTTTTGATAGGCGGTGATCAGCGTGTACATGCCGTCAAAATCCACGGTGCTGATATCGACGGTAAGCGTGTCCCCGGTCATGGGTGAAAAGGTGTAGGGCGCGGTTTCGGACGCCGTGACGGTTAGCGTGATCGGGAAGGAAAACGCCTCCGGCGGCACCATCACCCAGTACGCCTTGCCCAGCGGGCTTATGGTCGGGGTGGCGTCCAGCGCCAGCGGTTCGCCGTCCGCCTCGGTATAGTAGGTGATGCTGACGGCAGGCATGGCTTCCAGTTCCTCGGGCGTCAGCTCCGCCGCGCCGGCGAGCTGCGCAAACATGAGGATAAACGCAAGAATAAGCCACAGGCTTTTACGCAAAAGCGGAGAGGATAGTTTGTTCTTCACAGGAGTTCCTCCTTTTGGATGACGTCAGCAATCATTTCTACATAGGATATTCTTAATTGTAATGCTTTCGTAATAGAAAGTCAATAATATTCGGCGGCGGCGAAAGCCGCGGGAGAGGGGAATGTGACGGAGGGGCACAAAGGTAAATCCAGGCGCACGTAGAATAGCAAGGATAGGCCGAAAGGGGGCGCGCGGATGGCGTCGCAGGACGAGTTGAAAGAGACGTTCGTTTCGGAAGAAACGCGCTATACGGGCAAGGTGTTCACGGTACGCGAGCGCATGGTGGAATTGCCAAACGGCAAACAGGTGGTCCGCGAACTGGTGTACCATCATGGGGCCGCCGCCGTTGTGCCCGTGGACGCGGACGGAACGGTGACACTGGTGCGCCAGTACCGCGTGGCGCACGATCAGGTGATGCTGGAGATCCCCGCCGGAAAGCTGGACTCAGCTTCCGAAGATCCGCTGGAGTGCGCCCGCCGGGAACTGGAGGAGGAAACGGGGCTTAAGGCGAAGAACATGACCTTCCTGACCCATATGGCGCCGACCCCGGGCTACGATACCGAATTTGTGGACATCTACCTGGCGACGGAGCTGACCGAAGGCCGCGCGAGCCCGGATGAGGACGAGTTCCTTCAGGTGGAGCGTATGCCGCTTACCGAAGCGGCGGAGCGCGTGATGCACGGGGAGCTCAGCGACGCGAAAACGGCCGTGGGACTTTTAATGGCCGCGCGCCTGTTATGCTGATACAACGATAGTAGCGACCTATATATTCCCGGCTTGTTGAAAAAGCCGGCATCTGTTCTCCGAACAGGAGACTTCATGATTCACAAGGAGAATTTACACCGATGCAGGCAGACCCGCTGTTCGATCCCATGGCGGTGATCACCCCCCGCCTAGTGCTGCGCCCCGCGCGTATGCGCGACGCGCAGGATATGTACGAATACTCCAGGGACCCCGAGGTAGCGCTCCACGTGCTGTGGGACGCGCATAAATCCATCCGCGAGACGCGCTCGGTGCTGCGGCGCATGATACGCGACTACCGCTACGCGCCGCCGTTCACCTATGTGATCGAGCTCAAGGACGAACGGCGCGTGATCGGCACCATCGGGCTGATGACCTATACCGGCGCGAACCGCTCCGCCGAGATCGGCTACAGCTTGAGCCGCTTGTACTGGAACCGGGGGCTGATGACCGAGGCGCTTGAGGGGATGCTCAAGTACTGCTTTGGCGACCTGAAGCTCAACCGCGTCGAGGCGCAGCACGAGGTCGGTAATCCCGCCAGCGGCGCGGTGATGCGGCACGCTGGCATGCGGCACGAGGGCACGCTGCGCAAGCGCATCTTCAACAAGGGGAAATTTCACGATATGGAACTGTACGCTATCCTGAAGGAGGAGTTTCATGCGCGGGGGTAAAACCGGGAAGCGGATGGTAGTGGTCATCCTGCTGTGCCTGCTTGCGCTGCTTACGTCCGGCTGCGGGGACAAGACGGCCGCTTACGACAAGGCGCTTGCGCTATTTGCCCAGGGGGAGTACGCGGACGCGGCGGCCGCGTTTTCAAAGCTGGGTGATTTCCTGCAGGCGGAGACCTACGCGGCCTATTCGCAGGGGCTGACCTATTACGAGCAGGAGAACTTCACCGCCGCCGAACCGTACTTCGTTAAGACGCGCGATTTCATGTACGGCGACCTGCGCTACCGCTTCTGCCACGCCTACGCGCTGGAGGAAGCGGAACAGTTTTCGGAGGCCGCGCAGTGGTATCTGGAGCTCGGCGAGTATGAGGACGCGGCGCGGCGCGCCGCGTACTGTACGGCCCGCGCCGCCATGGCAAGCGGGGACTACGAGGCCGCGCTGGTAGGCTTTAACGAGGCCGAAGGATACCGGGACGCGGAGGCGCGGCTGGACGTGCTGAACTTCGAGATCTACGAACACGCCACGGCGTATATGGACGCCATGGATTACGAGCATGCGCTTCTTTTGTTCACGTTGCTGGGCGACCGCTATAACGCGACGGAGTACGCCCGCGCCGCGAAAAACCTCATGCTGGAGCAGGCCTACCTCGCCGCCGAGCAGATGATCAGGGACGGCGACCTGCAGGGCGCCTACGACCAGTTCTCCGCCATGGCCGGCTTCCGCGACGCGGCCTCCCGGGCCGACGAGATGGCGGAGCTGCTCGGGATAGACGTGACGCCGCAGGAATAGCAGCAAAATTTTCTAAACGAGGTATACAGGCGTGAAGAAGCGCTTTGGCATAGAGGGAAACCTGATCATCCTGGCGACCGCGCTGCTGTGGAGCACGGGCGGGGTCCTCATCAAATTCATACCGTGGAGTTCGCTGTCGATCGCGTCGATTCGGGGCCTGATCAGCGTGACGATCCTGCTTTTGATCCGGCTGTTAAGGCGGTGCGGTGGGAAGGCACAGCCGGTTAGGTTCACCCGGTATAACGTGGCGGCGGGCGCGGCGATGTTTTCGACCTCCGCGCTGTTTCTGGCCGCCAACAAGCTGACGACGGCGGCAAACGCCATCGTGTTGCAGTATATCGCGCCGATCCTGGTGCTGCTGTATACGGCGCTGGTGCAAAAAAGAAAACCGACGAAGGCGGAGATCCTTCTGACGGTTCTGGTGTTCTTCGGCTGCGCCCTCGCGTTTTCGGACAAGTTCGGCGGATCAAACCTGCTGGGGGACTCGCTGGCGGTCCTGTCCGGCTTCACCTTTGCCGCTTTGATCTTGCTCAGCCGGCATGAACAGACGCAGGCGGAGGACGGGCAGATCATCGGCTGCGGGATGAGTTTCATATTTTGCCTGCCCTTCCTGCTGACGGATACCACCCTTTCGTTCACCCCCGCAAACGTCGGCGCGATGCTGGCGCTGGGCCTTTTGCAGTACACCTTGCCCAGCATTCTGTTCGCCAAAGGCGTGAAAATGACCCATCCCGTCGCCGCGTCCGTCATCCTGACGGCGGAGCCCATCATGAACCCGGTCTGGGTATTCCTGTTCCTTCATGAGCTCCCCGGCCCGCGCGCCATCGTCGGCTTCGTGCTGGTCATCTCCGCGGTCACGCTGCAATCCCTGATTCCCATCCTGCGCAAGCCGAAGCCGGGCTATGTGGAGCCGGTGGAGTGATATAAAGATCAATGAGACAGCGGAATTTATCAACGATAGGCACGATTGAAATGGAAACGATGGGGGGCTTTCCGCCCCTAAACCCCCGATCAGGGGCAATGCCCCTGAACTCCACATAAAAGGCCGCGTATCGCGCGGCCTTTTATGATGGGTCAAGGGCAATCGCCCTTATCGGGGTTATAGGGGTGAAACCCCTATCGTTCCTTATTTACAGCGTTCTTTCCTTCCCCATGAAGACGGAGGCTACTGTCCCCGGCCCGGCGTGCGCGCCGATGACCGGGCCGATGAACACGTGCTTGACGGAGCCCAAGTTTGGCACGCGCTCGCGGATGAGTTCCTCGAGGCGCTGGGCGTCGTCCTCGGCGTCGGCGTGCATGATGACGAGCTCCTGCCCGGCGGGGTCTTCGATCATCTCGGCGGTTTTGTCCGCCAGGTAGCGCAGCGCCGATTTGCGGCCGCGGATCTTGTTTTCGGCGGTCATGGAACCGTCCCTGCAGAGGGTGAGGATGGGTTTTAGGTCCATCAGCGAGCCCATGGTGGCGGCCACGGCGCCGATGCGCCCGCCGCGCTTCAGGTACACAAGGTCGTCCACGGTAAACCACGCGTGCGAGCGCAGGCGGTTGTCCAAGACCCATTGCTTGACCTCGTCCATCGGCTTGCCGTCCGCATACATCGCGTAGGCTTTCTCGATCAGCAGCGCCATCGGACGGGAAATGGCGAGGGTGTCGACGATCTCGATCCGGCGGTCCGGGTAGGTTTTGAGGATCTCCTCGCGCGCCGCCCTGGCGTTCTCCTGCGTGGCGGACATCTTGGAGGAAAACGCGAGGAACAGGATATCCTTGCCTGCTTTCAGATGCGGCTCGAAGTATTCCAGGTACGCCGATACCGGCAGCAGCGAGGTTTTGGGCGCGGTGCCCCCGCGCATCTTCTGGAAATACTCCTTCTGCCCTCCGGCGCGGCCCAGATCGTCCAGGTATTCCTGGCCGTCGACCACGTAGGGCATGTAGATCATTTCCACGTCGTTTTCGTCTACGAACCGGTAGGAGATATCGGAATCGGAGTCGGTCATAAAGACATAGGAATCCATAAATGCCTCCTTCTATATGATAAAGATCGTATGAATTGTAAAAATATTGTACCCTGTGCGGGTGAAATTTGCAACGGGAGTTTATTCCGCCTTTTTGCCCTGTACGATCTCGCAGACACCCTCCAGGATATACCTGGGACGGTAGGCGAACTTGCGCATCTCGTGCTCGGTGGTGACGCCGGTCAAAACCAGCGCGGTATCGATGCCCGATTCCATGCCCGCGACGATATCGGTGTCCATGCGGTCGCCGATCACGATGGCGTCCTCCGCCTTGACGCCCAGCATCCGGATGCCGTGGCGCATCATCAGCGGATTGGGCTTGCCCAGGTAATAGGCGTTGCGGCCCGTGGACAGTTCGATGGGCGCCATCAGCGCCTTGCACGCCGGGGCGATGCCGCCGCCCTCGACGGGGCCCGTCAAATCCGGATTGGTGCCGATTAATTTCGCGCCCGCGCGCACGAGCTTGACGGCGCGCTCGATCCGGTCGTAGGAATAGGAACGGGTCTCGCCCAGCACCACGTAATCGGGGTTGATTTCGTTCATGGTCAGGCCCGCCTCGTACAGCGCGCCGACCAGCCCCGGCTCGCCGATGACGTACACGCTGCCGCCCGGGCTCTGCTGCTTTAAAAACGCGGCGGTGGAAAGCGCGCTGGTGTAAAAATGATCCTCGCCCACCTCCAGCCCCAGGCGCTTTAGCTTCTGGTGCAGTTCGCGCGGGGCGCGCTCGGAGGAATTGGTGAGGAAGAGGAAGGATTTGTTCTCGCTTTTGAGCCAGTCCACGAATTCAGCCACGCAGGGCAGCAGCTGGTTGCCGTGATAGATCACGCCGTCCATATCGCAGATGAAGCCTTTCTTCTGCCGGATCGCTTCCAGGGCCTGTTCGCTGATCGCCACGATAGCCGTCCTTCCCGCCCGCCTGCTGAGCAGGCATTCGATTTTGACCTGTTGGGTTATGGTTAAGTGGTTAACGACTCAATCGCAATGGATTCCCGAGCCCGCTGAGCGGGCTATCAGCTTTTTTGATTAATCGTAATTGATCCCCGGGTACAGGCACGCCGTGCGCACGAAGGTGGCCTGGCAGCTTT
>JAFGGL010000009.1 GCA_016930575.1 Clostridiales bacterium | reverse complement strand
GTCCGCCTGTGCCACAGACTGTTTTACAGATCGCTTAATGATCTTCGACTAACTCTATTTATGTGTACAAAATCGGGGGTTGACCAATCGGCTTTGAGGTGGTGGATATCGCCATCGCGCATCCGGAGCGCTTTCCGCTGGACGAGGTCATACGGGCGAAGGAAGAGACCGGCATGGAGCTGGTGACCACCACGACGCTCGGGCCGGACACCAACCTGATCTCCCCGGATGCGCAGATCCGGCAAAACGGCGTGCGACATATGAAAACGATGATCGACATCAACCGCGCCCTGGATTCCAAGATCACCGGCGGCGTGAACTACGCGGGCTGGGGCTGCCTGACCGGTAAACCGCGCACCCAGCAGGAATGGGACTGGTCGGTCGCCGCCATGCGCACGATCGCCGCCTACGCGCTGTCCAAATGGGACGGCGTCATCGCCGTGGAGTGCATCAACCGTTTTGAGACGCATTTTTTAAACATCGCCGAGGACGCCGTGCGCTACTGCAAGGAAGTGGGCACCGGGAACGTCAAGGTGCACCTGGACTGCTTCCACATGATCCGCGAGGAGAAGAGCTTCAAAGGCGCCGTGCACACCTGTGGCAGGGAGTACCTGGGCTACGTACACGTCAACGAGAACGACCGCGGCATCCCCGGCACGGGGCTGGTGCCTTTCAGGGAATTCTTCACTGCGCTGGGCGAGATCGGCTACCGGGGACCCGTGACCATCGAATCCTTCGACCCCTCGTTTGAGGAGCTCAGCGCCAACTGCGCCATCTGGCGGAAGTTCGCGCCCTCGGGCGAGGCGCTGGCCATCGAAGGGCTTGCCAACTTGAAGAAAATCGCGGCGACGGTATAAGGGAGCGGGAAACATGAAGATCGCGATCGGCTGCGACGAGGCCGCCTGCGGCCTGCGGGACGCGCTCAGGAACCATCTTGAGGAACTCGGGCATATCGTGAAGGACTTCGGTACGGAGGATAGCAAGCCCGTGCTCTACCCCGATATCGCCTGGGCCGTGGCGGGCGTGGTGGCGGCTGGGGAATACGAGCGCGGGGTGCTTTGCTGCGGCACGGGCATCGGCATGGCGATTACCGCCAACAAGGTGCCGGGCATCCGCGCGGCGGTCTGCCACGATCCCTATTCCGCCGAGCGCGCCCGCAAGAGCAACGACGCGCAGATTTTATGCATGGGCGCGCGCATCGTCGCGCCGGAATACGCGAAGTACCTTTTGGAACTCTGGCTCGGCTGCGGGTTCGCAGGAGGCGGGTCCGCCGCCAAGGTGGAGCGGATCACGTACTATGAACAACTCGGGAAGCAATAACAGGGAGGGTTTTTTGTGCAGAGAATCATCAACCAGCCGGACATGGTTGTGGAGGATATGCTGAAGGGCTTTGTAAAAGCCAACAAAGGCCTGGTGGAAGCGACGGACAACCCACGCGTGCTGAAATCGGCGTTCGCGGGACAGAAGAAGCGCGTCGGCGTCGTTACCGGCGGCGGCTCCGGGCACAAACCCGCCTTTATCGGGTATATCGGGAAGAACATGGTGGACGCCGTGGCGGTGGGCGAGGTGTTTTCCTCGCCGACGGCCAGGGCGTTTCTGGACGCGTTCGTCGCCGCGGACGCGGGCGAAGGCGTTGCCTGCCTCTACGGCAATTACGCGGGCGACAACATGAACGTGAAGATCGCCAAAACCATGGCGGCACCAAAGGGCGTCCGCGTGGAGACCGTGATCGCCAACGACGACGTCGCATCCGCGCCCAAGGGCGAGGAAGTAAAGCGCAGGGGCGTGGCCGGCGAGGTGCTGATGTGGAAGATCGGCGGCGCGAAGGCCGCGCTGGGCGGCACGCTTCCCGAGGTGATTGCAGCCGCACAAAAGGCGATCGGCAACACGCGCTCCATCGGCGTGGGGCTCACGCCCTGCACCATCCCCGCCGTCGGGCATCCGAATTTTGAAATCAAGCCCGGGATGATGGAAGTCGGCATCGGGCACCACGGGGAGCCGGGCACGAGCGTGTCGGAGCTCAGATCCGCCGACGAGATCGCGCGGCTGATGGTGGACGCCGTTGTTCCCGATCTGCCGTTTGCAAAGGGCGACGAGGTGGCGGTCGTCGTATCGGGCCTCGGCGCGACGCCGGTGATGGAGCTGTACATCCTCTACGATACCATCGAAGCGCTGCTCGGAGAGCGCGGCATCAGCGTGTACCGCGCGTTTGTGGGCAATTACTTCACCTCGCTTGAAATGATGGGGGCGACCTTCACGGCGATGAAGCTGGACGGGGAGCTCAAAACGCTTTTGGACCTGCCCTGCGAAAGCGTCGGGCTGACGGTGGGGGAAGCCGGATGAAGCAGGTGGATCAGCGCGAGGCCGCGGGCATCGCGCTTCAAATGGTTAAGACGGTGGCCGAAAACAAGCAGAGATTAAGCGATATCGACGGCCTGATCGGCGACGGCGACCACGGCGTGAACATGAACAAGGGGTTCCAACTGTTCAGGGAGCGCATCGAGGGGAAGGATATCACGTTTGCGGAAGCGCTTTTGGCGCTGGGCGACGTGCTGCTCATGGAGATCGGCGGCTCGATGGGGCCGCTGTACGGCATGTTTTTCTCCGCGATGGGCACGGCGGCGCAGGATTTTGATACCATCGGCGCCGAACTCTTTGAACAGATGCTTTCGGGCGGCGTGCAGGCGGTCCAAGAACTAGGCGGTGCGAAACCGGGGGACAAGACCCTGATCGACGTGCTGGTTCCGGCGCTCAACGCCTATCAGGGTGCGCTGAAAGAGGGGCAGACCTTCGAAACATGCCTGGAAGCGATGAAGACCGCGGCGGACGAAGGCTGCCGGTCGACGCTTGGCATGGTCGCGAAGATCGGGCGCGCAAGCCGCCTGGGCGAGCGTTCCCGCGGCGTCCCGGACGCCGGAGCGACCAGCTGCGACCTGCTGCTTGAGACCATCGCCGACGGATTCCTGAGTATACTCGGCAAAGGAGCGTAAAATTCCCATGATCAATCTGCCCAAGGTACACGTCGGCGTCGTGGCCGTCAGCCGCGATTGTTTTCCGGATACCCTGTCCAAAAGCAGGCTGGCCGCGATCATGCGGGAAACGGAGAAACGATCGCTTCCGGTGACCGCCATGGAAACGCTTGTGACGTACGAAAAAGATATCGCGCCCGCGCTGAAGGAACTCAGCGACAAGGGCTGCAACGCGCTGGTGCTCTTCCTTGGCAATTTCGGGCCGGAAGGACCGGAGACCATCCTGGTCAAGGAGTTCAGGGGACCGAGTATGGTCGTCGGCGCGGCGGAAGATAGCGGGAAATCGCTGATCCAGGGCCGCGGCGACGCGCTGTGCGGGATGCTCAACTGCAGCTACAACCTGTCGCTTCGCAACTGCAGATACCACATCCCCGAGCAGCCCATCGGCACGGCGGAGGAGCTGGCCGCGCGGATCGCCGAGTTTATTCCGGTCGCGCGGGTGCTTGAGGGCCTTGCTTCGCTCAAGGTCATCGGCTTCGGCCCGCGGCCGCAGGATTTCTACGCTTGCAACGCGCCGATCAAGCCGCTGTACGACCTGGGTATTGAGGCGGAGGAAAACTCGGAGCTGGACCTGTTCGCCGCCTTCAAGGAACACGTGGGCGATTCCCGTATTCACGCGGTGGTCGAGGATATGAAATTCGAACTGGGCGGGGGCAACACCATGCCTTCGCTGCTGCCCAAACTCGCGCAGTACGAACTGACGCTCAAAGACTGGATGGAGGGGCACGGGGGGAACTCGCAGTACGTCTGCTTTGCCAGTAAATGCTGGCCGGCCTTCCAGAGGGAGTTTCAATTCGTGCCCTGCTACGTGCATTCCCGCATGGCCGCCAGGGGCGTTCCGGTTGCCTGCGAGGTGGACATCTACGGCGCGGTAAGCATGTACATGTGCCTGTGCGCCACGGGGGACGTGCCCGCGCTGCTGGACATCAACAACTCCGTGCCGCACGATATGTTCGTGGAAGAAATCCGCCCCAAATACCCCTGCGGGGAAGGCGACCTGCTGATGGGCTTTCACTGCGGAAACACGGCGGCGTGCAAGCTGAAGAAGCCGGAAATGAAGCACCAGATCATCATGAAGCGCACGATGGAGCCTGACACGGAGCCAAACATCACCCGCGGCACGCTGGAAGGTGATATCGTCGGCGGGGACATCACCATGTTCCGCCTGCAGTCGACGGCGGGCGGACAGCTGCAAAGCTACTTCGCGCAGGGGAGGGTGCTGGACGTTCCCTCGCACAGCTTCGGCGGCATCGGCGTGATGGAGATACCGGAAATGCGCCGCTTCTACCGCCACGTATTGATCGGCAAGCATTTCCCGCACCATACCGCGATCGCTTTTGCCCACGCGGGGCGCACGCTCAACGCCGCGCTGCGCTATCTTCAGATCGGCGACGTTTCCTACAACCGCCCCAAACACGTGCCGTACGATACGGAGGTCGTCTTCGGGGACGAATAGCACGGGAACCATACAAAAAACACTCCGTTTTTAGCAAACGGAGTGTTTTATCGTGCGGGATGTTTACGGGATGTTTTCGAGGAAATCGTTTTTGAGGATATCCTCGCCGACCTCCGTATAGTAAAGCCCGAACAGGCGGCAGTCGTAGAGGCCGTAATTCTTGACGCTGTGGTAGTTGTTCTCGGATTGGGAGCGGTGCAGTTCGAACCCTTTTGCCGCCATGGACAGCGCGGTCTCCCCGCCGAAGAAATCAAGCGGCTGGGACCAATTCATGACGATCTCGTTCTCCTGATACAGGTGCAGGTATAGCTTTTTCACCTGCCAGGCGCCGTACTGCCCGGCGCTTTCGGGAAAGCAGGTTTCATCAGCCGTGCGTGTGATGGCCCAGACCGTGTTCCTGGCGGTCGCGACGTGCTCCAGGTGGCCGTATTCGCCGCCTAAGTCGTGGGTCACCACGACCTCGGGCTTGCAGCGCCGTATGCACTCCACGATGAATGATTGTACTTTTTCCAGCGGCCAGTACCGTTCGTACAGCAATTGTATGTCATCGAGGTTTTTATCGGTGAGCGGGCCCAGGACGGGGTAGTTGCGCACCCCGCATGCCCATAAGCAGTCATGCAGCTCGATTTTGCGGTAGCTGGTCACGGTCGTCATATACACGACCTGCACGGTCTTCCCCCGGGCGACGTAATAGGGGATCGTGCCGCCCATATACAGCACCTCGTCGTCGGGATGGGTGGAGAAAACGAGGATGTCGCACTTCTCCGCGACCGGTTCCCAGCGCTGCACGTCCTCCGGCGGTTCCCCGGGACCGTAAACGCGCATTTCCCCGATCTTGAAGATCGACGTGTCGTCCTCGGCCCGGCAGAGCCGGAAGCTCCGCGTGCCCGCCGGCAGCGCAACATATTCCACGACATACCCGTCTTTCTTCTGCGCGACGGTCAACCATCCGTCGCCGTCGGGAACGTCGATGCGCCAGCTGGGAATCTCCCGGTACCATTTGATATACACGCCGCCCATCTCCTGCCCTTCGGGCGCGCTGACGTCGATAGAAACGCCGTCGGGATTCTCCACATACCAAAAGGTCGTGTAATCGTCGTCGAGCATGTAGTATACCCTGCCGACGGGGGGCTTGGACGGCATGAAATCGCAGCTTTCCGAGATGTCCTCGGCGGTAGTTCCCAGAGCGGCTGCGGGAAGGAGCGCGAGCAACAGGATGAGCCATAACATGCGGTGGATCTTCATTATTCCTCCTGATCAAACGGAATGTATTCGCCGGTGGTAAACCCTTCATACATGATGAAGTAGCGCGGATGTTCGCGCCAGCCCGCCCCGGTGGACTGCCAGTCGCTGGTCTCGATGCGCAGGCCGGGCAGCACCGCCTGCAGCTCAGCAAGCTCCTCCTGCGTCAGATGCGGATTGACGGAGATATAAAGCCGCTCCAGGTTGACGCAGGAATACAGCGGCGACAGGTCCGTGATATCGTTGTGGCAGAGGTTGAGATCTAATAGCTTCGTATGGCCGGCCAGGGGGGAGATGTCGGTGATGTTCTGCATGAACAGCTCGACGTATTCCAGGTCCATAAGCTTCGCCAGCGGCGAGATATCGGTGACGGGAATCTCGGAATCGATCACGATCAGCCAGCGCAGGTCCGGCCACGCGGACAGGAAGCTAAGATCGTGCACGTTGTTGTGTCCCACGTCCAGCGCCAGCAGGTCCGGGCAGTATTTTACAAGCGGTTCAAGCTGCTTGGCCGTATAGCGCGGCTCCTGCCTGCCCTTCAGGGTGGAAAAGGCCGTGGCGGTGTTCTTCACCTCAATGCCGTCAAAGCGCAGCGTCCACTCGAAGCTGACGTCGGGGAACTCCGCCGTCAGATTCTCCATCGTTGCGATCGAAAACTGGGCGTTGTACATCACCACGCGCTTGACGCGCGGCATCAGCCGCAGAATCTGCTTGTAATCGGCGAGCTTGATTTTCGTCGCGCATTTCAGGCTGTCGATATCGAAGGTTTCCGACAGGCTGTCGATTTCCCTGTTATAGACCGGAAGGGTGAAGCGGAACTCGATCTGCGGGCAGAGCTTCACAAGATCTTCCTTCGCCTTCATCGACAGCGTGACTGCCGACAGGTCGCAAGTCTCAAGCGTCTCCACGGCGTTAAGCTTTTCGGCCAGGCTTTCGATCTCGCGCTCGTAGATTTTCGGGATCGAATTCAAATTCAGGCTTACGGCGGAAGCATCGATCTCCAACTCATCCACGCCGGCCTGCGCCGCGGCGCACAGCAAACAAAGCACCGCTACAATACTGAGTAACCTGCGCATCACTGAACGCCTCCTTTGGCTTTCAAGCAGCCGAGCGTTTTATCAGTCCGTATGCACCAGATCGGATATGCCGACCCCGAACAACTCGACCTCGTCGCGGGCCGAGCCGATGAAGGTGGCTTTCCCGGTGCGGTTTAATTTCACGCCCATGAAGACCAGCGCCGCGGTACTGCCGCCGTCCAGGTTGAACCCCTGGGTCACGCCCTGGGAATACATCAGTTCGGCGAAAGCGTTGAGGTCCAGCCCCTGCTCTCCGTCGTCGGGCATCTTGCCTTCCACCATGATGATACGGTAATGCCCGGGCGCTATCAAGCCCACGCCCATGCGCGGATCGATCGAATCCCAGCTGAGCTTGCTGTACATCAGCAGTTTTCCGTCGCGCACCAGGATCGGACCGAAGGAGAGTGCGTCGTGCACGTCGCCCTGCGCCATCAGTTCGTCGCCGGTGATCTCGCCCTGGCTGTAAAGGGAAAAACTGCCGTCGTCGCGAAGCGCCATGGTATCCAGCGGCGGGTATCCCGCCCAGGAGCGCTTCAGGTCGTAGCCCAGCGTATAATTGCGGATGATGATGCCCGTCACCCAATCTTTGAGGATGCGGTAGTGGTAAAAATCGCCGTTGATTCCCAGTACAAGTTTCGTTTTTTGCGCCAACACGTCGGGCTGTTCGTACGGGCCCGAGAAGAGCTTGTCGCCCGGAATATACTGCTTGAACTGCTCTTGTTCGGGATCGAATATCACATCGGCGATAAACCACAGCGATGGGACGTCGGGCTGCGTATAGCGTACGATTCCGATCTGCAGGGTGGGGGACAGATAGGCCCACAACCCGTCCCCGGGATTCTCATACACGAATTCGCCTTCCGGCAGGTACCCATCTTCGTCACGCTCTTCGGGATAGGGGATGATCGCCGTATCCGCCGACAGCGCGTCCGCGAACTTATCCACGCACATCTGCATGAGCAGTTCGTCGCTGCGCTGGGGAAGGGCGGCGGCTTTTGCGGCTACGTCGCCTGAAAGCGTGCAGACCTCCGGCACGATCCATAAACCGTACAAAACGGCGGCGTCCACCTCGTAATGATAATCCGCAGCCTGCACGACCGCCTCCGCGGCCGCATCGGCCAAAGCGTCGTCGGTTACCAGCAGCAAAGGCTGGTATATCCGCACCGCGCTTAGCAGTTCCGCCACGGTCTTCACCGTCGCCGCGATGCCCGGCAGGATGCGGACGCCGGCGTCCCACAGGATGTCGCCGATGGCCGCCGGGGGTTGCGCGTCCGAGTTCATCACACCGACGGCGAGGCTGTATCCGCTGTCTGTAAGCGACTGCACCAGCGCCAGGTCGATATTGTCGATCGAATCCACGGCGATCATGATATCGACGTCGTTTCGGTCAAGCGTCCAGTCGTGCAGGGTATCGGGCAGTTCGCCGGGGCCGAAGCAGCTTAGCTCCAGTACCCTGCAGTATACGCTGCTTGAGAAGGTGAGCCGGATGCGCAGCTTGTTTTCGGCCGGTTCCGCCAGCTTGAAGGTGAATTCGGCGCCGGGGTCATACAGGGTGAGGACGTCCTCGTATTTGCGGATATCGGTGTTGAGTTCCTGCAGTGTCGCCTCCACGGCGCAGGTGTTAAGGCGGATATAAACGCTCCGGCACTGCGCGCCGCCGGGCAGCTCCACCGTCATTTCCGCGGTCTCTCCCCTTGCGAGCTTCAGGGAAGTCCCGTCGTCGCCGTCCAAGAACTGCGCTGAGTCCACTTTGTTCCGGTCGCTGTCATAATAGGTCACGCCAAGCAGTTCCGCGCTTCCTTCGGATGTTTCGGCAAGGCTTACGTGCAAGGGTAAAAGGACCAAAACCATAACCAGGGCGAGCATACGCGGCAAGCGCTTCATACGGGTTCCTCCGATTGAAAAAATGAGGGCGCCTATTGACCGGACCCGTCCGGGATCAACGTGGCGAAATAGATGATATCGCCCACGTCCCGCATCTTCGGATTGTCCGGCGTGTTGATCTTATCGCCGTTCATGATTAGCGTGCAGGAATTGCCGCCGTCCAGGTTGTAGGCATGGCGCACGTTTTTGGCTACGAGCAGTTGCATAAGCTCGGGGCCGGTCAAACCTTCCCCGTCCTGATCGCATCCGTCCGTCATAACGAACAGATACGAAAGCGAATCGAATTGGCAGATCACAAGCCGCTGATCCTTGGTCGGATAGCCGCAGGATACCTTTTCGGCGTACTTGAATGTCTGCACTTCATAATCGATGATCAGCGCGGGGCCGAAGCTGAACGCCTCGCGGATCTCGCCCTGGAACGCTTCGATTTTATAACGGTATGGGGTTGGAATGATCTTAAGATCGGCGTTTTCGTCGATGATGAGCAGATCGCGCGTATAGTTGGGGCGGTCGCGCAGCAGCTTACCGCCGCGTACGATATAGCCCTCGTTGTGGTATATGAAGTAATCGCCGTTGAGCGCAAGCACGGCGTTGTTCTGCTCCGCCTGCATCTTCACGTTACGGGGGACCTTGGACGGGTACGGCGACGCAAGTGCCGTGCGGAACTGGCTGGGATCCGTGAGTTGCACATAGATGTAATAGATATTCACGCCGAAGGCAAAGTCTATTTCAATGCGTATGGACAGCGTACCGTCGTCATATGAAAGGCCGTCATCCGAATAAGCCTCCGCCACCGGTGCATACGGCGCGGAGCCTCCAATGGGAAGGGACGGATAAGCGGCGGTTTCGGATACCCCGTTGCCCGGAAGGATGAGCAGAATGAGAAACAGCGTTATGATCAGTTTTCGCACGCGGCAGTGCCCCCGATTTTCATGGATTCCTGGTTATTATACCGAAACCGTAAAACACTGTCAATGCGGGGTTTGCCTGCCGCCGCTTCGGTTTGCCGCGCTGTTTCCGGCTTTCCGGGGAAGCTGTAAACATTATGATTCATGAGAAAGCCGGCCCGTTTCTCAACGCGGAAAACGGACCGGCCGCGGGGATTGTTACATGACGGCGATCTGGATCAGCAGTACCGTGCCGGCGATTACCCGGATCAAAAGACGGCCGCAACCGGCGCCGCAGGGCACGGGATACGCAGCTTCCGTCACGCCGCCGTCATGGCGGATCGCCGTGGTATCGTCCCGCCAGACAACTTCGATGTCGGCCTGATCCTGCGCCTGTATATGCAGCGTGGCGCAGAAGTCTCCCGCCCGCCCGTCGATAAAGTAGGACGCGAAGTCTCCCGCGCGCATCCGCAGCGCCAGGCGGTCCCAGCCGCTGTCAAACGCGAAGCGCGGCGCGATATCCCGGTCTTGCAGGCGTACGATGTCCATGCGGGTATCGCCGCGGTAATACGGGTTCCCCCGGTGAAGCCGCCCGCCGTAGGATACGCCCCAGCCGGGAAACTCGTCAAAATCTGTGCCCCGCAGGGTGAATCCCGGCTTGCGAAACACGGCGCGCGTCACGGCGGGATTTTGGTCGCAGCGTTCAAACCGGATGTTGTCCAAAAACTCCTCGAGTATCCGCCGCGCGCGCGCCGGGGAGGGTTTGGGTCCGCCCTGCGCGCAGCGGAGGATCTCCTCCCAGCCGTCCGGGGGCCTGACGGACAGGGGGGAGTTCTCGCACGCCATCTTCTTCCACGGCCACAGGTTATAGCCGATCCCGAGCGCGGCGCTGAGCGGGAACATCGCGGCGAACCATTCTTGCGTATTCTCGCCGGATTCCCCCAGCCATAGCGGCATCCGCATGCGTTCTGAAAGCGCGAGATACGACGCAAACGCCTCGATGCCCGGCATACAGGCATAGCGGTGGAAATGGATCACGGCGTTGTCGTCGTAGGGTTGAAAGAATATCGACGTATCCGTCGCCCAGCGGTGCCCTTCGATGCACAGCATATGCCGCGCATCGATCGTCCGGATCTCCGCTGTGATTTCTTCGTAAAAACGGACCAATTGCTCCAGATACGGGTGCAGCGCGTTGCCGCTTTCAAGCCCCGGCCTGAGGGGCTCGTTGAGCAGGTCGTACCCGCCGACGATCCAGCGGTCCCTGTAGCGCGCCGCAAGCGCCTTCCACAGGGCGACGGCCTTCTCCCACGCGTCGCTGTCGGTGAACAGCTCGGGAAGGTCGTTTCGGGAATCGTCGATGTTCGAGCCGGTCTGCCCGCCGGGCGCGGCGTGCAGGTCCAGGAAAACATACAGGCCGTACCGCTCGCACCAGCCGATGCACCGGTCCAGCAGCGCAAAGCCGTCTTCCCGAAAGTGAATCCCGGGTTCTTCCCGCATCAGGATGCGCCAGTGGATCGGGATTCTCACGGAATTATACCCAAGACGCGCCATTTCCCAGATATCGGCTTCGCTTATGTACCGGTCGCGGTACTCCCGCCAGAATGTTTCCGCAAACGCGGAGCCTGTCAGTTCTTCGATCGTTTTTTCAATGCGCCTGGGACGGTCGAAGTTCTTGTTGTCTCCGGCCAGCCACATATACCCTTCGGGGAGCAGCCAGTTGCCCAAGCCCCATCCGGCGAGCAGGATCTCGTCTCCCTCGTCGTTGACGATCTTCGTGTCCTGCGCTTTCAGGAATCCTTTCACCAGACTGCGGGAACACTTTGCAAACATGCTTTTCTCCATCGGCGGCCCTATCCTTTCATCGCGCCGTCCGCGATGCCCTTGAGGATGCGTTTTTGGAACACCGCGTAAAAAACCGTCACGGGCACCGCGGCCATGATCAGGGCGCTTAAAATGGCCGTCCAGTCGCTGGAATACTGCCCGAACAGCGTATTGGTGGAAAGCAGCAGGGTATAGTGCTGGCGCTTGCTGATGACCACCAGCGGCAGCAGGAAGTCGTTCCAGATCCATAACACGTTCGTGATGACGATCGTCGCGGTGATCGGCTTGAGCAGCGGGAGCACGACCCGCAGGAAGGCCTGTATCGTGCCGCAGCCGTCGATGGCGGCCGCCTCCTCCATCTCAAAGGGGATGCCCTTGACAAATCCGTGGTACAGGAAAACGGCCATGCTGACGCCCATCCCGGCATACACCAGGCCGAGCCCGAACAGCGAGTTTTTGATCCCGAGCACGAGCACGACCCGGTACAGGGGGATCATGACGGCGCTGAAGGGAATCAGCATCGAAAATACGAACAGGCCCAGAATGAATTTGGATAAACGGGTTTTCGTGCGGGACAGCTTCCAGCCCGCCAGCGCCGAACAAAACACGATGAGCGATACGCTGACCGCGCACAGCAGGATGTTGTTGCCCAGGCTGCGCAGAAAGCTCATCGTCTCCCAGGTTCTCAGGTAATTGTCCGTATGGAACTCCACCGGCCAGCTCATCACGTTGACGAGCAGTTCGCCGTTGGTCTTGAACGAATTCATCAGCGCCATCAGCAGCGGGAACAGCCAGAAAAGCATCCCGGCCGTCAGCGCGGAATAGATCAGAGCACTGCGGATGTTTTTACTCACATCTCATGCTCCTTTCGCCGCATCAGGCGAAGCTGCACCAGCGTGACCAGCAAAACGATGACGAACAGCACGGTGGATTTCGTGGTCGCGTAGCCGAAGCGCACGTTGCCCGTGAAGGCTTCCTCGTAGATATTGAGCGCGACGCTCTGCGTCGCCCGGCCCGGCCCGCCGCCGGTCAGGACGTAGATCACGTCGAATACCTGAAAGGCGCTGTTCAGCGTCCAGAAAACGCAGATCGTGATCGCGTGGCGGATGAGGGGGAAAACGATACGCCGGAAAACGGCGAAGGAACCGGCGCCATCCAGCTGGGCGGCTTCCCTAAGCTGCGGGGATATGCCCTGCAGCGCGGCCATATAGATGATCATCAGGTACCCGACCGAACCCCACATGGACACGACGACGATCGCGACGAACGCATAGGACGGGTTCCCGATCCAGCTCACGTCCAGGAATTTCATCCCCCAGTCGTCCGCCAGGTAATACACGACGCGCGTGAAGATGAACATCCACATATAGCCGCCGATCACCATGCTGATCATGTTGGGCATATAGTAGATGGTCCGGAACAGCCCTTTCATGCGCCTGCGGCTTTCGATGGCCACCGCCAGCAGCAGCGCGGCGGCGTTGGCGACGAGCGTGACCACGGCGACATAGCGGAACGTGAACGCGACGGAGCGCCAGAAGTTCCTGTCGGAAAACACTTCGATGAAGTTGGAAAACCCGACGAAGCCGAACTCCCGGTTGATGCCGTTCCAGTCCGTCATCGCGTAGTAGATGCCCGATACGGCGGGGAACAGCTTGAACACCAGATAGACGCTGAGCGCCGGCAACACGCACAAAAGAAGGATTTGATTCTGCCTGCGTTTCGATTTCATTATCCGTTACTCCGTTGAGGACAACAAAGGCGGACGACCATTGGACGTCCGCCCTTGCCGGTGGTCTTGCAGGTTTAGTTGAGTTTGTTTGCGTTTTGGAAGGTCGCGTCCAGCGTTTCGATGATCTCGTCGACCGTCACGGTGCCCACGTACAGTTCCTGCAGGAGCTTGCCCTGCTCGTCGGTCACGGCGGAGGGAAGGACCAGGTCGCGGTAGGCGTAGCCTTCCGCCACGTACGCGGACGCGTCTTCCACCCAGAACGCCGCGGGATAGTCGTGGCAGGTCGCCAGGGGATTGAAGCCGCAGCTTTCAAACAGGGCCGAGGAGTCGGCGTCGTCCAGCACGTAATTGGCAAACGCAAGCGCCATTTCCATCTCCGGTGTTTCCGGATAGACCGCCAGCACCGTGGAGGTGGACAGGTTGACGCGCGTGCAGCCGATATCGTCGTTCACGGGCAGCGCGAGCACGCCCAGGCGCATATCGGGATTTGCCTCCATGATGGTCGAGGCGGCCCAGGTGCCCTGCACGAACATCGCGGCTTTCCCGACCGCGAAATCGGCGGCGCCCTGTTGCGAGCCCTCTTCCATGGCGCGGGCCGTTCCGTTTTGCATGATCAGCGTGATCACGTCGAAGATCTCCCGGACTTCCTCGTAGCTTGCCTCGTCCGTATACATACGGTCCAGCCAGTCGCCCTTCTCGCCGCTGACCAGTCCGCCCAACGTCAGCGCGGTCATCAGCTGCGGCACCCATTGCTCCTGGAAGGCGAGCATGAACGGCGTGTATTCGTTTTCAGTCAGGACTTCGCAGGCCCGGCGAAGTTCGGTGAGCGTCCTCGGCACTGCCAGTTCGCAGGCCTCGAAGATGTCCTTGTTGTACAAAACGCCCCATGCCATGCTCTCCAGGGGAACGGCCAGCACCTTGCCGTCGATGGACACGGCGGTTTTGATGTCGGGATAGAGTTTGTCCGCCAGCGGCTGCGCCGACAGATCCGTCAGATGCCCGGCTTTGTTGTAAAGCCCCAGGTTGTTGCAATGCAGGGTATACAGGTCGGGGGCGTCGTCGCCGGCCAGCCGCGCCTGCAGCAAGCTGTCGTATTGATCCGAGCTTGGCATTTCGATGTTGACGGTGACCTTGACATTCTGCTCTAAAAGCATTTTCTCCTGGAACTGCTGCGCATAGGCTTCCCATTGCTCCATATAGCGCGGGAAGCTCATCATCACATTCAGTTCCACCTCGTCCGCAGCCTCGGCTGCGGCCAGAGAAACCATACCCAGCAGCATGGCCAGCGCCACGAGTGCCGAAAGTGTTTTTCTCATGAAAGTTTCCTCCCTGTTTTGTTGTAGATGTACGGAATAACCCTTCTGCAACCAAAGCATACATGCGCGAAGGGAGCTTGTCATTGCACAATCGTGACGCGATTTATTGTCTATCCGTGAATTGCCTTCGCATGCCGCCGGGCGTTGTGCCGAAATACCGTTTGAACACCTTGTAAAAATGCGCCTGCTCCGAGAAACCCAGCACGAGGTGTATCTGCTTGATGGGAACGCCGCCAAGCAGCAGGTCCTTCGCTTTTTCCATGCGAAGCGAGGTGGTGTAGTCCGTGAAATGTTTGCCTGTGTGCTCCTTGAACGCCTTGCCCAGATACTCCCGCGACACGAAGAACTGCTGCGCGGTCTGCTCCAGGGTGATGCCCTGATGGGCGTACGCGTCGACATACTTCACGATCATTTCGATATCCACGCTGCTGCGGTTCTGCGAAAGTTTTTTAAGCGTCTCCAGGGTCTCCAGGTAGCGCCGTCGCAGGAACGAGACGATCTCGCCGCTGGTCGTTTCGTTGCCGAAAACAAAGCCGCGCCGGTCGATCAGATCGCCGGCATGATACCCCATGTTGACGACATGCCGCTCCAGCAGGCCGGTCAGATCGTAGTACAGTACGATCAGGCCGTCCCGCGTGCCGCTGTGCGAAAGCGACGCGGACAACCCGTCAAACACCGCCGACACGGCCGCGCCGTTGTTGGAAAGCAATATGGACTGGAGCGACGCGTACAGCGGCGCGTACTCCCGCATCCACTCCGCGTCGCCGAAGCGGTCAAGCTCCCGCTTGTCCATGTCGGAAAAGCGGTCGAGCTGGCCGATGCAGTTTTTGAGCTTTTCGTTGAGCTCTTCCCTCTTGACGGGCTTGAGAAGGTAGTCGGACACGTCCATGCGCAGCGCCCTGCGGGCGTATTCGAAATCATCGTATCCGCTGATGAGGATCACGCGGACCGAAGTATCTTCCTTCCGCACCGCCTCGATCAGCTCCAGGCCGTTTAGCAGCGGCATCATGATGTCGGTCAGCACGATATCCGGCTTGATCTGGCGGATGAGCGCCAGGCCGCTTTCGCCGTCGGACGCCTCTCCCACGATGTCCAGGGAAAGCCCGGCCCAGTCCCCGAGCCCGCGGATCGCCTCGCGCGTCCACGGCTCGTCGTCGATGATGACAACTTTATACGGCATCTTCTTCACCCCGCTGCATGGGCATCCGCAGTTCCACGCGCGTGCCTTTTCCTTCTTCGCTGGTCAGGGCGACGCCGTAGCCCGCGCCGAATTTCAGCCGGATTCGGCTGTTCACGTTGCCAAGCCCGATATGCGAGCTCGCGCTCAGCGTGTTTTCCACGCCGCTGTCCAGCTGGCGGACGATGGTTTCCAGCTGGCCGGGCGGGATGCCCCGGCCGTTGTCCTCCACCGTGACGGAGAGGTCTTCCCCGTTCTTCTTCATGGCGATGCGGATCCGCCATTTGCCGCCCTTGCCGGACAGGCCGTGCTGCAGGCTGTTTTCGACCAGGGGCTGCATGATCAGTTTGGGAATCATGCAGTCCATGAGCGATTCGTCCGTTTCCAGCGAAATGGAGATCCGGTCGCCGAAGCGCCGGTTCTGGATATCCAGATAGCTTTGCAGGAATTTCAGTTCCTGGCGGACCTGCACCATTTCCTTGCCGAAGGAGAGCGAATAGCGAAGGATGTCGCTTAGGTTGCTTGCGATCTCGTTGATGTCGGGCGCCCCGTGCCGCAGCGCCATGCCGCCGATGACCTGCAGGGTGTTGTACAAAAAGTGCGGATTGATCTGCGCCTGCAGGGCCCTAAGCTGCGCGCTGCGCTTTTCGATTCTGGTTTGGTACTCCCTGCCGATCAATTCGCGGTTGCGTTTGATCATCGTGTCGAAGCTGGATTCCAGCAGCCCGACTTCGTCGTTTCGCTCCGCGCCGCTTTGCTCCTGGTAATCCTTGATGGTCGCGGTCTGCATCTTTTTGGAAAGCGCGATGATCGGGCGGCTGAAGATTTTAGAGAACAAAAGCGAGAAACTGACCGCGGCCAACACGGCGATGCCCGCGGCCGCAAGGCCGGCGTAGATGTTTTTGAGCGCGGTACCCGTGATCATATTGTGCGGCACGGCCTGCACGATGGTGATTTTATCCCTGGATACGCCCTGTACGAACCAGAAGTAGCCCTTGTACGCGCCTTCCCGCCGGTCCGCGCCGTCCCGCAGGTACTGCCCGACCGTATCGGCGGTGAGCCCGCTGCCGTCCGGGACGCTTGCATAGAGCAGCTGACTGTCGTCGTTGAACAGAAACAGCGCGCCGGACTGGGCCGTGAACTCCTGCGCGATGGAGGACAGCGCGGACATGCGGACATACAGGGTGATCAGCACCAGGGGTTCGTTGTTCTCAAACCGGGTGAAAAGGTGTGAGATCTGAAGCCGTCCGCCGTGCTCCTGCAGCACGGTATTGGATTGCAGCGACTCCGAACGGTTTTGCCAGAACAAAAGCCCGCCGTTCGTCGGCTCGGTATGGGAACCCGAGCGTTCCACCACGAGCACCTCGTCGTCAATCAGGTTGAACAGGCGCATTTCGACGATATCCGCGTTCTGGGCGATGATCGCGTTGCATTCGCTGATGATGCGGTTTCTCTCCAGATAGCCGAGTTCGCCTTCGCACCATGTTTGCAGGTCGCTTTTTAACGTTTTGCCGACTTCAAATTTGTTGAGCTGATCGGCGTACTCCGATATAAACCAGGCATAGCGTTCGGCCAGCCAGTCGTTTTCGATTTGCTTGTTGAGCATCAGTTGGTCGTACATCGCGTTGTATGTCGTCAGCACCGAAAACGTGGTCAAAAACAACACCAGGCTGATCATGATGCTCAGCGTCCAGACAAGCAGCCTTTTGCGCAGGGAGGAACGGACGGTGGTTTTATGTGCGATATGCTTCACGATGCTCACCTCGGTCTGCCGGTTGCGCAACGGGGCACGGGCAACCGGGCAGCGGCTGGATTGGCTTGACTGTATCACAGCCATGCCGCGCCGTCAACGTCCGCCTCGCCCGGATCGTGCCCGCCGCCGGTTTTGCATTTTGACTTTCGGACGGCATGGAATTATAATCGTTGATAGGATTTGATAAGGGGAAATGTGTCATGCGCTCAGCGATAGTCCGGGCCGTTGTCTTGGCGATTCTGCTGTTGATTCTTGCGCTGATCGTGCCGTCTTCCACGCCCGTTTCCATCGGCGAGAGCCTGCCCGTCGGGCCGTTCCGGCTGACCGCCTACGGCGCCTGCGTCGCCGCCGGGGCGCTGCTGGCAGCGCTTTTCGTCGTTTGGCTCGGCAAGCGCCGCAACCTTCGGCTGAACGTGGCGCTGGACGGATTGCTGTGCGGCGCGGCCGGCGCGCTGCTGGGCGCGCGTTTGCTCTACTGCGCGGTCATGATCGAATCGATCGCGATCGACTTCGGTCTTGCTTTCATCCCGCGGCTCTGGGAAGGCGGATATACGCTGTTCGGCGGCGTTGCGGGCGGCCTTGCGGGATTGGCCCTGTACGCGCGGATCGGGAAGAAGCCGCTCAAGCCGCTGCTGGACGTGATGGCGCCGGGCGCGGCGTTGTTTCTGGCGATCATCCGCCTCGGGGAGTGTTTCACGACGCAGGGACTGGGATTCTTCGTCGACGACGCGGCCCTGCAGTGGTTCCCGCTTGCCGTGCGGGACGTATACGGCTACTGGGCCGCGCCCGTGTTCTTCTACGAAGCGCTTGCCGCGCTGCTGACCGCGGCCCTTTGCGTCGTGATGCTGTTCCGCGGAAAACCCGGGATGTCTGCGGTATGGTTTCTGGCGCTTTTGAGCTTGTCGCAGATAATGCTTGACAGCTGGCGGCATGACGAGTACCTGCGCTTCGGTTTCGTGCATGTGAACCAGCTGGCTGCCGTGGCGGTTCTTGGTATGCTGCTTGCGGCAAGCGTTTGGCGCAGGGTGAGGCAATCCGGCTGGAACGCCTGGCAGGTCGTTCGTCCCGTATTGTTTGCTGCCTTGATCGGTGTGCTGATCTGGATCGAGTTCGCGCTGGATAAATCCAACATCGACAACGCCGTCCTGTACGCCGTGATGACTGTTGCGCTGATCGGGATGGGGTTTGCGGTTCTGCGCGGCGGAAGACCTTTGCGCGACCGGAAAGGATGACGGCTATGTTCAAACCGCAGTATCAGAATTTTGTCAACGCCGTACGCAACCGCCCCACAAGCTATATTCCGCTGTATGAGCACATCATCGTCACCAGTGTGATGGAAGCCGTTACGGGCGTAGAATTCGGATATCTGGAAAACGGAAACGACGCCGACAAAGCCGCGTACCTGAAACGCTACTGCAAGTTCTTCCTCGACATGGGGTACGATACGGTATCCTATGAGCGGCTGGTGGTCGATTCCATGCCCGGCAACGGCTGCCTGTACGCGCACAACGAGGGCTGCATCCATACCCGGGAGGATTTCGACCGTTATCCCTGGGAGCAGATCCCCGATCGGTTTTTTGAAAAGGAATCGGCGTACTACCGCGCCCTGCGGGATGTAATGCCCGACGGCATGCTTGCCGTGGGCGGACCGGGCAACGGGCTGTTCGAGTGTATACAGGACATCGTCGGCCTGGAAAACCTGTGCTACCTGCGCATGGACGAACCGGAGGTGTACGAAGGATTGTTCCAGGCCGCGGGCGATATGCTGTATACGATCTGGGCGCGTTTTCTGGAGGAGTTTCATGACATCTACTGCGTTTGCCGTTTCGGGGACGACCTAGGGTTCCAGACCTCCACGCTCCTGCCGGTGGACGATATCAGGCGGCTGATCATCCCGCAGTACAAGCGAATCGTAGAGATCATCCACAGGCACGGGAAACCCTTCCTGCTCCACTCCTGCGGGAACATCTTCCGCGTGATGGACGATTTGATCGGTACCGTAGAGATCGACGCCAAGCATTCCAACGAGGATTCGATCGCGCCGTTCTCGGAATGGATCGAGCGCTACGGCGGGCGCATCGGCAACGTCGGCGGGCTGGACGCGAGCGTCTACTGCGACGAATCGCCCGTGGATATCGTTACGTACGCCACGGATATCTACCGTACCTGTGAAGCCAAGGGCGGCGGCGCAGCGATCGGCAGCGGGAACTCCATCCCCGCCTATGTGCGCCCGGATAAATATCTGAAAGTGATCGATACGGTACGGGAATTGCGCGGGTGCTAGGGTATATTGAGCAGAATCAGCACAAAAGCGGCCCGCTTCTCCATGGAGAGGCGGGCCGCTTTGTTATGGTATTGCATTTGTTCCCTTATCCGGTTACTTTCCGCTTTCGTTGTTTGGCAGACCGGCGCGGACCTTCATGGTATATTCGTCATACCCGCAGTTGTACTCCATGATTACGCCGCCGCCGATATGCCATATTTTCTCGGCGAACTTCTTGAGCAGATACCGGTCGTGGGAAACAAACAGCATCGCACCGTCGAAATCAGCGAGCGTGGTTTCGATCCACTCCCTCGTTGCGATATCCAGATGGTTTGTGGGTTCGTCCAGCAGCAGGAAATTCGTGTCGTTTTGCATCATCAGGCAGAGCTTGAGCCGGCTTTTCTCCCCGCCGGACAGCGCGCCCGCCTTTTTAAATACATCGTCGGCCCTGAAATGGAATTTCGCCAGGATAGCCCTGGCCTTCGGCTGTGTTTCGCCGGTCGCCAGGCACAGCGTTTCCAGCGCCGATGCGTCCGGGTTTGGAAATGTTATCGTTTGGGGCATATAGGCGGGCTTGGCGTTTGGGCTGACCTTGACCGTCCCGCTGTCCGCCGCTTCTTCGCCCGTCAGCATTTTCAGGAGCGTGGTTTTCCCGCAGCCGTTTGCGCCGACCAGCGCGATGCGGTCATGCCTGCATACGCTGATATGCGAATCGTTCAGAATCACTTTTTCGCCGTAGCGTTTGCTTACGGCGCTAAAGGACGCGATGACCTTCGCGGCATAGCCGACGCTGCCAAATCCCGCGGTCAACACGCTTGCCGAGGCGGGTTTTTCCACTTTGTCCATGCGCTCGATGCGTTTTTCGATGGCGAACGCTTTCTTGTGAAGGGCTTCGTTATCCGCCCGCCTGGCCCAGTCGTGGAGCCTTTTAGCGGCCGTATCCAGCTGCTTGATTTTTTTCTGCTGCGTCTCAAACGCCGCGGTTTGTGTCTGTATCCGTTGTTCTTTCTCCGCGATATATTGGCTGTAGTTGCCCTGATAGAAGTTCGCCTTTCCGTCCTCAAGCTCGATCACCCGCGAGATGACCGCGTCCAGGAACGCCCTGTCGTGCGAGATCACCAAAACCGTTCCGATAAAGCGGCGCAGAAAGCCTTCCAGCCACTCGATAGATGCCAGGTCCAGGTGATTGGTGGGTTCGTCGAGCAGCAGGATGTCGCAGTCTTTCAAAAGGATGCGGCCAAGGTTGACGCGCGTCTGCTCGCCGCCACTCAGGCGGTTGAAGCGGCTTTTTCTCATCGCGCTGTCAATGCGCATGCCTGAGCATATTTTGTCCAGCCTGACCTCCGTTTCATAGCCGCCCAGCCGTTCGTATTCCTCCATGAGCCGGCCGTACCGGGCGAGCGCTTTTGGATCGGCGTTTCCGGCGATTTTACTCATCTCCCGGTGCAGTTTCGCGGTATTCCCGAATGAAGAGCGCAATACGTCCTCGGCCGTATCGTTTTCGCCGAACACGGGAATCTGCGATAGCATCCCGATATTCCTGCCGGACGCCCTGAAGATGCTCCCGCTTTCATAGAATTCCTCGCCTGTGATCATTCTGAACAGCGTTGTTTTGCCGCTTCCGTTTTTACCGAGCAAGCCGACCCTTTCGCCGCTGTATACATCGAAAGTAATTCCCCTGATCACATGGTTCGATCCGTAATATTTATGGAGTTCGTTTCCCGCTATATCAATCATGATGCATTTCTCCTAATCGTCTGTATATAAAATGCCCCGGCAGACGTTTCGACTGCGCAGGGCACCAGCAAACGACGGAGTTACATCACGCCGATATTATATATGGTGGCAGACACTCGAAACAATCGTCAAAAGGGCAGACTCCTCCCGTACCGCCGTGCCATCCGAACCGAGGCGACGATTTGCTTTTGCCATGAGGGCGTATGCGTTGCTGCTCGTCTGGGGTTTCGGAAGGGACAATTGCTTCAAGTTCTCACCGCCTTTCCGTATAAGCTCGAGTGATTTTACCATACATATGCCAATAATTCAAGGGCTGGTTCTTTCGGGAAAACAGAAGGGCATATAGCAGTCTTTGAAAACTCCGCATTCTTCCCGGCGGGGAAATGGATACAGCTTCGAATCAAATGAAACGGCCGGAATGGCAGGAATTCATGGAGAATCCCGCGATGCTAAATCGGTATGAAATGCGCATCGTGAGCCTTGACAGCATACTGATGAAATGGTAGGATTTAAGTACTTACAGATAACAATCAGATAACAACCGTATAAAAAAGGAGGATACGTATGAAAAAAATAACCGCGCTGATTCTGGCAGCCGCGCTGCTGCTTGCCGCCGCTCCGGCGTTTGCTGCCGGCATGCAAGACCTCCCCCAGCTGTGGGTCAAGGGAATATCCACGGTGACCAGCCGTCATAGCGACGTACCGGTATACACCGGCCCGGACCCCGATTGGTACTACCGCACCGCAAGCGGAAAAGCCTGCGTAGAGTTCGGGCAGGAAGTGGCGATCTACGGGGAAGAGAGCGGTTACCTGCTGATCCGGTACGCAACCACCCGGTTCGGCGAGTGGATCCACCGCTTCTCCTTCGTCCCGGTCACCAACGTGAACGGCGGCTGGCAGTACGACCCAATCTGGTTAGAATATATTCCCATCGCTATTGAGGGCGACGCCACGCTGGTGGATGATCCGGATACCACCCGCTCCGGCTACAATACCATCGAAATCGACAGGGATTTCAACGTCGCTGCCCTGGCCCGTATTGAAATCGACGGCGACACGTGGGTTTACTTCGAAGCAGAAGGCTATTCGAGCGTGGATGATGAATGGATGATGGTCAGAGGATTTGTGCTGTGGTACGATGTGATTTTCTAAATCGTTAGCGCCAGGATAGCGGACGGTCGGCCGAAACACATAACCTTCTCTGCGCAAACGGCATCCTCACGGGTGCCGTCAGCCTGTTGAAAAAGCCTAATCTGCGTTGTCATCTGCGGGATGGCAAGGGGCATCACTTACGGGCGAGTAAGCTCAACCCCTTGCAACCCTTGCTTCCTAGCATCTCAGGCTTTTTGAACAGGTTGACAGGGTGTCTGCAAAATAAGGTTTTTAACACACTGACGGCATCCTCACGGGTGCCGTTTGCGCAAGTCCAATACGGAATCACGGATTGCAATGTTCCCGTTTTTTGATAAAATGGATGTCACAAATGGCAAAGGTGCTAACCCAATGAAAGAAAGAATGAGCCGCGGGTTTCTCATCGCCTGGGTCGTCGTTATGATTGCGGGCACGGTATTGATGTTCGCCGGAATCACGCACGAGAGCATATGGTATGACGAAAGCTACACCGCGTCGCTTGTGAAGCACTCGTTTTTTGATATCGTCAGCGTCACGGGCTCGGACAGCCACCCGCCGCTCTATTACCTGATGCTCCGTGTGTTCACCCTGGTGTTCGGCGGCTCGCTTCTTTCGCTGCGCGCGTTTTCTGTCGTCGGCACCGTCTGCCTTGCGGTGCTGGGCATCGGTCCGGTCAGGCGTGCGCTTGGCAACCGCTTCGGGCTGATCTTTTCTTTTCTGGTCTTTATGCTGCCGATTGTGCAGGCTATGTCGCAGGAAGCGCGCATGTATACCTGGGCCGCCTTTTTTGTGACCGGCGGCGCGCTGTACGGGTATCTCGCCTGCCGGGACGGAACGCGGAAAAATTGGATTTTGTTCGGCGCGTTGACGCTTTGCGCGGCCTACACGCACTATTACGCGCTGTTGGCCGCCGTGATGATCGTGCTTGTGCTGTTTGTGATGATGCTGGCCGGCAGAAAGAAACTCAAGCCGCTGCTCATTACGGCGGGCGCCGCCGCGGCCGGATACCTGCCGTGGCTTTTCAGCCTTGCCGCGCAGATGAAGCGGGTATCCGGCGATTTCTGGATTCCCCGGGTGACCGGGAATGTCGTTACGGAAACACTGATCTATCCGTTCGGCAGCAAGTTTTGCTATCTGGCCTCGCCGCTGCTGCCCCGTATCCTTTTCGGGGCGGCGGCGGCGCTGATTGTATTGGGCTTTCTCTACCGGATCGTAAGCAAAGACGAAAAGGGCAACCTTGCCCTGCTGGCCGTGGGCGGCTATGCGCTGACCATTCTGGCGGGCGTTGTCGCCTCGCATGTGATACGGCCTGTGCTCGTCGCGCGCTATATGGTTCCCGTGCTCGGCTTGTTTGTCCTCGGGCTTTGCTATGGCATCGGAACGCTGGGAAAAAAATGGATTCCGATCGCCGTTTGCGCGGCGCTGCTTGCCGCCTGCATCCCGCAGATACACTACAACATGAGCCACCGCTTCAACGGGCCGATGCGCGAGGCCACGGACTACGTTGAAACGGAGATCAGGCCCGGCGACGTCTTTTTGCACGTGGACGAGCACACGCTGGGCACGTTTATCTATCATTTCCCTGAGTATACGCACTATTACTACCAAAAGCCGGGCACCGGCGGTTACTCAAACTATGACGCCTTTTTGCCTGCGGTCGTCATGCCTGGCTCGATCGACGAGGTCCAATGCGGCGGCACGGTTTGGATGATACAGCGTCAGGGCGGCACGGATACGACGTCTTTTTCGAAATGGCTGCTGGCGGGGAAAGTAACGATTTTGAAGATGGCAAAGACGTTTTGGATCGATACGTCGTGGTATTGTTTTGATGTGTATGAGGTGAGCATGGGGGCTGCGGAATGAGCGTGTGCACAGTGGGCACTTGCACGGAGTGCAAAGCGCTTGCATAATATGATAGTATTTTTTAGTGGGTTCGATTGTTTTCTGCAATCGGGTTGCCGTTCTCTCGTTCTGCTTCATTAACGCCGAGAAACCTGTTTCGAGGCGAGAGGAGGAGCGACGGAATGAATGAGAGGCGGCTTTCGCAGAAAGCCGCCGCGAACGACATGGAGTACGCGACGACGAGGGGAATCGCCGCACGCTTCGCTTGCTGAGGCATGGTCGATTCCTCCCATGCCCACTACGCTAAAAACGCCAACACGGTGGCGTTTTCTTAACGCTTCGTGCCCTGCCGGGTTCGATTCCCCCCGCGGAGCTGCCGAAAATAAAGAAATAGTGCCCGCGAAGGGCACTATTCTTTATTGGCAGCTCCAAGGGGAATCGAACCCCTGATTTCGCCTTGAGAGGGCGACGTCTTAACCGCTTGACCATGGAGCCATTCCGAAAGACTGCCATAGTGTAGCATACTTTATTTTGATTGTAAAGACGGCTGAAACGGGGCTGAATGTTTGTAAAATTCCGTCAAAGAATACCCGTTTTCCGGCCATTTTCCCTTCCAAAATCCCCGCGTTTGTGTATAATAGAGGGGAAAAGTGACTGCGTATGCGTAAAGGAGTGAGTCGTGTGACGTCAGATTCGGGCGGAACCACCAGATTTATGCCGGTGACCGATGGGCAAAACAACGCCGCCGACATCATCGAGCATGTATACAGGGCGCTGCAGGCGAAAGGATACGACCCGGTGACGCAGCTTGTCGGGTATCTGATCACCGGCGATCCCACCTACATCACCAGCCACAATTCCGCGCGCAGCATGATCACAAGGCTGGAACGCGACGAGATCGTGGAAGAGGTCGTGCGCGTGTACCTGAAGAGGCTGGATGCGTGACGGGTCGCGTCGTCGCGCTGGACGTGGGGGATAAGCGCATCGGCGTCGCCGTAAGCGACGTTACGCGCACCATCGCCCAGCCGCTGGAGACTTACGCGCGCATAGGCTACGGGCCCGACGCGAGGCATATCAAAGCCCTGTGCGAGCGCTATGAGACCGGCACGGTGCTCCTCGGCCTTCCGCTGAACATGGACGGCTCGGAGGGCGCGCAGGCGGAGAAGACCAGGGCGTTCGGCGAGGTTCTCAGGGAAGCCGGACTGACGGTGCACTACGCGGACGAGCGGCTGTCCTCCGTGGCCGCGGAGCGGGCGCTGATCGAGGGCAATATGCGGCGCGAAGACCGCAAACGGCATGTGGACAAGGTCGCCGCCGCCGTGATACTGGAGCAATGGCTGCCGGGGCGGGCGGATAAGGAGCGAACATATGGCGAAAGACGATTATGACGGCATTCGGGACGATTACCAGGTCTCTTTGCAGGACGAGGACGGCAACGACGTCGTCTTCGAGCACCTGATGACCGTGAAATACAGGGAACACGAATATATCCTGCTGGAAGCCAAGCAGGACATCGAGGGCTGCATGCAGGGCGAGAGCATCATCCTGCGCGTCGAGCAGGACGAGAGCGGCGAGGATATCTACGTCACCATCGAGGACGAGGACGAATACCGCACGGTATTCGACAAATGCGTGGAAGCCATCGGAGAAATGGATGACGACGACGCGGCGGACCAATAGCGGCGGCCGATGAGCGCTGCCGATACGCCTATCCCGGATACGGGATGGCGTTTTTTCAAACAGAGGCGCATGGCTTGAACGAAATTATACGATACTGTATACTGTTGGCAATGTATGAACTTGGGAGGATGCACCATGACGGACCTTGAAATCGCGCGCGCAGCGACCCTCAAACCTATAATGCAGATCGCCGAGAAGGCCGGCTTCGCACCCGGGGCGCTCATGCCCTACGGCAGGTATATCGCCAAGATCGACCAGCGCGGCTATGCCGCCTTGCCCAAAAAGGCGAAGCTGGTGCTCGTGACCGCCGTCAGCCCCACGCCCGCGGGCGAGGGCAAGACGACGACCTCCGTGGCGCTTGCCGACGGCATGGCGCATATCGGCAAACGGGCGATGGTCGCGCTGAGGGAGCCGTCTTTGGGTCCGGTGTTTGGCATGAAGGGCGGCGCCGCGGGCGGCGGCTATGCGCAGGTCGTACCCATGGAGAGCATTAACCTGCACTTTACGGGCGACATGCACGCAATCACTGCCGCCAACAACCTGCTGTGCGCGATGATTGACAACCATATCCACCAGGGCAACGAGCTGAACATCGATTCCGAAAGCATCTCCTTCCGCCACTGCATGGACGTCAACGACCGCCAGCTGCGCCAGATACGGCAGGGGCTGGGCGGACCGAAGAACGGCACGCCCCGCGACGACGGCTTCGATATCACCGCCGCCAGCGAGGTGATGGCCGTGTTCTGCCTGGCTGGCGATCTGCAGGACCTGAAAAAGCGCCTTGGCAACATCGTTGTCGCTTATGCTTTCAGCGGCGAAGCCGTGACTGCCGGGCAGATCGGCGCGGCGGGCGCGATGACCGCGCTTTTGCGCGACGCGTTCGACCCCAACCTTGTGCAGACTTTGGAAGGCACGCCCTGCCTGATGCACGGCGGCCCGTTTGCCAATATCGCCCACGGCTGCAACAGCGTGGCGGCGACGACCCTCGCCATGAAGATGGCGGACTACGTGATCACCGAGGCCGGCTTCGGCGCGGACCTGGGCGCGGAGAAGTTTCTGGACATCAAATGCCGCATGAACGGCCTGTGGCCCGACGCCGTCGTGCTGGTGGCCACCCTGCGCGCGCTCAAGCACCACGGCGGCGCGCAGAAGGGGGAATGGTCAAGGCCCAACCTGCCCGCGCTTGAAAGGGGCATGGGAAACCTGTTTGCACACATTGGGAACATCCAAAGCGTTTGGGGGCTCCCCGTGGTGGTTTCGGTCAATCACTTTGCGACCGACGACGACGCGGAAATACAGGCGTTGTCCAAAGCCCTGCATAAAAAAGGCGTTGCCTTTGCGCTGTGCGAGGGCTGGGCCAAAGGTGGTGTCGGGGCAGCGGCGTTGGCGGAGGCCGTATGTGCGGCCGCGGACGGCTCCGCCGCGGCGCAGCCGCGCTTCACCTATCCCGAAGGCTTGTCCCTGAAGGAAAAGATCGAGGCCGTGGCGACGCGCATCTACCACGCGGGCAACGTCAGCTTTACGGAGGAAGCGCTCAAGTCCCTGGAACGCTTTGAGCGCGACGGCTTCGGCGGCTGCCCCGTATGCATCGCGAAGACCCAGTACTCCATGACCGACGATAAAGCAGTGCTTGGCGCGCCGGAAGGCTTTACGCTTACCGTGCGTTCGGCGCGGCTGTCGGCGGGCGCGGGCTTCGTGGTGGCGTTCGCGGGGGGAATCATCTCCATGCCGGGGCTGCCCAAGGTGCCCGCGGCGCTGACGATCGACGTGAACGAAAACGGCGAAATCGAAGGATTGTTCTAACAAGTTTATATGAGGTGAAAACCATGAAAAATAAGAAAATGGAACTTTTGCAGTTGTTGCAACAGGACTGCCGCATCCCGCTGGAGAAGCTCTCGGTGATGCTCGGGCAGCCGGCGGAGACCGTCGCCGGCATGATCGACGACATGGAAAGATCCGGCGTCATCCTGCGCTACACGCCCGTGATCAACTGGGACCGCCTGGGCAAGGAGCGCGTGGAGGGCATGATCGAGGTCCGCGTCACCCCGCAGCGCGACGAGGGCTTCGACGCAATCGCCAAGCGGATTTACCGTTTCGACGAGGTGAAAAGCGTGTATCTGATGAGCGGGGCGTACGACCTGCTCCTGCTCGTGGAAGCGCCGACGCTCAAGGAACTTGCGCTGTTCGTCTCCTCCAAGCTCAGCGTGCTGGACAACGTGATCGGCACGGCGACGCATTTTGTGCTCAAGTGCTACAAAAACGAAGGCATCATCTTTGAAGACGAGCCCAGGGACAGGAGACTGGCGGTGAATCCCTGATGGACTATACACGCTTTTTGAACGCGTCCGTTTCGGCCGTGCCCAAGTCGGGCATCCGCAAGTTTTTCGACATCGTGCAGACCATGCCCAAAGCCATCTCGCTGGGCGTGGGCGAGCCGGATTTCGTGACGCCCTATCATATCCGCAACGCTGCCATCGACAGCCTGCTGGACGGGGAAACGCAGTATACCTCCAACTGGGGCAAGCTGTCACTGCGAAACGAGATCGCGTATTATGTCGAGCGCCGCTTCGGGCTTAAATACAGCCCTGAAAACGAGATCCTGGCGACCATCGGCGCTAGCGAGGGCATCGACCTGGCGCTGCGCGCCATGCTGACGCCGGGCGACGAGGTGGTCGTGCCGGAGCCGAGTTTCGTCAGCTACTGCCCGGGCGTGATCTTCGCCGGCGGCGTGCCCGTGCCCATCAAGACCGACGCGGATAACAACTTCATGCTCACGGCGGAGGCGCTTTTGGCGGCGCTTACCGACAAGACCAAGGCGCTGATCATGCCCTACCCCAACAACCCCACGGGCGGGGTGATCGACAGGGAAAGCCTTGAAAAACTGCGCGACGTGATCATCGGCAACGACCTGATCGTGATCTCGGACGAGGTTTACGCCGAACTGACCTACGGCCCCGGGGCGCATGTCAGCATCGCGTCGCTACCTGGGATGCGGGAACGCACCGTGTACATCAACGGCTTTTCCAAAGCCTTTGCGATGACGGGCTGGCGTATCGGCTACGCCTGCGCGCCCGCGCCGCTGATGGAGAACATCGTGAAGATCCACCAGTACGCCATCATGTGCGCACCCAACCAGGCGCAGGTCGCCGCGGAGGAAGCCCTGAAGCGCGGTCGCGAGGACGACTACGCCGATATCACGGTGATGCGCGAAAGCTACAACCGCCGTCGCCGCCTGATGTTTGACAGCTTTCGCAAGATGGGGCTAAGCTGCTTCGAACCCCTGGGCGCGTTTTACGTGTTCCCGTCCATCAAAAAGACGGGTTTGACCAGCGAGACGTTCTGCGAGCGGCTCCTGAAGGAAAAGGAAGTCGCCTGCGTGCCCGGCACGGCGTTCGGCGCCTGCGGCGAGGGCTTCATCCGCTGCTGCTACGCCACGGCGCTAGACAAACTGACGGTCGCGCTGGAGAGGATCGACGACTTTATTCACAACCTCTAGTACTATTTCAAATGGAGGTATTTCATGTTCCGTAAACTCACCGCTGTGATGTTGACGCTGTTCCTGATCGTACCGGCGTTTGCCCTGGCCACCGAGGACGACGATTCGGACGTTTCCCTGGAGGATGCGCTGATCGATGCCGGGCTTGTCCAGATCACGATCACCGACGGCGACGGCCAGACAGTGTCCGACGAAACCATCGAAATCGTGGATAAGACACTGCCGCGCTACGAAGCCGACGGTTCGATCGAGCTTACGATGACCTTCGGCGGCGATTTCACCATCGGCGATAACGTGCAGGCCAGCGGGAAATCATGGTTCGAGCAGCAACTGGACGACCAAGACCGGGATGTCAACTTCATCTTCCGTAACGTCAAGGACATCCTGGAAGCCGACGACCTGACGGTGCTCAACTTCGAAGGCACGCTGACCACGGCGTCCCGCAACCGCTACAAGACAGGTAACGAATTTCTGTTCCGCGCCAATCCTTCCTATGTCACCATGCTTCCGGACAACGGCGTGGACTTTGTGACGCTTGAAAACAACCACGTGCTGGATATGGGCGAGGAAGGGCTTGCGGAAACCAAGCAGGTGCTGACAAACGCCGGCGTATGCTACTCCTGCGAAACCGAACCCGCGCTGTTCACCCTGTACGGCGTCAAGGTGGGCGTCCTCGCGTACAAGACCTTCGACGGCGCGTATGACCGCCTGTTTTCTAAGGTGCCGGAAGACGTTCAAGCGCTTAAGGATCAGGGCGCGGAGATTGTGATCTGCGCGTTCCACTGGGGCGCGGAAAAGGACTACTATCCCAACGCGAACCAGCTAAAACTCGCCAAGATCGCTATCGACGGCGGCGCGGACCTGGTGGTTGGGCATCACAGCCATCGCATCAATCCCATCGAGGAGTACAACGGCAAGTATATTGTATATTCGCTAGGGAACTTTGCGTTTGCGGGGCACAACGGTCCGGACGATATGTCCACCTTCATCTTCCAGATCAGGTTCCGCGTCAAGGACGGAGAGGTGACCACGCCGGACGGGTTCATCATCATCCCCGCGCGGATCTCCTCCAATACAGTTGACAACGATTTGATCATCACCCCCTACACCAAGCGGGAGAATATCGACAGCGTGATATCGGTGCTGAAAAAAAACGGCGAGCATCTGGATAATCCCGTCACCGAGTATCCGACGTCCTGGAGTGATTGAGGAGGGAACGGCATGCCGCATATGATCGGGAAACACGTGATGCTGCGCGAATACCGGCAGGAGGATTTTGAGCACATCCGCAAATGGGTGAACGACCGGAAGACCACGGAGTACCTCTCGGCGATCTTCTGGTTTCCGCAGACCGAGGCGGACACGACGGATTTCCTCAACCGCGCCATGCGCGCCGCGCCCAACGCGTCGTATTTCGTGATCGCCGACGTGAAGGATCAAAGCTACATCGGACAGATGGATATCTTTGAGATCAACTGGAAGATCCGCAAGGGGATCGTTGGCACGGTCATCGGCAGCGACGGGGCGCGCGGCAAGGGCTACGGAACCGAAGCGCTGAAACTCCTGGAGGACTATGCGTTCGGCGTGCTGGGCCTGGAACGGCTGGAGCTGGACGTATACGCAAGCAACGCGCGCGCCATCCGCTGCTACGAGAAAGCGGGCTTCCGGCACGAAGGCACGCGCCGCCACGCCGCGATGGTGAACGGTAAGTACACCGACGTGCGCATGATGGCCGTCATTAAAGAGGATTGGGAAACGAAGCAAGCGTGATATTCGCCTCTCCGCACAGAAGCTGCCGCAGCCAACATCCCGGCAGCTTCTTTCAATCCGTATTTGCGGCATTGACTTTCGCAACCTGTTTGGTTACAATATCTTTCTGTGAGGCAAGGAGGATACGGCATGGGCAAGATCGTTGCGAAGTTCGGCGGCAGTTCACTTTCGGACGCGGGGCAGTACCAAAAGGTGCGCAATATTCTGTTGATGGACAAGCGGCGCGTGTACGTCGTGCCGTCCGCACCCGGGAAACGCCATGCCGAGGACGATAAAGTGACCGATATGCTCTATACCGCCCATCGCCTGCATTGCGCAGGCGGAGAGTGCAACGATTTATTCGGCCGCATCCGCGACCGCTACCAGACCATTACCGACGCTTTACACGTGGACTTGGACCTGGAGGCGGAGTTCAGGCGCATCCGGCAGGATATCGACGGCGGCGCGAACTGCGATTACTGCGCCAGCCGCGGCGAATATCTCAACGGCCTTCTGCTCAGCAAATACCTGGGCTTTCAATTTATCGATCCCAGGGATGCCATCTTTTTCAATGAAAACGGAATGCTTGACACCGAACGTACCAACGAGGTGCTCGGCGAAGCGCTGCGCAAGGTTGAAAACGCGGTTGTCCCTGGCTTCTACGGCTCCGCGCCGGACGGTACGATCCGTACCTTCTCCCGCGGCGGCAGCGATATAACGGGCGCGGTCGTCGCCCGCGCCGCGGACGCGGACGTCTATGAAAACTGGACGGACGTATCCGGCTTTCTGATGGCGGACCCGCGCATCGTGCGGGACGCACAGGTTATCCACTCGCTGACTTATAAGGAACTGCGCGAGCTTTCTTACATGGGCGCGACGGTGCTCCATCAGGAAAGCGTATTCCCCGTACAGCGCGCGGGCATCCCCACCAATATCCGCAACACCAACCACCCGCATCACATCGGCACGATGATCACCGTTACGCCGGAAGCGAAGGGCGCCGAGCACATCATCACCGGCATCGCCGGGCGCACGGGCTTTTCGGTCATCTCGGTGGAAAAGGCGATGATGAATATCGAGCGCGGGTTCGGCCGCAAGGTGCTGCAGGCCGTCGAGGAGACGGGGCTGAACTTCGAGCACCTGCCCACGGGCATCGATTCGCTGTGCGTGGTGCTGGAGACCGAGCAGCTGGACCCCGTCCGCGACCGGGTCAAGGCGCGCATCATGGAGCTGACCAATCCGGATACCATCGATATCCAGGACGATATGGGGCTGATCACCACGGTCGGGCGCGGCATGGTGCACAACCCCGGCACGGCGGCGCGGCTGTTCGGCGCTTTGAGCCATGCGAACGTCAACGTCCGCATGATCGACCAGGGCTCGGGCGAGCTGAGTATACTGGTCGGCGTGGATTCGAGTGATTTTGAAACCGCCATTCAGGCGATCTACAGGGAATTCGTAGAATAGTAAGCAAAGAACAGGGAGATATTGCAGTGCTGAGGGAATTTATCAGGACGGACGCGAGCTTCCTGAAAACGCACACCACGCAGCCGAAGTGGTGGAAAATCTCTAAGATATTCGTTCTCCTGGGCGCGCTCATCGCTGTCGGGTTTATTTTCAACGTATGGAAAGCCGCCGTATGGCTTGGGGTAATCGTCGTGCTTACGACGGCTATGCACTTCATGTACCGTATAAAGACGCATGTCTATACAAAGACATGGATGGACTTCAAGGTCTGGGAAGTCGACGGGAAATTGATATACGGCCGCATCGGGTTCATGTATTATCCGCTTGTGGCGGCCATTTTCGTTATCGCGACTGCCATTATACTTTTGATATAGACCAGCTGTTGGAAAAACAATGCGCCTATGCGTGCTCCGGTGGAACCTGACGGCGAGTCAGGCGGTATCCGGGCATAGAAATCGGTAAGAAAGAGAACGCCTGATGACGCTGACCGCCGATTTGTTTCTGATCGTCTGTCCGCTTGCGTTTCTTGCGGGCTTTCTTGATTCTATCGCGGGCGGCGGGGGCATCATCTCGCTGCCCGCGTATTATCTTGCGGGGCTGCCGCCGGCGCTCGCGGCGGGCACCAACAAGCTGTCGGCGATGATGGCGGCCGCCACGGCCACGTTTAACTACGCGCGCGCGTGCAAGGTCGTCCTGCGCGTGGGCGTTCCCGCGGTGCTCGGCGCGCTTTTATGCTCGACACTCGGCGCGCTTACGCTCACCGCCCTGCCGGAGACCACGGTGCGCATCCTGGTGCTGTGCTGCATCCCGATCGCGGCGGTCTTTACCCTGCGCAAGCCGAAGCCGCGGGAGGGGAAGGAGCGCAGCGAAAAGGCGGCGTTCCTGCTGGCGTTCCTCGTCGGCGGCGCCGTTGGCTTCTACGACGGGCTGATCGGCCCGGGCACGGGCACTTTCCTTATCCTGCTGTTTTTGCAGCTGTTCCGCATGGAAGCGGTGGAGGCGGGCGGCACGGCGAAGCTTGTGAACCTCGCCAGCAATTTCGCGGCGCTCGTCAGCCTGATCTTTACGGGACACGTGCTGTTTCTGCTGGGCATCCCGGCGGGCGCATGCGGCATGCTCGGCGCGTTCCTCGGAAGCAAACTGACCATCAAAAAGGGAGGCAGGCTGATACAGGGCATGATGCTTCTTGTTCTTGCCGGGCTGCTTGTGAAGATACTGTACGACATCGTGTTTCCAGCCTGACCATGCTGTAAAAACACGGCGGCGGACAGGCGCGCGCTTGCTTTTCGGCCGCCGGATATGGTAGCATAAACCGAGGAAACAAGCGATCCGATCGCGGTGAGAGGGGCGAAGGCGATGAACGATATAAAGCATGAAATCATGCTCAGTCTGCCTGCGGATCAGGAGTTCGTGCTGCTGGCGCGGATGACGCTGTGCGGCCTTGGGATGCTCGGCGGGCTGGACGTGGGCCTGATCGACGACGTGCGCGCGGCCACCGACGAGGTCTGCGACTGCCTGATGCACCAGCAGAAAAAAGCCGGGCGGATCGAGCTGAGGGCGTGGCTGACCGGGGAACGCCTGCATTGCCTGTTTACGGCGGTCCGCACCGAGGAGACGCAGGACGGCGAGTGCGGCGACCAGGATGTAAGCCGCTGCGTACTGGAGACCCTGATGCCGGACGTCGAACTGAAAAACGACACCTGCGGCGTGGGCGAGATCAGCTTTTCACTTCCGCTGTAAGGGCATCGGCATGACGAATGAAGAACGGATCGGCGCGCTGTTTGAAGAGTACGCCAAGACCCGTGAACTCCATATCAGGGACCAGCTGGTCGAGAGCTACCTGCCCTTGGCCAGGGCCGTTGCGCGCCGGTTTGCGGGCAGGGGCATCGAGACCGACGACCTCCGGCAGGTCGCAAGCATGGCGCTGTTGAAAGCCGTGGAGCGCTTCGACCTATCGCGCGGATATCGTTTCGTGACCTATGCCGTGCCCACCATCGCCGGCGACGTGCGCAACTACATCCGCGACAAGACCGGCGGCATGCGTATGCCGCGCGATATACGCACGAAGCTCTATCATATGCAGCAGACGCGGGAGGAATTCGAGCGCGAGCACCTGCGCGAGCCGTCCGCCATCGAATTGGCGGAGGCGATGCAGATCACGCCGGACGAACTGCTGATGCTTTTGGATATGCGCAAGCAGACCGACGTCGTATCGCTGGACGCGCCCGTCAGCGACGAACAAGCCGCGCAGATCGGCGCGCTTCTGGGCGCGGAAGACAAGGGATACGAGCAGGTGGACCGTTCCCAGTGGATGAACTGGATCTTTTCCAAGGTGGACGAGAAAGAGCGAAAGCTGCTGACGCTGCGTTACGCCCAGCGCCTGGGGCAGCGGGAAGTCGCCAAACGGCTGGGCGTGTCCCAGATGCAGGTATCGCGCATGGAACGGCGCGTGCTGCAGCGGCTGCGCGCCATCGAGGAAAGCAGAGCCTGACAGGTTTAAGCGGTCGAAGGAAGTATTGTGCTGAGGGAGGCCGAGAGGCTGACTAGCCACCGAAGATTTCGAAGAAATCGAATGGCGCAGCCTCGCGCAAGCGAAGTGAAGGGCGAGGCCGAAAGAAGGGAGGGAGGCTGAAGATGCAGGGCAACGGCAATCAGGGTCCGTATTCGCAGGAAGAATGGATACGGAATATGACGCCCGAGCAGTACGCCCAGTGGCGCGCGCAAAACGGCTATCCGCCCGTGCAGCCGAACCAGAACATGCCCGGGCCTCCCATGACCAACGAACAATGGGCGGCGATGCAGGCCGCGCAGCTCGGGATGTCTCGGCAGGAGATGATGGAATGGCAGGCGATGCAGCAGGCGAAGGCCGAACTCGCGCGCAAGAAGGAGCGCAAGCTCAGGCGGCAGGTCAAGCGGCAGAACCGCAGCCCGCTCGTGCGCATCCTGCAGGCGATGCTGGTCGTCGGGCTTCTGGGCGGCGTGGCTTGGCTGGTAATCAACGGCATGCAGGAGCCAAAACCCACGACAGCGATCGTGGAAACCGCGTCGCTTGGCACGACGCACGCCGGGGACGCGTTGATCGTTCGCAACGAGACCGTGTATAACGACGAGGGCGTGCAGAATATCGAATACATCGCCCGCGAGGGAAGCTCTGTGAAGTTAGGCGACGTGGTGTGTTACGTGTTCTCCACGGGCTACTCCAGCAAGGAAATGACGACACTGCAGGATTACCGCGACCAGATCAAGGATTATCAGCAGTCGCTTCTGACATCGGAAACGGCCTACGACCAGAAGATGACGCGGCTCAACGACCAGGTCATCCAGCGCGGGCTTGAGGTGCGCGAGCTGGTGCACGGCGCCCGTGGCAGCATGGTCAATCAGGAAGCGATATTGCAGGAAGCCATCGACGAGCGGCAGGCGTATTTCCGCTCGAAGTATTCCTCCGACATGCGTCTCAGTCGCCTGTATGACGACGAGGAAACCCAGAAAACACGTATCGACAGCTGGATCAAGCAGCGCGCCGCCACACGGGAAAGCATCATTTCATTCTATACCGACGGATACGAAAGCGCGCTTACGCCGCAAACCTACCTGAACTATTCGCCCGCGGAGGTTCGCGCGATGGTGGGCGGGCAAAAACCAGAACGCGACATCGCCGAGCGCGGCAAGACGGATATCTACCGCCTTGTGCGCAAGGACAACTACGCCGTGCTGATGCTGATACGCGACAGCGTCTGGACGCCGGTGGAAGGCTCCGTATACAAGCTGACGCTTGAAAACTTCTCCACCACCACCGTCAACGCCCAGGTGATCAGCTATACGCGCTCCTCGGGCGAGCTCCTGCTGCGGCTGGGCATCGCGGGGGACGTGACCCCGGTTCTGTATATGCGCACCTGCCGGGCGGAACTCAGCGAGTATGTGGACAGTCTTGTCGTGCCCAGGGCCGCCATCTACACCCAGAACAACCAGAAGGGCGTCGTGCGCGTGCTTGAGGACGGCTCGCTGGTGTTCATCCCCGTCACCATCATCTCCGAGCAGTCGGACGGCGTATACGTCGCGCCCATCCAGACCGGAGCGCTGGTCTCGGGGCAGACCATTCGCTTATTCCACTAAGATAGCAGAAACCGCAGACACGATATTGAACAATTATCCGTTTCTATCACCATGAGCTTCCGGGGAGGGGAAACCGTTGACAGCTATAGATTTTATGGAAGACGGAGAGAGCGGATTGTTGGATTTTCCCGCCCTTTCGTTACAAAAACTTGAAATGAATGTTAAAAAAGCATTAGACATTTTGCACAAAAATGTGTATCAAACTTCGTCGCCCGCGAAGCTCATTGCCGTGACCAAGACCGTTTCGCCGCGGGTGATTAGTGCGCTTATCAAACTCGGGATACAAGATATTGGGGAAAACCGCGTACAGGCCGCGCTGCCGAAATTATTGCAAATCGATGAAGCGGCGGATTTCCGCCTGCATTGGATCGGACGGTTGCAAACAAACAAAGTAAAAGATATAATAGATAAAGTCTTTATGCTCCATTCGCTGGACAGGCTGCATCTCGCGCAGGAGATCGAGCGAAGGGCGGCGGAAAAAAGCCTTGTGATCCCCGCTCTGGTGCAGGTGAACATCGCCGGCGAAAGCCGGAAAACCGGCCTTTCCGTGGAGGAAGTGCTGCCGTTCCTGCGGCAGATGAAGGACTTCCGAAATATCCGCGTCAAAGGGCTGATGGCCATGATGCCGCTGACGGACGACGCGGCGCAGCTTGAACCGTTGTTTAAGGAGATGCGCGCGCTGTTTGACAGGCTGAAGGCCGAAGCGGCGGACGGCGTAGAGATGGAAGAGCTCTCCATGGGGATGAGCCAGGATTACGAGATCGCCGCCCGCTGCGGCGCTACCATGGTGCGTGTCGGCACCGCATTGTTCCAGTAAACGGGAGATTTCAGATATTCGCCGGGCGACGGCGTCAGGAGGAAAACAGTTGAGCGTGTTAAAGCGGGTCACGGGCTGGCTGACCGGCAAAAGCGCAAACAACGCGCAAGCCGCATACGGCGGCTACCGGCCACGCGGCTACTACGGGTCCCCGGAAGCCGAGGATGCGTACGGCTCCATGGTCTCCGGCCGTTCTTTTGACGCGCACGAAGAAAACCTTCAGCATGATTACAATCCGCCCGCGGACCGCTTTTCCGGCAGTGCGGAGGACCCCTACAACGGCCGCGTGCCCTACCGCTCCCGGCAGGATATGTACCGGGAGGAATACCGCCGGAGCGCGCAGCAGGATATGCAATACAGGCACACGGAACCGCAGCAGGGGTATCAGCCGGAGCAGCCGCAGTACCGGCAGCAGGGCAATGTCGTGGATTTCCCCGGCCGGCAGGAAGCCGCTCCCGCGCACGTGGAATACGTCATTTTGCTTCGCAGCCGCAACGAATGCACCAAGGTGATCGAATACATCAAAACCAACGCCTCCGTGTTTTTGAATATGGAGTATATCGCCAACGAGAGCGAGCGGCAGCGCTGCGTGGACATGCTCTCGGGCGCGGCCTATACGCTGGGCTGCCAGCTGCACAAGATTTCCAACCGCGGCATCTACCTGATCGCGTCGCCCTATGTGCGCGTGATGATCGATCCGGCGATGAAGCGCTTCAACGCCTCGTCGGAATCCCAGCCGTTCATGCAGCAGCAAACGGGCGAATACCCGCCGGTGTCCGAGCCGGAGTGGAATCCGCAGCCCGCGCAGGCGCAGCCCTTTGCCGAACAGACATACGAAGCGCCCGCACAGCCCGCGGCGCCGTATTCACAGCAGCAGCAGGCGTACAGCCCGTTCCAGCGGCCGAGGCCGACGCTCCGGTCCCAACAGCAGCAACCCGAGCCGTTCCGCAGGGCGTCGGGCGGGCAGTATTTCAACCGCCAGCCCTCGGCGAACCCCTCATCCTTTCAGTAAAACAGGAGGAACCGTATGCTTGTGAGTATTCTGAACTTCATCTTCAACGCCATCCTGTTTATCATCACGGTCGCATCCTGGCTGGTGCTGATCTACGTCGTCATGGCGCTGGTCGTGCCGCAAAACAAATACACCCTGATGATCGGCAGGTTTGTGGAGCCGGTGCTGTCGCCGCTTCGCAAACTCCTGTTCCGGATCTTTCCGAGGCTTCGGCAGATCGGGGTCGATTTCTCGCCGCTGTTGTTCTATCTGTTGATTCAGCTCGTATCGTGGCTGATACGGCTGCTGCAGCGTATCCTGATATAATATAAACACCCTTGATGAGAGGAGAATGACGGATGGGCATCACGGTTTCCGACATCGAACGCAAAGAGTTTGCTTATAAAGGCGCGGGGTATGATCCCTACGACGTGGACCAGTACCTCGACCAGATCTGCGACGAAATGGTCGCCATGCAGGACAGGATCGTCCAGCTTGAAAAAGAACTGGAGGACGCGCAGCGCGAAGTGGAACAGGCCAAGCACGCGGCGCAGCCCGTGCCGCCCGCGGCCGAATCCGCGCCCGCGGAGCCGTACGCCAGGCCCGCAGCCGCCGAGCCGCCCGTAGCCCGCACGTCCGAAGCGCTAGAAGCCATCCTCATCAACGCGCAGCGGCTGGCCGACGACGCCGTGGAAAACGCCAACCGCAAGGCCGAGGACCTGCTTAACAAGGCAAAGGAAGAGGCCGACGGCATCACCCAGGGCGCTTACGAGGAGAAGGAACGTATCGAAGCGGAGTACGCGTCGCTCAAGGAAGCGGCCCAGACCTTCAAGGAAAACTTCCTGAAAATTCTGGACGAGCACAAGAGCCTGTTCAACCGGCAGCTCAAGGAAACAGGAGTATAATCCTCTTTACAATTCCCGGATTTTGCTTATACTATGAGGGTGTATGCAGCCGCATACACCTTCAACAGTCTTTTGCGATGATGAGGACGGATGTTTTCAAAAATCCCCAAGCGAGCCCGGGGCGGTGCGAGCCGGGCGGGACTGAGAAACGTCGGATCACCTCGGAGCCATCCGCCCGAATGTTTCAGGGCGGATCGGGCGCTCCCGTTACAGGGCGCAGCGAGCGGGCGGAGCGATCCGCCAACACGGGTGGTACCGCGGGAAGAAAATTTCCGTCCTGTTTATCAGGACGGTTTTATTTTGCAGGAGGAGAGAGAAACGATGTATCGGAAGGTCTCAACGGACATGGATTTTGTCGGCCGTGAAAAAAAGATAGCCGGGTTTTGGAAGCGGGAGGGCATCATCCGCAAATCCTTCGACGTCAACAAGGGGAATATGCGCTTCACGTTTTTCGACGGCCCGCCAACGGCCAACGGCCGCCCGCACATCGGGCACATCGAAACCCGCGCGTTCAAGGATTTGATTCCGCGCTTCCACGCTATGAAGGGCGAGGACGTGCTGCGCAAGGCCGGCTGGGACACGCACGGCCTGCCTGTGGAGCTGGAGGTCGAGCGCCAGCTGAAGCTGGACGGCAAGGACGAGATCGAACGCTACGGCATCGAGCCGTTTATCAAAAAATGCAAGGAAAGCGTATGGAAGTACCAGAAGGAGTGGGAGGATATCTCCGACCGCGTGGCCTTCTGGGCGGATATGGACGACCCGTACGTTACCTACCATAACGAATACATCGAAAGCATCTGGTGGAGTTTGAAGAAAATCTGGGAGAAGGGCCTGCTCTACAAGGGCTTCAAGGTGGTGCCCTACTGCCCGCGCTGCGGCACGGCGCTGTCTTCCCACGAGGTGGCGCAGGGCTACCAGGAGGTCACTGAGGATTCGGCCATCGTCCGCTTTAAAGTTAAAGAATGGGATAATACTTACCTACTTGCATGGACGACGACACCATGGACTCTTCCCTCAAATGTTGCACTGTGTGTTAATGCTAAAGAAATATATGCCGGATTTAAATTGAACGGAGAAACCTTCATTTTAGCTAAGGATTTGATTCCTTCAGTTTTCGGCGATAAAGAAAGTGATGGATATATCGACAGGTTATATATTGGTACCGAGCTTAGAGGCATGCAATATGAACCTCTGTATCATTTTAATGACATCCAATACCCCCGCGAAAAGGGCTGGTACGTGGTTTCGGACGACTATGTGACGCTTACGGACGGCACGGGCATCGTGCACACCGCACCCGCCTTCGGCGAGGACGACGCGCGCCTGGGCCGCAACTATAACCTGCCCTTTGTGCAGTTGGTGGACGCGCAGGGCAAATTCATCCAGGGAACGCCCTGGGCGGGCGTACCCGTCAAGGAAGCCGACCCGATGATCATGCAGGACTTGAAAAACAGGGGGCTGCTGGTCGCCGCCGTGCCGTTCACGCACAACTACCCGTTCTGCTGGCGCTGCGATACCGCGCTTTTGTACTACGCGCGCGCGACCTGGTTCATCGCGATGACCAAAGTGCGCGACGAACTGGTGCGCAACAACCGCTCCGTCAACTGGTACCCCGACAACATCAAGGACGGCCGCATGGGCAACTTCGTGGAAAACGTGGTGGACTGGGGGCTTTCGCGCGAGCGCTACTGGGGCACGCCGCTGCCGATGTGGATCTGCGAAAACGGCCATCAGCACGTGGTCGGCAGCCGCGAGGAGCTTAAAGAAATGGCGATCGCGCCTGTGCCGGACGATATCGAGCTGCACCGCCCCTTCATCGACGCGGTGGAGATCGTCTGCCCTGTCTGCGGCAAGCCGATGCGCCGCGTGCCGGAGGTGATCGACTGCTGGTACGATTCGGGCTCGATGCCTTTCGCGCAGTGGCACTATCCCTTTGAAAAACAGGATGTGTTTGACGAGCGTTTTCCCGCCGATTTCATCTGCGAGGCGGTGGACCAGACGCGCGGGTGGTTCTACACGCTGCTTGCGATCTCCACGCTGCTGTTTGATAAATCATCATTCGACAACTGCCTGGTGCTGGGGCATGTGCAGGATGAAAACGGAAAGAAGATGTCCAAGCACCTGGGCAACGTGGTCGACCCGTGGGAGGCGCTGGACAAGCACGGCGCCGACGCCGTGCGCTGGTACTTCTACACCACCAGCGCGCCGTGGCTGCCCTCGCGCTACTCGGACAAGGCCGTCAACGAGGGCCGCCGCAAGTTCCTCTCCACCCTGCAAAACGCCTACGCGTTCTTCGTGCTCTACGCAAACATCGACAACTTCGATCCCAAGGATCACCCGATCGAAAACGCGGAACTTACGCTGATGGACAAGTGGATTTTAAGCCGGCTGAATCAGCTGATCAAACAGGTTGACGAGGATCTGACCGCCTACCGCATCCCGGAGCCCGCCGCCGCGATCGAGAAGTTCGTGGACGACCTAAGCAACTGGTACATCCGGCGCGGGCGCGAGCGCTTCTGGGGCAAGGGCATGGACGGCACCAAGGAGGCGGCGTTCGCCACGCTCTACACGGTGCTTACGACGCTGGCGAAGGTCATCGCGCCGTTTACGCCGTTTATCGCCGAGGACATCTACCAAAACCTCGTGCGCTCCGTGGATAAGGAAGCGCCGGAGAGCATCCACCTCACGCGCTTCCCGGAAGCGGACGTAAGCAAGATTGACGAGGACCTGAACGCGCAGATGGCGATGCTTTTGGATATCGTCAGCCTTGGCCGCGCGTGCCGCAACGTATCCTCCCTCAAGGTGCGCCAGCCGCTCAAGGCCATGTACGTGAAGGGAGCGAAACTCACAGGCGCGTTCGTGCCGCTGGCGGCGGACGAGCTCAACGTGAAGGAAGTCGTTTTCACCGACGACGCCAGGGCGTTCACCACCTACAACCTGAAACCGCAGATGCGCACCCTCGGCCCGAAGTACGGCAAGCTGCTTGGCAGGATCGGCGCGTGGCTGAGGGACGCCGACGGCAACGAGATCGTGGATGCGTTCGACCAGGGCAGCTTTGTGAAGTTTACGATCGACGGCACGGAAGTCGTGCTCGACAAGGACGACGTGCTGACCGAAGCCACGCAGAGGGAAGGCTTTGCCGCCCAGATGGACGGCGAGCTGACCGTGGTGCTCGACTGCAACCTTACGCCGGAACTCATTGCCGAGGGCTACCAGCGCGAGCTGGTCTCCAAACTGCAGACCATGCGCAAGGAAGCGGATTTCGACGTGACAGACCGCATCTTCGTCGCCTATCAGGCGGACAAGGAGTTATCCGCCGCCATCGAAAGCGGCAGGAATTTCATCATGCAAGGCGTGCTGGCAAAGGAACTGAGCACTACGCTTGACGAAAGCTATACAAAGCAGGAATGGGATATCAACGGGAAGACCGCCGTATTGGGCATCAAGCGGGCCTAAAGGAGTATCCAATGTTCATATGTGATTCCTGGCAGGACTACGAGGTGCTGGACACCGGCGGCGGCGAGAAACTGGAGCGCTGGAAGGACGTCGTGCTCTGCCGCCCCGATCCGCAGGTGATCTGGCCGAAGGCTAACCCCGCGCTGTGGGAAAAAGCCGACGCGCGCTATCTCCGCTCGTCGGCGGGCGGCGGGGAGTGGGAGTTTTACAGAAAGCTGCCGGAACGCTGGGTGCTGGAGCTCGGCGCGCTGAAGTTCTACGTCCGCCCCACGGGCTTCAAGCATACGGGGCTGTTTCCCGAGCAGGCCGCCAACTGGGAGTTCATGCGGGAGCGAATCAAAAAGGCCAAGAAGCGCCCGATGATATTGAACCTCTTCGCCTACACCGGCGGGGCGACGGTCGCCTGCGCCGCGGCGGGCGCGCACGTCACCCACGTGGACGCCGCCAAGGGCATGACGGCATGGGCGAAGGAGAACCGCGACCTTTCCGGCGTCCCGGAGGAGCGCACCCGCTTTATCGTCGAGGACGTCAAGGCGTTCGTCGCGCGGGAACTTAGGCGCGGTAACCGCTACGACGGTATTTTGATGGACCCGCCGAGCTACGGGCGCGGCCCGGGCGGCGAGGTGTGGAAGCTGGAAAACGAGCTCTACGGCCTGGCGGAGCTGTGCGCGCAGCTTTTAAGCGACACACCGGCGTTCTACCTGATCAACGGCTACACCACAGGCTTTGCGGCCAGCGTGCTGGGCAATATCCTCACCCGCTGCATGAACGGAAAAGGTAAGGTGGACGCGGAAGAGTTGGCGCTGCCGGTGACGAGCGGCGGCGTGCTGCCCTGCGGCGCAACCGCGCGGTGGACGCCCGATGCTTAAGGTGATCTTCGAAGATAATCACCTGCTGATCGTCGAAAAACCGCCCAACCTCTTAACCCAGGGCGACGCGACCGGCGATCCCTGTTTGTTTAATATGGCAAAGGTTTATATCAAAGAGAAATATCAAAAACCGGGCGAGGTCTACCTGGGGCTTACGCACCGGCTGGACCGCCCCGTGGGCGGGCTGGTGGCGCTGGCGCGGACAAGCAAGGCGGCAAGCCGCCTGTCTGATCAACTACGTACTCACGCCATACGGCGCGAATACCTGGCCGTTGTGCACGGCGCGGAGATCGCGCAAAGCGGCGAGCGTATAGACAACTTATTGGATGAAAACGGCATCGTGCGCGTCGTGCCCGAAAGCACGCCCGGCGCGAAGGAAGCCGTGCTGGATTGGAGCACGCTCGGTACATGTGAAAACCGTGCGCTGCTGCATATAACGCTGCAAACGGGGCGCAAGCACCAGATCCGCGTGCAGCTTGCAAACCTCGGCCATCCCATCGTGCAGGACATGCGCTACGGGGACGATTCCCCGGGCGAGCCCATCGCGCTGTGGGGCGCGGCGCTGACGCTGACGCATCCCACAAAAAAGGAAGAAATGACCTTCTATTCCAGGCCGCAGGGCAAGGCCTTCGCGGCGTTTGATGCTGAAATTGACAAATTCCTGAGCGAGGAAAACAGATGAGCGAATTCTCCTTCGAGGTCCAAAAACGCTGCGCGCAGACGGGCGCGCGGCTCGGCGTGCTGAAAACCCCGCACGGCGATATCCGCACGCCCGTGTACATGCCCGTGGGCACCTCCGCGACCGTCAAGGCCATGACGCCGCGGGAGCTTACCGAGATCGGCGCGGAGATCATCCTGTCCAACACCTACCACCTGCACCTGCGGCCGGGCGAGGATTTAATCAAGGAAGCGGGCGACCTGCACAGGTTCATGGCGTGGGACAGGCCCATCCTCACCGATTCGGGCGGATTCCAGGTGTTTTCGCTGGAGGGCATCCGCAAGGTGAAGGAGGAAGGCGTCGCCTTCCAGAGCCACCTGGACGGCAGCCGCCGTTTCATCTCCCCCGAGCTGAGCATGGATATCCAGCACGCGCTGGGCGCCGACATAATGATGGCGTTTGACGTGTGCACCGCCTATCCCTGCGACCACGCCGAGGCCGAGGCCGCCATGGAGCGCACCCACCGCTGGGCGGCGCGCTGTAAGGCGCATCACACGGACGGCGACCAGGTGTTGCTTGGTATCGTGCAGGGCGCGTTTTTTGAAGACCTGCGCGTTAAAAGCGCGGAGACGCTTGCGGATATGGATTTCTTCGGCTACGGCATCGGAGGCCTGAGCGTGGGAGAACCCAAATCCGTGATGTATCATATGCTCGAAACCCTCATGCCGCACATGCCGGAGGGAAAGCCCCGTTACCTGATGGGCGTCGGCTCGCCGGACTGCCTGATCGAAGGCGTGCTTCGCGGCGTGGATATGTTCGACTGCGTGCTGGCCACCCGCATCGCCCGGACCGGCAGCTGCTTCACCTCCGGTGGGCGGCTGGTGATCAAGAACGCGCAGTACGCCCGCGATTTCGCCCCGCTGGACGATGAATGCGACTGCTACGCCTGCCGCAACTTTTCCCGCGCCTACATCCGCCACCTGTTCAAGGCGGGGGAGATCACCGGCGCAAGGCTCGCGTCCATCCACAACCTGCGCTTTCTCCTGCGCCTGATGGAAAACGTACGCCAGGCGATCCGCGAGGACCGCCTGCGGGACTTCCGTGATGATTTTTTTGCAAAATACGATATGAGCCGGAATTTCTAGTAAAAATCCCAGAGGAAGATCGGCTTTTTCACGAACACCTTTTTTAGCGTCGCTTCGTTATCAGAAATCTTCACATCGTGCTTGTACGCCGCCTCTCCTAAATCCAGAAAGCCCAGCGCAAGCTGTGTGAAAGTCCCCACGGACAGGCGCAGGTCGGCTTCGCCTTCTTTGCGTTCCACGCTGACCGCGCCTGATTTTTTATAGCCCACGGCGTAGCAACCCTCGTTTTCGGGCAGGAAGGAATCCTCCACGAATATCGTATATGCGCCGTCTTCCCCGGGGTGGCGCATGGCGGCTATCACCTTCTCCACATTCACAACCCGCGCCATGGGCCTGTGAGAGACGCTGATTTCTATCGCGTACGGATTATCCGCCAGGGCTGACAGCGGCAGGCCGTCGGGAAGGTACAATTCGATATCCTTCGCCTGCGCCGCGTAACGGTGCAAAAATCCCATCAAATCATAAAACGCGCGGGTATCCGTAAATGCGTAATCGTGCACGCACAGGGTGCGGATGAACGGTTTATCGCCCGGGCGGTAATAGAATACGACGTATGCGGTGTCCCGGCCGTCCCGTGACAGGACATACCAGTATTTTTCGGCCTTCATGGGGTCGGCGATCTCCAGGCGGCTCCATGTGTGCTCGTTTCGGGCGACTGCGAAGGTATACCGTCTGGCAAACGCGTCGTAGACCGGATGCAGGGCCGCCGTGCCGTCCTTGGGATACAGCAGGCGCGCTTGCGGCGGATCCTGCGAACGGTATATTTTCAGGGCTTGCGTCGGGAAACGCACTTTTTTGTTCTCGAAACAAAGCTCGTATCCGAATTTGCGGTAGAAAGCATGGGAGAATGGGTACAGCGCGGAAAACAGCATGCCGCTTTCACGGTCTGCTTTCAGCACGTGCGCAAACAGCGCGCGCACATGCCCCTGCCCGCGGGACACGGGATCGCTGGCTACGCCGCCCACGCCGCGCGCAGGCGCGATGCAGCCATCCAAAAAGATGGGCAGATCATGGTTGGTCAGCGTTGCGGTCAGCTTGCCGTTGTCGTCGAAGTATCCCCAGTGGTCCGGTTTGTAGTTTTCTTCTTCCAGTTCCTTTTCCCTATCTTCACGCAAGCGGAAGACAAACGACAGGGATTCCAGCATCTCAGACGTATAGATCTCTTCCGGTTTCAGTTTCCTGATTTCCATGGTGCAGTCCTTTCACAGGCTGTGCTCGTCATCATTGTAATTTGACAGCGCAATCGGGCATTCCTTCTTGACGAACACGCGGGAATGCAGGATACTTTTCACGATGGCTTTTATATAGGAAAGGGAAAAACGATGAAACGACGGCTCCTATTCGCCGCGGCGGCCGCGCTGTGTGCCGTTGCATCGATCGCGCTTGTATTGAACCTATCCGCGCCCGCGCGGACGCCGCAGGCGGGGGAAACGCTTTTGTCCGCAGCCGAAGGGCTGGACGAGATCGCGATCAACGCGGCGTTCGATCCCGGCGCCGGGATACTGACGGTCTCCCAGACCTTCACGCTTGAAAACCGCACGGGCAGCCCGCAGACTGAGCTTGTTTTGCGCAGCTATGCGGCTGCGATGCGCAGCGAGGATTACGCGCCCTCGGCCACCGAGGAACTGCACAGCCTGTGCTATCCTGACGGATTTTCCGCCGGCGGTATCGAGATCACGTCGAAAGACCTGAACTATTATTATATGGACGACGCGCAGACCGTGCTGGTCGTCCCGCTGCGGCAGGCGTGGCTTCCGGGCGAAACGCTGGCGCTGCGGCTTGACTATATCCTTACCGTCCCGTCCGCCGCCTACCGTTTCGGCGTGAACGGCGGCGTATATGCCTTGGGCAATGCGTTCGTCATTCCGGCGGCGTATGTCGACGGAGAGTATTTCACCGAACCCTATTATTCCATCGGCGATCCGTTTATGAGCGAATGCCGGAATTATACGGTTCATCTCACCCTGCCGCAAGGGTATGCGGCGGTGGGCAGCGGCGCAGCCGAAACCGACGGGCAGTTGACGACTTTCACCGCGCTCGCCTCCCGCGATTTCGCATTATGCATCAGCAAAAGCTTCAATATAGCGGAGACCGTGCAGGACGGAGTGCTGCTCACGGCCTGCGCCAAAACCGCTGCGAACGCCAATACGATGCTTTCGATCGCCAAGGACGCGATGCGCGTCTATACCCGGCTCTTCGGCGCGTATCCGTACCCGTGTTTCACCCTTGCGGAAGCCGGCCTGCCGTTTGACGGCATGAGCTATCCGTCCATTGCGATGATCGCAAGCGATACGCTGGATATGGGCAGCGAGGCGCTGGAGATCCATGTCGCGCGGGAGATCGCCAAGCAGTGGTTCCAGGCGGTCGTCGGAACGAACGGGTATGACCAGGCCTGGCAGCACGAGGCGCCGGCGGAGTACGCGCTGCTGCGCTATTGGGAGGAAATGCACGGCGCGGCCGCGCGGGAAGCGCTGCAGTTCAGCCGCGTGGATACCGCGATGCGCCTGTCCGTCGCCGGGCTTACGCCCGGCAGCCCGCTTGACTATTTCTACGACTGGAGCGAGTACCAAACCGTAGTCTGGTTCCGCGGCGCGGCCGCAATGTGCGCGCTGGAGCTTGCGCTGGGAAACGAACTTGACGAATTTCTTGCCGCATATTATGATACCTATGCGTTTCAGATTGCGTCGCGGGCAGATTTTGAGCGGACGCTCAACGATTTCTCCGGCGAAGACTGGGCGCCGTTGCTAAGCGATTATCTGGATACGATATAGATAGTATAGCGCGAAGGGAAGTACCTTATGCTCAAACAGACCGCTTCTGATATTGCCGTACTCATCCCCGGTTACCAGCCGCGCAAACGGCTGGAATCTTATATGGAACAGCTGATTGGCGCGGGCATCAAACGGATCGTTGTCGTGGACGACGGATCCGGCCCGGATTACGACGATATCTTCGGCGGGCTGGAGCCGTACAGGGAAGCCGTACTGCTGCGGTATGAAAAAAACCGCGGCAAGGGTTTCGCGCTGCGCCACGGCATGGAGTATATTGCGAAGAAATTCCCGGACTGCCGCTTTGTGATCACCGCCGATATCGACGGCCAGCACACCGTGAAGGATATCCTGCGTATGGCGGACGCCCTGCGGCAGGATTCGACCGGCATCCTGCTCGGCTCGCGCGATTTTACCGCGTCACATGTGCCGTTTAAAAGCCGCGCGGGCAACCAGATCACATCCAAGGTGTTTCAGGGGCTTTACGGTCGGAAGATCAGCGATACGCAAACGGGCCTTCGCGGATTTGCGTCGGCGATGATCCCGCAGCTTCTGTCCATCAAGGGCGACCGCTACGAATATGAAATGAACCAGCTCATCTACTGTTCCGTCGAACACATTCCCCTCCGATCCCTGCCGATCGAGACCGTGTACGAGGACAACAACGCGGACAGCCATTTCCGCGCCGTCGCGGACAGCTGGCGGATCTACCGCATCATCCTGGCGCGCTTCGTGCACTTCATGCTGTCGTCGATGTTTTGCTTTCTGGTGGACTACGGCATCTATTTGCTGCTCAACCACCTGATGAAGACCTATGTCCCGGCGCTGGACCAGTACCTGAGCATTTTCTTTGTCCGCTTTGTTGCCCGTATCGGCATCGCGGCGGCGGTCGCGCGCGTGGCCAGCGCTACGGTCAACTACATGATCAACAGGCGCATGGTGTTTTTCAGCCGGGCGGCGTTCATGAAGTCCTTCCTCCGGTATGCCGCCACGGTGGTGCTGATCATCGCGCTGTCCTCAGGGCTTGTGTCCTCGTTGTATATCGGCCTTGGCTGGAGCGATACCCTCACCAAGATTCCCGTAGACCTCGTGCTGTTCTTCCTGAGTTACTATATCCAGCGCAAGTGGGTGTTCGGGGTCGGCAGCCATATGGGCGCGCAGGCGGAAGAATTAAATGGATAAAAAGAAGATCGACAGGATCAACGAACTGGCGCGGCTCAAAAAGGAACGCGGGCTGACCGTTGAGGAGCAGGGCGAGCAGGCGGCGCTGCGCCGAGAGTACATTGACGAATTCAAACAGAACGTCCACTTAACGCTCAGGCAGGTGCGCATCCAGAATGAAGACGGCACGAGGAGCGAATTGAAGCATGAGGAGCGCAGGGTAGACCTGTGATCCGTTTATGCATCCCATGAGTATTATTATCAAAGCCGGCGGGTCCTTTAAAAAATGTGTTGACAAGGGACCTGTCCTTTGGTATCATAGGTAGGCTCGCTATAGAGCGCGAACCTTGAAAAAGATACAGAGAGGGAGTATGAAAATACTCCGGAAAGAACGCGAAACGCAGTCAATAATTTGAGTGCAAAATGAAGCAAAGCTAAGCTTTACTTCTGAGCCGAGAGAATAACGGCTTGGGTGGAGACATCCGAGACGATTATTGAAAGATCAACATAAG
>JAFGGL010000008.1 GCA_016930575.1 Clostridiales bacterium | reverse complement strand
GTTTGGTAACGCCCATTCTACCACACGGCCCAATTTACTGTGGTTTTCCTTTCCACTGAGTGTCCAACTTCATTTTACAATCGACCACCAAAAAGAAAAGCAGGAGCTACTCTATCCCCGTCAGCAACAACAGCTCAAAGCAGGGGTAGGACCGGGCGTCGGCGGTCTCGCCCTCGGCGGCCTGGCCCTCGTCGCCGGGCACGGTCATGCCCACAGATTTGCCGTACATCATCAGCCGCGTGCCGATATCGTACGCCGGTTCCTCCGAAGCGATGACCATGATATAGTCCGAATACGTACTGCCGTTTTTATGCAGCGCCATGGTGTAGATATAGTCGTCGCCGGACTGCACCACTTCCAAAAGATAGCTTTTATACACGATCGTGCGCCCGTCGTAGCGCGCGATATCCTCTGCCAGCGTGTCGTAGTTGGGGCTGACGGCGTCTGCTTTGATGCGGTTGATCATATCCTCGTCGGTCCAGTTGCGCGTGAAGTTGATCGTAATGCGGCGGTCGCCGAGTTCCTTCTTGGAAAAGACCAAAAGCACCTCGTAGCTGCCCTCGTCCTGCGTATCGACCTCAATGGAAAATCTGCCCTCCGAAGTGACCGTTTTCATGCCCTTCGCCTCGTCGTTGACGAAGACCTGTATCTCGGCCCTGGGCTCGGCCGTGCCCTGGATGGTGATGCTGTCGGAGGTGATGGTCTCGGGGATGTCGGTCTGGATATTCACGGCCAGCAGCGTGCGCGAGTAGGTGACGAGATAATAGAGCTCTGCCACGATTTCCCCGCCGTACTCGGCGGAGATACCGATTCCGAATACGCCTTCCTTGGGGATCTCGATCGGGATGGAAAACTTCCCGCTTTTATCGACTTCCACCTCTGAGGTGATGGGCGTTGGATAATTCATCCCCTTAACCCCGATGGAGAACTTCACCCCTTCGGCGGCTGTGCCTTTGATATCGAACGTTTTTTCGTTGGTCTCCTGGGGCGGCGGAGACGATATATTGATCATCGCCTGGGCGGTCGCGGGCAGCGGCAGAATCTCCACGAAATTGAAGCTGTCCCAGATCCTGTTGAGCGCGTAATTGTCCTTGGAGGTCAGCCGGCGGCCGTACACCCGCATGTCGAACGTGATTTCGTACCCGTTGCGTATCGTGCGGCGCATATAGCCGCGGTGGTCGATATCGCCGTACTTTCGCATCACGTACTCCAGTATCAGAAACCGCCCGTTGTCCGTGTGCTTCCAGTTGGAGCTCGAGTAGGTATAGCCCTCGGATACATACTCGTTATCCGGGTAAAAGCTGGTGCGGTAGGTGCCGCGGTAATCGCTGGTCTGCTCGTTGACGTCGAACACAAGCAGGGTCTGCTCGTCCTGCGTGGCGGTCAGTTCGAAGCGCCTGTCGGTCACTTCCTGGTCCCAGGCCTGCAGCAGCACGCCGCGGGCGAGCATATCGTTGACCGTCTCTTCGGAAGTCGTCCCCTGCCCCGACAGCCATTCGGCGTAGGTGGCGATATTGTCCGGCGTGATGACGACGTAGGTATCGGGGATCTCCACCGTGGACATCAGCGTATCCAGCACAAACACCTGTGCCTGGGCGGCGAGGGAAATCAAGATAAGCGATATCATCAGCGCCGTGCCGATCAGCCATTTGCGCATAGTGCACCTTCCTTTGGGCGTGGGTAAAAAGCGGTCCAATCTTGCCCTATCTTACCACAAAACGGCGTTTCTGCGCAATACGGCGCGGGTGCGGACGCGATTCTTGCATATATGATTCTTTGTGCTTCCCATAGCGGATTCAGCCGTTGCCGGGGCCAAAAATTTCCGCCTGCATGAAACCCGCGATGCCGTTGCCGGTGATCACGTGCACCCAGTCGTCGCCGACGAGGCCGATCACGGTGATATACACGCGCCCTTCCCCGCAGTCGTGCAGCACGCCGGCGAGTTCACTGCCGCTGTCCGGGGATACATATACGTTCAGGTCCTGCCCGTAGAATTCCTTCCTGACCCAGATATCGGCAAACGCGGGCTGCACGGAAAGCATGTCCGCGCCAAGGGCGAGGTATTGCTTCATCATATACCCTTCCACGCCCGCGACGGACACCTTCACCCAGTCGCCGAGGTCGTCCAGAATCAACACCGGCGTGCCGTTGTAATACTTGCCCTTGGAAACGGAGGCGCGGCTGGGTTCTTCGCGCAGGTGCAGGCGGTCTTCGGGGTTCGGATTGTTCACCAAAGCATAGCCGTCGGTGTTCAAAGTTTTTGCGGCGGCGTCAAGACCCGGCGGGTACAGAAGCGGGTCAAACTCCGCAAGCGTCGGGGCGGTGTTTTCCGCGTGCAGCAGGCGGCCCTGCCAGAAGTCTCCTTCAATCAGCCAGTACCGCTTACAGCGGTAGTCTGTTTTGCTCTGCACGGCGCACAGGCGCCATATGCCGCCGGTATCCGGCTCGAAAATATAAAGCAGCGCTTCGGAGTACAGGATGCAATTAGCGATGATCGAGGGCTTGATCCCGCTTATTTCGGGCAGCGGTGCGCTTTTGGCGACGGACAGGTATTCGCCGCTGTTGTCCCTAAATATCGTCAGGCTGCGGCATCCCGCTGCATCCTCCGTGAGGACGTACAGGTACGGGAGTTCGTCTATTGCCTGCACGAGGGTTTGTCCGTCCAGCACATACAGCGTTTCCCGCGGCAGGGCGTTTTCTTCAATGTAATTCTGCGGGCCCCATGCCGCGGCATGCAGCGCGGGCAGGCACAGCGCGGCAGCCAGAATGATTATCAGTACGCGTTTCATCGGTCAAGCCTCATTTCAATTCCGTTGTGTATCCGGTTATACTACGGTTTAGCATGCGGAAATCATGCCTGTTTCCAGGAATATTTTCCGCGCCGCAGTCCTTGGGTATGAGTTGCTGGTACATTGAAAACTATGGTATACTATTCAGACACAAACTGGACAAAGGAGGGTGCGGCATGGCGCTGTTTGACGCGGATACGGCAGGCGTGCTTTGGGACAGCGTTGCGCTTCCCAACGCTTTTATCATCGAATACATGCCCACCGCGCCCGAAAACTACGTAAAGGTCTATGTTTACGGCCTTTTGCACGCGCGCTACGCCTGCGCGGGCGACGGGCTGACCGTGCAGTCCCTTGCCAAAGAGCTCGGGATGGAAGAGGCGGACGTGCTCTCGGCGTTCCAGTACTGGGAGCGCGCGCGGCTGATTTCACGCACGCAGGATAAACCGCCCCGCTTCACCTACCTGAACGTCCAGCAGGCGATGATGGGGCGGCAGGCCGCGCCGGCGGACGACAGGTACATGGAGTTCGCCCAGGCGCTGTACGCGATCTTCGGCGACCGCCGCAAGCTCCACGGCGGCGAAACGCAGCTTTGCTACGAGTGGGTGGAGCAGCTCGGGCTGCCAAGCGAAGTGGTGCTATTGCTGGTGCAGCACCTGGCGTTCACGCGCGGGGTGAACTTCTCCTTCAAGGCCGCCCAGAAGGTGGCGCTGGAAATGAAGGAGCGCAATATCGTAAGCCTGGAGGACGCCGAGCAGTTCTTCGCCCGCAGCTCCGCCGCGTGGGACGGCACCCGCAAGGTGCTGCGGCGCATCAGTAAATTCCGTCCGCCGACGACCGACGAGATCGACCTGTACCTGAAATGGACGAAGGAATGGGGCTTCGCGCCCAAGGCCATCGAAGCTGCCTGCGCGGAGATGATCGGCGGCGACCCGAGCTTCAAGTATCTGGACAGCATCCTGCGCGGCATCCGCGAGCGCTCCGGCCGCAAGGCGACGACTGCGGCGCAGCTGGAAAAGCAGCTGGAGAACGAACAAGAAGAAAGCGCGGATATCCGCGAGGTGCTTTCGACAGCGGGACTCAAGATCAGCCCGAACCACCCGGCCGTGAAGGAAAGCTACCAGAAAATGCTCGCCATGGTCGGCCACGGGGCCGTGGTGCTTGCGGCGCGGGAGATCAGCCGCTCCAAGAAAAACCAGACACTACAGAAGCTGGAAGAGCTGGTGGAACGCTGGCACGAGAAGGGCATTCAAACCGAAGAGGACGTGCACAGGCACCTGTCGCTCATCAAACAGCAAAACGCGGTTTTGCAAGCCCTGTTTTCTGAGATGGGCGCGGAACTCAGCCCCTCGCCCGCCGACCGGGAGCTGCTCAGCAAGTGGCGGGAAGACTGGGCGTTTTCCGATGATATCCTGAAAGAAATCGCCGGATATTCGCGCGGGAAATCCGCGCCGATGGCGTTTATGAACAAGGTGCTGGAAAGCTTCCACAAAAAGGGTGTGAATACACTCGCTGCCGTGTGCGCGGCGCACGAGGAACACCAGAAAACCTATCAGCCTCCGGCTAAGAAGCGCGGCAAGACCGTGATCGAACAGCAATATAAGCAGAGAGAGTACGAGCCTGGGAGATTCAGCAAACTAACACCAGAGGAGATAGAGGAGGCGCTGAAGTATGGTGCGTGACCAGATGATAGCCCTGCTGCAGGATGAATACGAAGCGCGCCGCGTCAAAAACCTGGCCGCCTACGAGGAGCGCGTGGACGCCGTCTGCACAAAATGCAAGGGGCTGGAAAAGCTGCTCAACGAACGCCGGACGATGATGATGTCGGGCATCCGCAACGCCTTTTATCCCGAACAGAAGAACGAGGGCGCGAACGCCAGCATGGCAAACGCCTTGCAGGAGTTAAGCGTAAAGATCAGCGCCCTGCTCAAACAATGCGGGCTCGAACCCTCCGCGCTTGACCCGATCTATACCTGCGAAATCTGCCGCGACGAGGGCTACGTGTACGACCCCTCCCGCCGCATGTGCGCTTGCTTTGAGGCTGAGCTGAACCGCCGGATGCTCCGGGAACTTGGCCTGGGCGGCGAGCAGACCTTTGAAAACTTCGATCCCGAGATCTTTTCCGGGGACGCGCCCTCGCCCGTCAGCCAGCGGCAGATGATGAAGCGCAACCGCGACGTTTGCGAGATCTATGCCGACGCCTTCCCCGATACGGAGTTTTTCGACATGCTGTTCACCGGCCAGAGCGGGCTTGGGAAAACCTACCTGATGCACGCCGTCGCCCACCGGGTGACAGAGCGGGGATATCATGTTATATATATAAGCGCGTTTAAATTACTGGAGACCATGCGAAAGGCATACTTTAGCAATAACAGTGGGTTACTGGATGAATTGATTAATGTACCTTTATTGCTGATTGATGACTTGGGCACCGAACCGCTGATGGAAAATATCACCGTTACCCAACTTTTTAACCTGCTTAACGAGCGACAGAACAAAGAAAGGCATACAGTGATTTCCACTAACCTAGATGATGAACTAAAGACACGTTATACAGAACGAATTACCTCACGATGGCTCGACGAGAGCCGCTGCAAGACGCTTAAATTCATCGGCGACGACGTCCGCCCGACGCTCAAAAAGAAGACCCTGTGAATATCCAGATCTACGCCGCCAAATCAAACCCAGACGTGCGCAAGGCCGAGCGCTTTTTCAAGGAGCGCAAAATCCCCGTTCAGTACGTAGACGTGAAAAAGCACCGCCCCGGTCGCCGCGAACTCGAGCTCTTCGCCCGCGCCGCCGGCAGCGCCCGTGCCCTGGTCGACCGCCGCGGCAAAAAAGCCCTCGAACACCCCGTCGCCCACATGACCGGCGACGCCCTCATCCTCTCCGAACTCCAGAGCGACCCGATGGCCCTCGTCAGCCCGATCGTACGGAACGGGAACAAAGTTACTGTTGGGGTGGATGAAGCGGAGTGGGCAAGATGGATACAGAACGGATAAACCGAGAAACATGGAATGCGTTACCAAATGGGGCCGTCAAGTTAATCGCGTTTGCGTTTGCGAAGGTAGAGTGCGGCAGATTTGGATGCAGAGGCTTGCAGGAATAGCGGCGCTATTTCAAAAGCCGATAAATACAAAGGTGCCGTACTATAGCAAAGCGAACGTGAATGTTTATCGGCCCGGCGACCTCATACAATGTTGGAGGAGATCCCAATGAAAAAATTCTCTCATCTTACCATCCGAGACCTTGCTGTCGCCGCCGTGACCGCCGCGCTGTACGCCGCGCTCACGGTGGTTTTCGCGCCCATCAGCTACGGCGCGGTGCAGTTTAGAATCGCCGAAGCGCTCACGCTGCTGCCCGTCCTCATCCCGCAGGCCATCCCGGGGCTGGCGGTGGGCTGTCTGGTCGCAAACCTGATCGGCGGCTACGGCGTCTGGGACGTGGTCTTCGGCACGCTTGCGACCATCATCGCCGCTTTGCTGACCTACGGAATGCGCAAAAACATCTGGGCGGCTGCGGTGCCGCCCGTGGTGGTGAACGGCGTGGTCATCGGCCTGCTCTTACACTTTGTATTGCAACTGCCCCTGCTTCCCACCATGGCGACGGTGGGCGCGGGGCAGTTGGTCGTGGTGTATATTTTGGGCGTTCCGCTGATCTATGCGCTAGCTAAAATCCCTATCTTTCAGAAGTTTGCGGAGAAATTGAAGAAGGAATAATCAAGCCTCGTCATCGTCGTCCTTGTCAAGGCGCTTCTCGATCGTGTCCGCCACGGTCCTGAGCACCTTGATTCGCGCGTATTCCTTGTCGTTGGCCTCGACCACCGTCCACGGGGCGTTCGCGGTGTGGGTGCGCTGGAGCACCTCGTCCGCCGCCTGCTCATATTGCAGCCATTTCTCGCGGTTGCGCCAGTCCTCGTCGGTGAGTTTCCACTGCTTTTCCGGGTCGGTCTTGCGCGCCTCAAAGCGGGAAAGCTGCGTGTTTGAGTCGATCTGTAGCCAGAACTTCACGAGTATCGCGCCCGAATCCGTCAGCAGCTTTTCGAAGCGGTTGATCTCCTCGTAGGCGCGCTGCCACTGCGGCTCGGTGCACAGGTTTTCCACGCGCTCCACCATCACGCGCCCGTACCACGTGCGGTCAAAGATCGTGATATGTCCTTTGGGCGGCAGTTCCCTGAAGAAGCGCCACAGGTAGTGGTGGTTCAATTCCAGCGGCGTCGGCGCGCTGACGGGCGCCACGGTGTACCCGCGCGCGTCCATGGCGGCGTTCAGCCGGCGTATGGCGCCGCCCTTGCCGGCCGCGTCCCAGCCTTCGAAGCCGACGATCAGCGGGATGCCGTTTCGGTAAAGCTTCACCTGCAGCTTACGCAGGCGCTTTGTCAGCGCTTTTTTCTCCTCCTTGTACGGCGTATCCAGATGCTTGTCCAAATCAAAGGTATTGAGCGGCGGGAACCCGAGCGACGGGATGGGGGAGAGGTTGGGCAGCATCGGCACGTCCCACGGGCGCAGGCCGGAGCCGCGCTCCCTGAGCGCGTCCCTGAACGCTTTGATGACCGTTTGGTATATCTCCCGCTCGCAAGTTTTCAGGTCCGTCGCGTCCATGATGTGCCAGGGCGCGCCCTTCAGGTTGGTGATGGACATCAGGTTGTCCATCCCCTTCATATATTCGTCGAAGCGCCTGTTCTGCTCGTGGTCGTGCCCCGTCACCTGCCAGGCGGTCGATTTTTTCTTTTCCATCTTGCGCAGGCGGTCAAACTGTTCCTGCTGGGAGACGTGCAGGAAGAATTTCAGTATCAACGTGCCGTCGCAGATCAGCTGGCTTTCCATGCTGATGATCTCGTTCAAACGCCGCGGTAAAAATTCCGGGATATCGTCCTCGCGCTCAAAGCAGGTCTTGTTCAGCTCGCCGTACCAGCTGGAGCAAAACAGCGCGATATCGCCCTTTTTGGGCATGTTCACCCAGTAGCGGCGCATGAGGGGATAAGTCTCCTCCACGCAGTCGGGCCTGTGCACGGGGAGGGTCTTGCACCCGCGCGAATCCAGTCCCTCGACGAGTTTTCCGAGCATCGTGCCCTTGCCCGACGCGCTCAGGCCCTCGATGACGATCACCACGGGGATTTCCGCGCCGCGTATCTTCTGCTGCAGGGCCATCAGCTCTTCGCGCAGGCCGTCCATGTCCGGCGGCGACGATTCGGGAATGGATATCTGCGGCGGCTGCCCGCCCTGAAGGCCCGCGTTCAGGGCGCTGGCGAAGATGGACTTCATCAGCTCCATCATGTGCATCTGCTCGTCCGTCGGCCGGTAGGAGGCCGCCGGCTTGGGTGCCGGCGCGGGTTCCGGCGCCGGCGGAGGCGCAGGCGCGGCCTGCTTCGGTTCTGCGGGCGGTTCGGGCGGCGCGAACAGGCCGCCCGCTTCATCATCGCCCGGCGCGGCGGGGTTATCTGTAATTTTCGCGGAGGGAACCGGAACGTCCGCGGCCTTTTGCAGCGGCTTTAACAACGCGGCGTTATCCAGCGGCTTGAGATGCATATCAGGCCGCAGCACGGCGTCATTGTCGCGGTCGCCCATAGCGGTTCTCCCTTCGTGGTGTCTGCTTAGCGTATTCTGTGCGGGAAAGGCGTACTCCTGCTTGTGCTTAAATAGGCTCCATGCTACAATTCTATACAGAACGTTTCGGAGGGGAGTATACATGAAAGCATTACTGATAGGCGGCACCGGCACCATTTCCGCGGCGGTTTCCGCGCTGCTCCAAAAGCAGGGATGGGAGCTCTATCTCTTGAACCGCGGCAAGCGCGGCGGCTTCGTGCCCGAGGGCGCGCAGGTCATCACCGCGGATATCAACGATACGCTCGATGCGGAAGCTAAGCTGTCCGGCCTGCGTTTCGACACCGTGGCCGATTTCATCGCCTTCACCCCCAAGCATATCAAGCGCGATATCGAACTGTTTGAGGGTATCTGCAATCAATATATCTTCATCTCGTCGGCGTCGGCGTACCAAAAGCCGCTTTCTAGCCCCTTGATCACCGAAAGCACCCCGCTTTGCAATCCCTATTGGCAGTACAGCCGCGATAAGATCGCCTGCGAGAAGAAACTCATCAAGGCCTACCGCAAATCGGGCTTCCCCGTGACAATCGTGCGCCCCAGCCACACCTACGGCGATACGGCGGTTCCGCTTGGCGTACACGGCAGGGAGGGCAGCTACTCGGTAATCAAACGCATCATGGAAGGCAGGCCGGTGATCATCCACGGCGACGGAAGCTCGCTTTGGACGATGACGCACAACACGGACTTCGCCAAAGCGTTCTGCGGGCTGATGGGCAATATCCATGCCATCGGCGAAACCTACCACATCACCAGCGACGAGAGCCTGAGCTGGAACCAGATCTATGAGACCGTCGCCGCGGCGCTTCATGTCCCGCTCCACGCCGTACACATCCCGACGGATATCCTCGCCGCCTGCTCCGGGGAGTTCTGCGGCGGCCTCATGGGCGACAAGGCGAATACGGTGATCTTCGACAACACCAAGATCAAGCGCGCCGTGCCCGGCTTTGCCGCGACCGTGCGCTTCGACCAGGGCGTGCGTCGGACGCTTGACTACGTGCTCAGCCACCCCGAATGCCAGAAACCCGATCCTGAATTCGACGCCTGGACGGACGAAGTGATCGAGCGGTACGCGAAGTGCGCGGATAAGCTGCCCACGCTGCCGTATTAAACCTGTAAAACAGAACGGTACGGCCTGCCGTGTGTTGACTATGATGTAAGAATCCCCGCACAAACAACGCGGCGGTATTTCATGCGCACACAGCGCTTGCATTTCAAACACGAGATATGCTATAATTCCAACGCCGAACGCGCCGATGGTCGGCGTATGCATGGGGCATTAGCACAGCTGGTAGCGCGCTGTCTTCGCATGGCAGAGGTCAGGGGTTCGAATCCCCTATGCTCCACCATCTCGTCGCCGCGGACTACATATCGTTCGCGGTGATTTTCTATGAAAATCACCGTTCATTCATTTCGTCGCGGCTCCTCTCGAATTGAAGCAGGCTTCAATTCGGCTTGGCGAAGGGGTGTCCCTTTGTGCTGCCTCCGCACAGGGGATTCGAACCCGGGAGGCAACCGAAATAAGCGTGTGTCCGGTGGACACCACGGCATAGCCGTGGGCGAATTGAGGTTGAGAAGGTTTACAGAGCATCACGACCGGTAGGGAGTGAGACGACAATAAACCAGACGGATCGCGCGCCGTAAAGAAAACGACTCGGTGTGGTCGTTTTTAGCTTCGCGGGCGCGGGCGTTTACGCCCGCGACTCAACACGCGCAGCGTGCGACGAATCCCCTATGCTACACCACTCTCAAACGCCTATGATATAAAGCTTTCATGGGTGTTAAATTATTCCATCCCACACTTTTTTCGCACTTTTTCACAACTAGAGAGCACAAATAAACTTCGACGGAACATTTCAGAGCAAAATCAGATAATTTAGGATGCAGCGTTTATATGTCGATCAAATAGATATAATGTAGATAATAAGCGACAACTAATATTGTATAAAGCGGTGTAAACGCCTTTCACTTCCCAAGCATGGTTGTATATGCTATACTTAAAAAGACAGTTGGAAGACCATTCTATTCTCTGACAATTGGAAAGGGAGCCAAATATGAAAACATTGAATATAGCTTTTTCTGTTTGCAGATACATCCTGCTGGTTGTTTTATGTGTTTTATTCGTTCATCAAGTTGCCTTTGCCTCCATCCCCACGGATGAAAACGGCACAGGCAACCAAAATAACTGGATGCTGGCACTACTACATAACGGAGATATCTATTACAGCAACCACTATGATAGCTACAACATCTACAAAGAAAGCACTACAGGCGGGGCAGATATATTTGTGGCCAAAACCTCTACACAGTGGAGCAATCCGGAGTGCAACATCATGGGAAGCTACGAAGAATGGCTGTACTACTGCGATGGCAATGTTTTCTATCGTCTTGATACCAACAGCGGAGAACGAGAAGCGTTAGTAAACGGGCAGAAGGTGTATGCAAAAAGCGGGATACAGGTTGTGAAAGTAGTTAGTGATATGGTCTACTTCCTCAGCAATAGCCGCAACGGTAACGGCGAGTATGTGGACAATCTCTGGGGCATGAACATGAACGGTGCATTTCTGCATAATGTGCAAGGTGTAAAAGCCGGTTCATTTGTTAGTGACGGGCAATATATCTACTATACAGATGTCGACAGGAAGGCGATTATGCGATTTAATCCTGCCGATGATACAAAGATCTCGTTATTGATAAACTCGGTTGCAAATAAGCTCAATCTAGGTGGAGACATGTTGTATTTCATCCGGGATGGAGAGCTGATGAAAATGAGTATTTATGGAATCGGGCTTTCGCAAATTGGTGATGTACGAAGCGGAGATATAAATGTAATCGGAGATTGGATCTACTATTCCAATGCCGAGGACAATTATAAGCTGTACCGCATCACAACCGACGGCTTGCATAACGAAAAACTCTGTGATGTTGAGGATGTTTGCCATATCAATATCGCGGGTGAATGGGTGTATTTCCTGGAGTTTGAGAACAGGGACGGTTGGGCTACTTTCCCCAATGCTTACAAAATCAGATTAGATGGCTCTGATCTGATACTGGCACAACCCTGATGATTCTATTTGAGTATCCTACTAAACACACTATCAATCATGGTTGATGCCCTCTCAGACTAACTCTATTTCTGTGTACATTATACGGGGTCAGGCCAACAATACTGTTTTCGCGCCTTTGCGTTATTCCGCACATTCACCAAAATAATCATACAGGTTATTAGTCATTTCACAATCGACAATCGTCAACTCATCTTCCACCCAATCAACTCTAAACATAGGTGATGATGATTGCGTATACGTATTCCCATTGTCGTGAATTTTGCATTCCTGGAATGTAACACTTACACTTTCCCCGCTTATCCAAAATAACCCTGAAGGATATGAGCATTCCGTTCCGTTCCCGAATATTTCGGTTCTGAGAAACTTAATGTTTCTTACGCTCTCCATATATGCTACGAGTTCTGAGCAATCACGTATTATACAATCTTCGAAAAATATGGATGAAGAGAGTATAATGCCAGCTCCCTCGTACCCGCATCCATACAGATCGCATCTATCAAATGTTATATTATTGCAGTATGATGTGGCAATCACACCGGCAGAACAGCTACTTGCCTTTTCGGGTTTATGGCCAAACGTGATTCCCGACACAGTGATATGACTGCATTCATCGAAGATGAGAACTGTATCATTAGTATTCTTCGTATATATTTCTTGCGGACTGTCTGCGGTGATTGTCAGGTTATAGACATCTGAAATGACGATACCGCCGTAGTAATCAAAATCCAAATCGTAATATACATAAGGGAATTGTGTGGGGCCGCCGGCTTGTAATATCTCCGTAGCAGCATCGGAGCTAAGGTCATAATCACCCGGCAGAAGACGTATCGTTCGGTTTGGCCCGATAGCGGCGAGGAGCGAAACTGCGTCTGTGACTTCAACTACATAGGCTTCTGAAGGGCTTAAGGCCGCATCATTATTCGATTCTTCAGCAAAAACAGCAAACGTCGGCAGGAGAAGGAGCAGCACAAGTCCGATCGTTGCAACAGCATGTAATACGATAAAGCGTTTCATGAGATGCACTTCCTTTCCGTTTTCTGTATATACTTCATCCGGCTATAGGCTTTATGGCGCAATAATAGCAGCGTTCAGGTTCTTAAAAAAGAAAGTCAGTCCATTGTTTGCTTTTCTTGTTCTACAGGGCATCATTCGTCTTCAAGAAATTCTGTTTCAGTACACTCCTTCTCACCGTGATGAAATAACCGTTCGTTCGTTGATTGCAAAAGGAATCGTCAATAATGTTCAATGTTAAAATGTATACTCTATATACGAAATAGTACATAATATAGCTGTCGATGTCAAGAAACTCTGGCTACGGTAGACATGCGACAATAAAGGGTTGCGATTACAGGGCTCCGAATGTTGCGTTATCATGCAGGATATAGAAACTGATACAACCAATCTCATAGTTTTTCCCTCCGGGTCATTAAGCTAAAGCAAATATCCTATGCAAAATAGAAGTAGGGCCGACAAAAACTATATTGAGATAACAAGTCCGCGGATAAAAAATAAACGAGTTTGTATTTAGATCGCTTTGCTCTTTCAGAAACGCGCCTGTGATATTTTTGAATCACAGGCGCTTATGTAGCAACAGAACATCGGCTATCACGTATAGGATAGATAGATGATTTACCCGCCCTGCCGTCTCCTTCTCATGCGCAGAGCAACGGCCGTTCCTGCCGCGGCAAGCAGCGCCAGCGCCGCGAACAGGTACAGGTATTCCGCCGCGGCGTCGCCCGTCTGCGGGACTTCCGTCCACTGGGCGTACAGCGTCATGCCGGGAGCCGACAGGGTCAGCGTGCTTCCGGCAGGGTATGGGGCCCCGCTGCCATTTTCAGCCGTATTCCAGGTTGAAAACGCATAGCCGCCGCGCGTAAAACCGGTGCTTTGCTTAACGGTTGCCGTCGTTCCTGTTTGCTGCGCAGTATCCGGTATGCTGCCGGCGCCGCCGTTCGCATTATATACGATGCGGCGAAGCACGAAGTAGCCGCTTGTAGCGGATGTCCATGGGCTGCTGCCTGTGCCCGGTATGCCGTATATCGTGCCGTCGATGACCTGCATGGGTGCATCCGTATCCGCCGTTGTTTTATGTTCATGCGGCACAGGGAGCGTGGGCGGCAGGCAATAGTTGTTCCTCAGGAACACTGCGGATGTGCCGGAGATCGTAAGCGACCCGGCAGCTGAACCGCTCCCGGAACCAACGTCGTACGCGCCGTTCGCAATATCTCCTTCGGCGTAAACCACGCCGCCGGAAATCGTCACGGTTCCGCCATCGCCGCCGTAGCCCGAACTATACGCTCCGCCGCCGATTCCCGCCGCGTAGGTTCCGCCTGTGGCGGTGACGGCGCCGCCGGAAATCGTTGTTGCGCCGCCGTTGCCCAATTGGCCGCCGCCGATTCCCGCCGCGCTGAGACCGCCTGCCGCGGTTACGATGCCGCCGGAAATCGCAATCGTGCTGCTGTCGCTGAAGTAGCCGCTGCCGATACCTGCTCCCATACCTCCGCCAGTTGTGGATATGATACCGCCGTTAATCGTAACGGTGCCGTTCATGCCGTTTCTTCCGCCGCCGATCCCCGCGCCCAGGCTTCCGCCCGTTGCGGTTACGGTGCCGCCGGAAATGATAATGGCGCCGCTGTCGCTCTCCTGGCTGCCGCCGATGCCCGCCGCCCCATTGCCGCCCGTTGCGGTTACGGCGCCGCCGGAAATCGTAACGGTGACGCCGCCCCCTCTGTTGCCGCTGCCGATGGCCGCTGCGTAATTTCCGCCCGTTGCATCCACGATGCCGTCCGTAATCGTAACGGTGCCGCCGTCGCCGTTGAGCCCGCTGCCGATGGCCGCGCCCCGGATGGAACTGGATGCGGTCACCGTGCCGCCGGATATGGTGATATCGCCGCCCCCGACGCCAAAGCCGCTTCCGCCGCCGATGCCCGCTGCGTTGGGACCGCCCGTCACAAGAACAGTACCATCCGTTATATTGATGGTACCTCCGGCTCCATTTGCTCCGCCGCCTATGGCCGCCGCGTCTTGACCGCCCATTGCGAATACGCTGCCGCCGGCAATCGTAATGCTGCCGGCGCTGATATTATAGCCGCCGCCGATGCCCGCCCCTCCTCCGCTCCCGCCCTTTGCCATCAGGGCGCCGTCGCCGCTGATGGTCAGGCTTGTCGTGTTCTCAACGCGGACGCCCGGAGCAGAATAGGACTGCATCGAATTTTCGCCTGTCAGGATCAGCTGATTGCCGCTGCCGGTAAAGCTGAGCGGGCAGGCTGCGGGCGAAAAAATACGGACGTCCTGCAGCGTAAGCGTAACGCCCGCCCCGCAGACGATCGGCACATCGTATGTGACGGAGCTTGAGCCGATCAACGTTACCGTTAAGCCTGCCCCGATCGTGATGCTGGTGTCCGTGCCGGTGATCGTATAGCTGCCGTCGGCAGATATCACGATATCCGCCGCCAGCGCGGCGGTCGCGAAGAGGACCGCCGACAGAATGATCGTTACGCAAAATGCAATGCTTTTTTTCAAATCAATGCCCTTGCCTTTACCATTTGAGACTTGGAATTCGTTAAGAATAAACAACGTAAGACGACAAAACGATGTTATATAAGGCATTGTAATATGGAACATTTTGATTTGTCAATGAGAGAAAACCGTTTTCCAACTCAAGCTGACGCAGGGGGATACCGCGGAATTTTACGTAAAAGCCGCTTTCTGTGTTCGCGGCGCATGTAATATTCCGGTTAAAGCCCGCAATCGCCTTTACGCCTCAAACTTCCCTGTGCTATAATCACCGTAAAGAACAAAAAACTACGCCCGGACGATGCAGCTTTGGAATAGGAAATGTAAGCGAGGAGTATGAAACCATGAAAAAACACACAAAAATCATAGCGCTGCTGACCGCACTGGTCCTGCTGCTTGCGGCGGGCGGCGTATCCGCCGCGGCGGAGGGCGCCGGGCAGACGGTAAACATCCTGCTGCTGGCGTGCGAGAGCGGGTATCCGATCTCGCCGCTGATCGTTTCGCTGGATTTCGAGCAGAAAACCGTCAAGGTCGTTAATTTCTATTATCAAACGCAGATCAACGCGGTGACAAAAAAGGGCGAAAGCCTGTCCATGCCGATGAATTTCCTGCTGTACTGCGACACGGAAGAGATCGTCAAAGCCTATGAAAACACCTTCGGCATACCCATCGACAGGTACGTGATCTTCAGCTACACATACGGCAATTTTCAACCTGCGATCCAGGGTTTTGACATGCTGACCCCGGTCATCGTGGACATTCCGGAGGAACTGCTGGGCAACGAGCAGTACACGACCATCAACGGCAACATGAAGCCGCTGGCAGGCGTCCTGAACAGGGAATATACTTTGATCACGCAGGCGGGCCCCAACGCGCTGGACGCCGTGGGGATCGTTTCCTATATCGGCGCGATCCCCGATTGGGTGTGGTCGTCCGGCGACCGCTTCACCATGATGATGGAGGACTACAAGTACTGGGACGCCAAGTACCGGGCGCTCATCGAGGGGCTGCGGCCCAACATCGCGGCGTTCGATCATGACGCGGCGCTTGCGTTCTGGCAGCGCATGGTGGCGGACCAGGCCACGGACATCACCGGGGACGATATCGCCCTGTGGTCGCAAACGCTGTGCAATTTCCCCGAGGACGCGCCCTACCTTACCATCCCCGGCTTTGAGGGCGTGACCATGCAGGATTTCGACGCCAACGCGCTGACCGGCGTCTATGGTTACGACGCGAAGATGTTCGCATACGACGGCGACGCAATATCGGCCATAATCCGGGCGTTTATCGCCGGGGAATAGAATCGGATACATAAAAGCAGCCGCCCGCCGGGCGGCTGCTTTTATGCCTGAAGGTTCTGTTTATTTCTTAAAAGCTTTCATCGCCTCGCCCCATGCTCCTTTGGCTTTGGGCGCGTTGGAGAAATAGGTGGCGCAGGTGGTTGATGCAGGCAGCGCGGCGCGCAGGCGCTGTTCCACGGATGTGTCCGTATCGGCCAGGGCTTCGTTGATCAGCACGTTTCGCACCTTGCAGATATACACGTCGCTGCCGTCCAGCGGGACGGTCTTGGTCACTTCCAGCTCGAAGGAAACGGGGCTGTCCGAAAGCACGGGCACGTCCAGCACCGCGCCGCGCATCACGTCGACGGGGACGTTCATTTTGTCCTCGTCATAGCCCTTGGTGTTGCCCAGGTAATCGGCCAGCGGCAGCATCGGCTCGTTGACGAGATTGGCGGAGAACACGCCGGCTGCGTTGATGCGGTCTTTCGTCAGCGTGCTGCCGCCGATACAGGCCATCGCGCCCAGCCCGCCGTCCCAGCAGTAGGAGAACCAGCAGAACAGGCCGAAGTTTGGCGCGCCGTCCTCCCTGTACGTTCCGTACAGGAACATCGTCTGCGGACAGAAGTCGTTAGACGTGCGGCCGGAGACCTTGGCGGGCTTGCCGGATAAAAGCTGCAGCGCGCGCTTGTACAACGGGTCGTACTCGCAGCCGCAGGAGCCGCAGGTCATATCGGCCTCTTTGACGGCCGCTGTCAGCGCTTCCCAGTCCCCTTTGCCGTCCAGGTACGCCCTTGAAGGTTCGCCGATCACATCCCAGCCCGATTCCGCGAATTTCTCAAGAATTGTTTTCAGTTCACCGTTGATCTTCATCGTGTTTCCTCCCGTTCTTCCAGGTTGTTCAGTATCCGCCGCAGGGTGTTTTCAAAGGCGATAATCTCCGCGTCCGTAAACCCGGCGTAGAAGATCCCGTTCATCGCTCCGGATACGGCTTCGTATGCCCCGCGCAGCTTTCGCGCCTTTGCGGTGAGGGAAATGCGTATCTGCCGCCGGTCGGCGGAATTGTAGCTGCGGCTTACCAGGCCGGACGCTTCCAAGCGGGCGAGCATGGAGGTCAGGGTAGTTTTGGCAAGCCCCGTCTGTTTGGCAAGCTCCGTGATCGGGATGCCGTCGCCCTGCCAGAGTACGTACAATATCCGCCCCTGCGCGCCGTTGAAGGCGTCCACGCCGGTCTTCTTCAACAGCCGTTCAAAGACCCGCCCGCTCACCTGCTTGATTTGGGAAATCAGGAATCCGCCTTGTGTTTCGTACGGCAAATCGACCACCCCTTATAGGATAGTACTATATAGTATTAACAATGTCAATACCGAATCCTTACCGGGGTTTCATGCTTTACGACGGTAAATACGGTATGCTATAATAGCAAAAACGCGTATCATCCGTTCACAAACGATCATCTTTTCCCAGACTGGCTTGTTTCCTTGATGAAACTAAATAAGGGAGTATTGCGTATGAAAAAAAGTTTGAAAATGCTGTCGGCGGTTACGGCGCTTATCCTGCTGCTGATGGCCTGCGGCGTGCCTGCGGCGGCGGAAAGCGCCGGCGACGTCGTCAACCTCCTGATTCTTGCAAGCGAGGACATGGGCAATTCCTATTTCCCGATCATGCCGATGATTTTGTCGCTGAATCTGAAAACGCTGGACGCCAGGCTGATCAATTTCTACTTCCAGACGCAGATATTCGCGGTGGCAAAAAACGGGGAGGAGATCTCCGTCCCGATGAGCCTGTTGCCCAATTGCGAAGTCTCTGAAATCGTTAAGGCCTATGAGAACACCTTCGGCATCCCGATCGACCGGTACCTGATCTATGTGTATCAATACGGCAGCTATTCGCCGATTGTCGACGTGTTTGATATGATGTTCCCCATCACGCTGGATATCCCGGAAGAAATACTGGGCACCGCGCAGTACACGACCATCAACGGGAATATGAAGTCGATCGCCAATACCCTGAAACGGCAATATTCGCCCATTGAGCAAGCCGGGCCGCACGAACTGGACGCCGTAGGCTATCTGGCGTATTACTGCGCCATCCCCGATTACGTTTGGGGCTCCGGGGACCGGCTGAGCAATACGCTGGAAGACTACAAGTACTGGGATATGAAAAACGAGGCGGTCATCGAAGCGTTTCGGCCGATCATCGGTCTGATGAGCCCGGATACGGTCGCCATGCTGATACGGATGCTGGTCTCCGGCCAGTTGACGGACATCACCGAGGACGACATCGTCCTGTGGTCTACGGCCGGGCTGAACTTCGCTGCCGACAGTCCGTACCTGACCGTGCCCGGGTTTGAGGGCGTGGAATTGCAGGGCGGGAACATCGGATCGCTCAAGGGTATCAGCGCGTATCAGAATATGATGCTGACCTACGACAACGAAGCGGTCAAGCAGCAAATACAGGCCTTCCTCTACGGGGAATGAACCGGAACCTAGAGATAAATCCGGCCAAATTCAAACTAAATGCCTCCCGTTTCCGTCTACAGTATGAAACGGAGGGTACTTCCATGCAAAAGGTGTTACTGTGGGTTTTATTATTTTTACTTCTTCCGTCGCTTGCGGCGGCCGATACGGAAATCACGCTGACGTTTGGCGGCGACTGTGTGCTGGGCACGCGGGAAGAGTGGGTGAGGACGACCAGGAACTTCGAGGAATGTATAGAGACCATAGGGATGAACTGGTGTTTTTCCGGCTTTAACGGCCTGTTTTCGAAGGACGACCTGACGCTTATCAATCTGGAGTGCGCGCTGCACGACAGCAATACCGGGTATAACAGGACAAAGCAATACACTTTCTGCGGGAAGACCGGCTATACGCAGATGCTCACCGGTGTGGGTATCGAGGCGGTGAATGTTGCCAACAACCATTATATTGACTACAACCAAAGCAGAGAAGAAAGCACGAAGGCTGCGCTGGAAGCGGCGGGCGTAGAATATTGCGGATTTCAGAACCTGTTTGTGTGTGAGCGGGAAGGGATCAAAATCGGGTTCGGCGGCTGCCGGGAAACGGTGTTTTTCACAGAGAGCAAGGCGGTCGTGAGCCGCGATATTCAGAAGCTGAAGGAAATGGGCTGCGACGTAATCGTGTATTCCTGCTACTGGGGCAGGGAATACAGCCCGACGCACAATCAGAAGCAGGAAACCATGGCGAAGTATGCCGCCGAAAGCGGCGCGGATATCATCGTGGGCACGCATCCGCATGTGGTGCAGGGGATTGAAAACCTGGACGGCTGCGCGGTGCTGTATTCCCTTGGCAATCTGGTGTTTGGCGGTACGCACAAGATGACGACCTTTGACGCGATGCTTGCGCGGGCGACCCTGCGCTTTGGCGACGGCGGCGCATATCTGGGCGCGCAGATTAAGCTGCTTCCCGTTCTGACCTCCGGTAGCGCGCCGGAAAACGATTTTCGGCCTGTGCTTGCCGATGTGGAAAGCGCGACGCGCATTCTTTCCCTGGTGCAGGACGATTCCGCCCTGACCGTCACCCAGCCCATATGGTTTCCGGCGCGGCAGGAGCCTTTATAACCAAAGAATTTGCGATAGCTCATGCTCCAGCGACTCGTTTTCCAAACAAGCGATGCGGGACAGGCGCAGCGCGGCGTTCTGATCGTTTTCCAGTATGCCGGACGCCTGATACGCGTCCAGGATGCTCTGGATGGTTTCGTTATGGTAGCGACAGACATCCGATTTCCGGCTGTTTTCGCGCTGCTTGTCGCACAGTTTTTGGATCAGCGCGGCGGCTGTGAGCTTCTCTGAAAGCAGCTCCTTGATTTCCTGCAGGGAGAATCCGAGCTTTTTATAGCTGAGGATCGCGTTTAGTGCCCGGATTTGTTCCGGGTCATAATAGCGGTATCCCGTCTCCGGATCGACGCTTGCCGGCTTAAGCAGCCCAATACGGTCATACAGGCGCAGCGCGGGAACGGATATGTCGCAGAACGCCGCGAACTCGCCGATTTTTAGTTTCATTACTCCAAGCCTCCCGGACATCGTTATAAATTAGTATTTAATGCGTTGAAACACTTGACTCTGCACATGCGGCAGGGTTTAAGCTTTGCCTGTAAGCATCTTCGGAGGTGAGACGCATGCGGTTTCACAGTATCCTGTTTCCATCGGCCGCGCAGCAGGCGAAAGCCGGAAACTGCCCGTGGCTTTCGTTCCGCGCTCGCCGTATAGGCGCGGAGGAACGCTATATCACCCGCGGGAACAAAACCTTTCCCGCCGGTAAGAATCATTTGACGAACACGCAGCAAACTCCTGCGTTCTTCGCGGATACCGGCCTGGCTTCCATACTGGACGAGGTGCTGGCAGGCAGGGAGAAGAACCCGCTGCGCAACGTGTATTATGCGTTGTCTATCGACGCGGATACCGTATACTACCGGCAGAACGTCATGCGCGCGCTGGAGCAAGAGAAATTGTACGCCCTGTTTCTGCCGTTTTGCCGCGCGGTGGAAGGCGCGCTGTGTACGATGGCCGACGGGCGGAAGGCGCATACGCCCGCGCAGGCGGACGCGTATGCCGTAAACGGCGCTTTGGCTTACTGCGACGCGGTCCGGGAGTTGCTCAAAGACGCCGGCGAACTGGATATTCCATCGGACGGGCTTTGCGCGTTTGTCGATGCGGTGCGCGCGTACGCGCAAACGTCCCGGTTTACGCAGGCGGAAACGCTCCTGCGGCGGGCGCAGGATGAAATCGAAGCGATGACCTTTACCCTGCGGATACGAAACGGCATGGTGCTGGTCGCGCCGGGCAGGCAGGATGGCGATTTTATTCGTGATACCCGCGGGGATTTGATCCGGGTGGAGGATTGCGCAGAAACGCCGCCGCGGGACATCCGCCTGTTCAGCGAACTGGCGCTCAATCCGCTGGGCATGCGGATAGCCGATGTGCTGCAAACCAGGTACCCCGGCGCGTTTGCGCTGCTTCACAAAGCCGCCGGGGCGACGGACGGCATACCGGAGCCGTTTATCCGTATCTTTGCTCAGGAAATATACTTTTACGACAGCTTTTTAAGCACCGTTTCCGCGCTCCGGGCCAGGGGCCTGCCCTTTGCCTATCCCGCGCTCTCCGGCGGCGCTGTGCGGCTTTCCGGCGCGTATGATATGGACCTGGCGCTACGGCAGGACAAAATCGTGCGAAACGACTGCAGCTTGTCCGCCGACGAGCGCGGGATCATCGTAACAGGGGCAAACCACTCCGGCAAGACCACGTATATCCGTGCCGTCGGGCAAATTACCGCGCTGGCGGCGCTGGGGTTGCCCGTGCCCTGCGAGTATGCGGAACTTCCGCTGTTTACGGGGTTTTTCTCGCATTTCAGCGACGCGGAAGAAGGCGCCGCGCAGCAGGGGCGGCTCAAGGAAGAACTGCTGCAATTAAAGCCGATACTGAAGCAGGCCGGAACAGGCGGCCTGGTTTTGCTCAACGAGATGTTTTCCTCCACCACCGCGCAGGACGCGCAGGTTCTGGCGACACAGGTTATCGGCGGCTTGATCGGCGGCGGCGCGCGCGTGCTGTGCGTAACGCACAATATCGGGCATGTTCCCGGGCGGATGGTCAGCATGGCGGCGCAGGTCGTTCCGGGCAGCCATAAGCGGCTGTATACCGTTGTTCGCGCGCCGGTGGAAATCCACGCGCACGTGGACGCGCTGATTGAGAAGCACGGCCTGACATATGGGAATATAAGGGAGAGGATTGGGCATGACGTTTGATATTCTGTTTTTTAAGGATGCCGCGGAAGCGACCCAACAGGAAGCCGGCACGCTGATGGATGATCTGCGGCTTGATGTGCTCCTGGATGCGATGGCGGGAGAGGACAAGCGGATGGCGGACGCGTGCAAGCGCGTGCTGCTGCGGCCGCTGACCAACGAAAAGGCGCTTTCCGCGCGCAGAAACGTGCGGGCTGACGTTGCTGCGCATGAAAGCCTGTTTAGCGGATTGATGACCGCCGCCCGCGAGGCGGTGGACGGCGCGGCGCGTTATGCCGAGTTTCAAAAACCGCGTTACGATCATATTATCCCTCCCCAGAAGAAGTTTTTAACAGAGATCCATATCGCGCGCCTGTACCTAAAATGCCTGCGGAATATCCATGCGATGGTTACGGGGGAAGCCGGCGCGTTCCGTTCCGAAGCGGTTCAAAGCTTGATGGCGATGATTCGCACCCGGTTTTCCACGGAGAACATCGCGCGGATGGAGGCGAGGCTCAAGACGCTGGACAGCTTGCGCTTGTCTGACGACCTGACCCTGAGCGCTTCCGTCGGTCAAGGGCTCAAGCCCGCAGGCGTCGTGCTTAACTGCCTTGCAGAACCCGGAGCCAGCAGGCGAAAACACCTGAGGGACAACGAAACGCAGATCAGGCTGTCCAGCACAACGCTGATCCGCAATACAGACGACGTCGTCCAAAGCGCCGTGTTTCCGCTTTTGCAAACCATGGCGCACAGCAACAAAAGTATACGGATGTTCCTGGAAGCGCTGGACGTTCAGCTGGGGTTCTATCTGGGCTGCGCTCATCTGCGGGATCGGCTGAAAAAACTGGGTATACTGCTGTGCGAGCCGGAAATCACGCCAGGCGCAAACGGGATTGAAAGCAACGCGCTACAAAATGCGGTTTTGGCGTTACAGGAAGGCAGGGCGCCCGCGGGCAATGACGTCTGCTTTTTGGATAAGCGTTTGGTTTTAGTCACGGGCGTAAATCAAGGCGGGAAAACCACCTTCTTGCGCAGCGTGGGGTTGGCGCAGCTGATGGCGCAGTGCGGCATGTTCGTTGCGGCGGCAGCATATGCCTGTCCGTTGTACGTCGGCCTCTATACGCATTTTCCCAGCGGAGAGGACACAAGCCGCGGCAAGGGCCTTTTGGATGTGGAGCTTCATAAACTCAGCGGAATCGTTGACCGTATCCGCCCGCACAGCCTGCTGCTGATGAACGAGACCTTTCAAACCACCATGCCGCTTGACGCGAAGTATCTGGCGGAATTGACGGTGCGGGCTTTTTTGGATTCCGGTATCACTGTGTTGTTTGTCACACACCTGTACGCCTATGCCGCCGCGCGGTATGCGGATCATCGCGGGGATACGCTGTTTCTGCGGGCGAAACGGGATGCCGACGGGAGAAATACGTATGTTTTGCAGGAAGGCGAGCCCTATGCCTCCGCGATGGGATCCGCGCTCTACCGGGAGGTGATTGGCGGGTAATGCAAAGCCTGTTTGACGCCGTGAGTTATGCCTGAAAGTTGTGTTTCCGCGTTTCTTTGCTATAATGGTACAAACCATGCGACCGAGACACGACGCCCCGCTAAAAGGAGCGAATGATGGATTATATGAAAACCAACAAACAGGCCTGGGAAGAGGCGTTTGAACACCGCGGGGACTGGTGCGGGGATTTGACCGAACGCCTGCAGTCCGAAGAGCTGCCCTTTTTAAACGATATGCTCAAAGAGGCGTTGCGCGCGCTGGATCTCCAGGGCAAAACCATCGCGCAGTTCTGCTGCAACAACGGGCGGGAATTGTTTTCGGCCATGCGGCTTGGCGCAAAGGAGGGCTACGGCTTTGATATCGCGGAGAATATGATCGCCTATGCGAGCGATATCGCGCGGGAAACCAAACTGCCCTGCACGTTTTTGGCGTGCAACATCCTGGATATCGGCGCGGAATACGACGGGAAATTAGACTTGGTGTTCTTTACCATCGGCGCGATTACCTGGTTCAAGGATTTGCGGGCGTTGTTTTCCGCGGTTTCGCGCTGCCTGAAATCCGGCGGTACGCTGCTTATTAATGATTATCATCCGTTCGTTAATATGCTGCCGCTGCCCGGCGAGGAGGGATTCGACCCGAACGATAAAAACCGCGTCGCCTGTTCCTACTTCCGTACGGATCCCTGGCTGGAGCAAAACAGCGCCGGGTATATGAGCGGGCATACCAACAAGCATACGTTTGTGAGCTTTTCACACACCATGGGGAACATCATAAGCGCCGCGGCTGCGGCGGAACTGCGTATCGTATCCCTGCGGGAATCCGACCGGGACGTCGGCATGACGGACGCGTACGACGGCAAGGGATTTCCGCTGTCGTATACGCTGCGGGCGGACAAGGCTGC
>JAFGGL010000007.1 GCA_016930575.1 Clostridiales bacterium | reverse complement strand
TATCGGGGTCTTTTTCCGGTAGCGCAGCGTAAGATCCGGCCCAAACACCGCAAGCCCCCTGCGCTGGCGGCCGTAGCGGTCCCCGTCGACCGTTCCGCAGCCGGTGTACACGCTGACGACGGCGCCTTCCCGCAGGCTTTGATCCTGCGTAATATCAATCTCCAGCGCATTGGACAATAGCTCAATCAGCTCTTTAGACCAGGGCAGGAAAACCCCTCCGGAATTGGACGTGCACCTGTTTTCCCAGGCCTGCTCCGTGGTCGGCAGCACAAAACGGCCGCCGTTTAGGCGCGTGATCTTCATTTCCTGCTCCCTTCATCGGCGAAGGCGGCTCCCACGTACATATCGGAAGCACCGTAATACGCATGCCAGCGGCCGTTCCGCCTGAATACGCAATCCAGGAATATCGTTCCCCTCGCCGCGTCGCCTTTGAGGCGGATCAGGGATTTTTCGTAAGCGTGTTCCGCCGCGATCACGGGGAAATCCAATTGCCCGATGCGCTGCCGCGGATCTTTACGGGACAGCAGGCATTCGGTCACGCCGTAAAACAGGTTCCGCTCCGGGCACAAAGCGTTTAGGCTGCCGGCCACGAACAGCACGATATCGTCCTTACCGGGTTCCCTGTAATCCGTGACGGCGGTGCAAACCTCATGGAACGCTCCGCTGTACGCAGCGGCGTCGAAAGGCTCGCAATCCCAGTGGATAAAATCCTCTGAAGTCGCGTATACCTCGTTGGTGAACAGGTGGTATTTGCCGTTGATTTTCACCGCATGAAGCTCCGGATTCACCACCAGACAGGCGGATTTGCTCTCCCGGCCGCTCTCCGTCCAATCTTTAAGCACCGGCCCCCGTTTCTCCCAGTGGACCAGATCGCCGCTCACCGCGCTGCACAAGATCACGCGGGGGTAGCAGTAGGCCGTGTACATCATATGATATACGCCGTCCACGATGGCGATACGGGGATCCTCCACCCCGCCGGGGAGCTCGTAGGGCTGGTCGGCGTCCAGAATGAGGCCGTGCTTCTCGAAACGCAGCCCGTCCCCGCTGGTGGCATAGCCGATGCGGGAAGTGCCGCAGTATTCGGTATCCTGCTCGTCCAGGGTCTCCGCGCGGTAGAACATATGATACTTGCCAAACGCGTAGACGACGGCAGGATTGTAGACCGCCCAGGAATCAAACCCCGTTTCACCCGGTTTCAGCACGGGATTCTCCGCCGCTTTGGCAAAAGGTCCGATGGCCCATTTGGGATACTGGTCCATATTATTTTCCTCCTTTGATTACAGTTATGCTTCGTATCACAATATCATCCTTGATGCCGTTGGCAAAAACCCGCAGGATCAAGGATGTCTCCGTTCCGTCTGCGTCCGTATCCGCGGGCAGCGGGTCCAGGTCGCACAGAAATTCCCCCTCCGCGCAGGAATCCGCCCGGATATAACGCTCCTCGCCGTTTACAAGGCACGACAGGCCCCACCGGCCCGTTGCGGAGGCGATATCCACCAAAACGTAAAGCCGCGATGACATGCCAGCCGCAAGCGCCGGGCTGTCGATCGTCGCGCCGCCCCACGCCAGATTCAACCGCAGGCCCTCCTCCGTTAGAATACAGGTGCAATCGTCCGACGGTTTCGCCAGGGCGTACAGCCCCTGACCGTCAAGCGCAAGAAGCGCCTTCCCGGAATCGGCCGCCACGAGGCCGACGCCCTTGCTGCAGGAGAGTATATCTCCCCCAAGCGTATCGACCGTAAGCTTCAGCACGCCAAGCCCGGTTCCCAGCGTTTCGGGGGAAAGCGTAACGGTTCGGGGCAGGGTGTCCCCTTCATAAAGCGTCGTGTTTCCGTAGGTCACGCGTGCAAACGCCACGCCGTCGTTTTCGGGCAGATTGGCGCAAAGGGATATCTGCGTTTCTTCCTTGATTACGGCCGATTCTTCAAGCCCGGGCATATCTACAGTCCCGCGGCAATAGCTTACCGTGACGCCGCCTGCCTGCAGGCGGTTCCCTTGCCGTACAAGGCCGAGCCCGGCCGGTATCAGCACGGCCTGCACCGCCGTATCCCCCGGAATCTCCAGTTTGGTGTCTCCGGCTGCATCCGTTGCCAGGAATTCTCCCGAAACCACATCATACACGTTCACCCGTTCGTCTCCCATGTTCAGCTTGACCGTTTTGGAATCGGCCAATGGGTTGTACAGAAGATAGGTCGGATACGCCGCCCCGTGCCAGAAATCCGTTTTCAACAGGTCCACGCACAGGATCTCCGGCACGCCGGTGTTTTCAAGCATCGCATACAGCAACCCAATGGGGCCTGCGGAGTAAAAGCTGAAGTTGGTCCCCGTACGTCCGGCCCCCTTGATATCCCCGGTCGCATAGGGCGTCGTTTTGCTGCGGTTGCGCAGACCCTCGTATACGAGGCTGACAAGGCCCGTCTGCGAAACGTAATCCTTATCGTCTTGCAGGGACAATGGCAGCCCGTCCGCCAGGAACATCTGGCTGCTATTCGCCACCGCCAGGATGTACTTCCCGACGGCCCTGGAATACTCCGGCGCGTAACGCGCCACGGGCGCGATCGCCCCGGCCGTAACGAAGGTGTTCATTGCGAAGGCGTAGCCGTGTGAGTAATCGCTCAGGCTTCCCGAAAGGCCATAGGCGTCGTACTCCCCCCACCGGCCGTTCATCATACCCCAGTCCGTCCGCGCCGCGTTGGAACCATCCGAAAACACCCAGTCCAGCATCCTGCCCAACGGCAACCCGGCGTTTTGCTCCGCGTTGAGTCGCGCGGCGATATACGGCGCGTAGGAGCCCAGGATCTCATAATACGGATTGTCAATGCGGTTCGCCGCTTTTCGCATCAGGCTGACGGCGGCGTCTAGATAAGCCTCGCCCCCGAAACGCCCGTACGCGGCCAGCATCACATACGCCGCGCCGAAGACGCCTTCCGGTTCCGCGTGGTCCCCCGCGACGGTCGCCCTGTCCTTCAGGGACACGCCCTGCGAATCCCAGGTATCGATAGCGGAAAGCGCGTCAAGCCACGTATCGGCAACCGAACGCATATGCGAAGTAAACGTTTCGTCCTCCGGATACAGGGCCGCCAGATGGAAGTACAGCAGCGTGGGATACAGCGTATACCAATAGCTGTCCGTGCAGTCGTCCGCCCAAAGGTCGTTGCTGATAAATCCGCGCCCGTCCGGGGTCTCGCCGTAATACGCCTGCGCCATCTTCACATAGTCCCGCCCGTTCAAACTGCGCGGGTCCACGTTGTCCAGAAGTCCCATCGTCAGCACGGCCGCCAGCTGCGTGACCGCCTCCCCGGAGCCCGCGTCCGGATGCAGATAGGAAAGCGTCCTGAAAATGTCCCCGGTAAATCCGCCGGCGGAAGGCGTATCCACCATGGAATAACTTGTCGCGGGAAAATACGGGTAATCCGCGTTTTCATTAAGCATCAGCTTAATCACGTTCTTTGCCGTACCCGCCCAGTCCCGCGTCTGAAATGGCGTGGGAAGCTCCGGCCAGTTCTCCATATAGGGTATGTCCATCTGTACCGCCTCCGCGTTTGCCCGGGCGGGGATGCACGACGCCAGCATCGCCAGTACCGCAAACAGTAAAACCAGCTTTCGCATCGTTATCCCTCCGCTGCCCGGGCGGGCGTCGTTCCCCGTCCATTGTAATTATATATTACTCTAATTAGTCTGTTGTTTCCAAACCATTATATTCCATCTATTGTTATAAATCAATAACGTTCTGCCGATTCATCAACAGTATTGACAAGCGGGCCAGAATTACATATACTTACCTTAAATACTATATGTAAACTACATATTATTCAGTTACTCTGTCAGGGGGTTGGATGATGTATCACTTTCCAGAAACAGACCGAATGCCGGATTATCCGGCGCTGCCTGTCCCGGATTACGCGGAACTGAACCGCAAATTCCGCGACGCGCTGATGAACCCGGACAACGAAATCCTGCGTTACGCTCCCAACGGGCATCCGATTTTCGGCGCGTATCTCAAACTGGACAGCAACGAACTGGTCACCTGGGGAATCTTGGCCGTCGGCGAATGGCTTGCGGGGCGCGACGCCGGGTGGATCGCCGTGACGTATGCGGATTTCTTCGTGCAGGAAACCGGGCTGTATATGAATAGCCCGGGCAGCACAGCAAGCGAGTTCTGGTATTTGTTCTATGTCAATACCCTGGCCGGGGCGGTGCTTTGCACCCTGTACCCGAATGATATGAAGGCGCGGGAACGCATCGGCAGTTCGGCCGACGCCATGAAACGTATGGCGGAGAAGGTCCGTTACGATTTCAATCATCAGGGATACCTGTTTGATAAAAACATGCCCTTTACCGACCGGCCGGAGTTCCGCCAGCCGGATTCCATCGCGGGCTACGCTTACAACATGCTTTTTGCCGCCCTCAAAGCGGACCGGCCGCAGTATCTTTCGGAAAGCGTGCGGGCGCTCGGACTCTACCAGGCCTTTGCGGAAAATCCGTGGTACGAGATTCCCAACGGCAGCGAAGGGCTGATGGCGGCGTCCTGGCTGAACGCCCACGGGCATGCGCTGGACGTAAAGAAAATGGCCGGCTGGGTATTCGACTACGAGCATGGCCCCATGCAGACCGGGAAATGGGGAGACGAGGAGATCGACGGCCTGATGATGGGTTGGCGCGGCGAGACCCGCCAGCTGGCCATGCGTTCGGCGTACAGCATGGAAACGCTGATGCCGATCCAGTTCCTGCTCCCGTCCGTCCGCTATTGCCCCGCACTGGCAGACACAGTGGCCAAGTTCGTACGTTGTGTGCTGTCCAATTTTCAATTGTTCTATGCGGACGGCTCAAAACCGCTGTATGAGACGCAACCTGAGCTTACGCACGATATCCCCTACGAAAAACTGGTGCGGGAGATGGACGGCCGTATGCCCGCCGCCTGCGGCGATTTTTGCGGCGCGCGTTCCGTATACGGCGCCGGATACCTGTACTGGCTGGAGGCGCTGGCACGGCCTACGGACGACCCGGACATCTTCGCGCTGGACCTTTCCCTCACCGACTGGCTCGCGGACCGGAAATATCCCGTGTTCCTGCTGCGCAATCCAGCAGTTACGGCCCGCACCGTCCGTTTCGCTCCCGCCTCCGTGTGGCAGACCGTCCGCCCCGAACTATACACCGGAGACGATCTTGCCTGCGTATTGTGGGAGCTCCCGTCCGGCCAAAACCTGGGGAAACAGGCGGGGTCCGCGTCGCTTACCGTCCCTCCCGGAAGCACGCGGATCGCCGCTCTGCTCCCCGAAGGACTTACGCCCGTTCCCTCCGGCGGCTTCCGGACGGCGGGCGGCGCCGAGCTTATCCATATAATGCGCGACGAAACATAAGGAGGCGCTTGGTTGATGTTCACCATAGCAGAAAAAGCAATATCATGCCTTTCGCTTGTAAAGACCTACGAGGAGAAAACCCACCCACGCGGCGCGAGGAAGCTCACGTTCCTTGGCGCGGAAGGGCTGGACGTCTACAACGTCTCGGTTCCCTTTCAGCACAAGGGAAAAACCTATATCGCGGGGCGCGTGGAACCGCGCGTCACCGAGTGGTCCTCTGTACGGTTTTTCGGGCAGACCGGCCCCGATACCTACGCCGCGCTACCCGAACCGGTCTTTCAGGCCTTTCAGGACCCATTCGTTACCTTCATCGGCGGAGAAATGGTTTTGGGCGTGGTGCAGGTCGTCAGCGATCCGCTGGACCCCAAGCGCATCGTGAGCTGGCACACCTGCTTTTACAAAGGCCCGTCGCCGTCTGAACTGAAACTTTTCGCTATCGGCCCGTCCCATATGAAGGACATCCGCCTGTGCGGGCTTCAGGACGGGCGCGTCGCCGTATTCACCCGCCCGCAGGGCAAGAAGGGCGGCCTGGGGAAGATCGGTTTTATGATCTTCGATTCGCTGAACGCCGTGAACGGGGAGGATATGCTCAGCGCGGAAATCAGCCAAACGCACTTCCTGCCGGAGGAATGGGGCGGCGCCAACGACGTGCACATATTGAAAAACAACCTGCTCGGCGTAGCCGGGCATATCGCCCGCCGCGACAGGGAAGGCCTGCATTATCATCCCATGTGCTATGCGATGGATCCAAAAACCGGAAAGCACTCGCCCCTGACGGTTCTGGCGCGCCGCGCCGATTTCCCCGACGGCCCCGCCAAGCGTCCCGAACTGAAAGACGTCCTATTCACGGCCGGGCTGATACGCCATCCCGGCGGCAGCGCCACGCTGTACACGGGCGCGTCCGACTGCGAGGCCCTCCGCGCCGAGATCGACGATCCGTTTCTGCAATTTGAAAGATGATTGGTCTAGCTGCCGTCAGGACCGGCAAAACACCTGAAAATCCGTCACGCCGTACGGGTCGTGGCGGTTTTTCTTGTCCAGCATGTTAACGCGAATATAGCGGTAACGGCCCGACACGCGGTGGAACGTCGCCTGCGCCTTATTCTTCTGTCTTTTGTCCAACAGCGTCCATGCTTCGCCGTCCGCCGAGCCTTCGATCGTAAAAGCATGCGGAATCATGCCTGGCCGGTATTCCCAAATCATATGGATGCGGCAGAGTTCCCGCGGCTGCCCCAGGTCGAGCGTCAGCCATTCCCGGCGGGGGCTGTCGACCGAATGCCAAACGTCGTGCCAGTCCCCCGTGGACGCGTTCGCCGCGCCGTACATAGAGCTCTCCCTCGAGGAAGCCGTCACCTTCATGCCGTGGGCGTAGTTTACGAACGCATCTTTAATCGCCTCCGGCGCGTCCCAGCCCTGCGGATAGGGGTCCTGCGGCGAATCCGCGCAGAGCACCATCACCGTCCCCGGAGGGAGTTCCGCCGATGCGGGCGTTTCGCGCTTGGTGAGGATATCATAGCGCAGACCCGGCGGAAACTCTATGGTATGCGGTTCGTTGTCTGGATTGTATATCAGCAGGCACTTCCCGGAGGACAGCGGATCGATCACGGCCAGATCGGCGATCAGAAGATCGTCCCTGCTGTCGGGAAACAGCGCGGCCATGACGCCGCTGCCCCACGCGCCGTACGGCGTCATATCCAAACGGTGGTCGCCCGTCGCATAGGGAACCGTGCGCCCAAGTTTGCGAACTCCCTCGTAGGAGATGCAGTCGATCCCCGTCTCCGCGATCCAATCGGGCTGCGACTGCATCTCCGGCGGCAAGCCGCGGGGGTAAAACAGCGCGGAGTTCCTGCGCACGTGCAGCAGGTAGCGCGCGATCTCCCGCGCGTACCAGGGCGCATACCGGGCGACGGGCGCGAGTGCGGCGGCCGTCATGTACGTGTTCATGGCAAAGGCGTAGCCCGCGGTATCCGTGGTGCTGCCGTACAGCCCGTACGCGTCGTATTCGCCCCATTTTTCCGCGATCATGCCCCAGCCTTCCCGCGTGCCGGAGGTGCCCGCGAACACGTACTGCAGCATCCTGTCCAGATGGCAGTCCGTTCCGGTATCGGCCTGGATGCGCGCCGCGGTATAAGGCCCGAACGAACCGAGGATCTCGTAGTTCGGGTTGTAATCCAAGGAAGCCGCCCACTTGATCAGCGAGCGCGCGCCGTCAAGATATTTCCCGTCTCCGAAGCGCCGGTACGCGGCCAGCTGCACATACGCGACACCGATCGCCGCGTCGCTCTCCATGCCGCCGCGGGGATCCGCAGGCGCATCCTTCTTGAGCGAATAGCCGATATGCTCCCAGTCTCCGTCCAGCTTCCGCGCGACGTGAAGCCAGGTATCGGCGATTTCTTTTATATTCCTTTCCCTTTGTACGTCCTGCGGCCTGTACGCGCCGATCATGATGTAAAGAATGGTAGGGAATATATCATACCAAAAGCTCTTGCGCAGATCGCCGTTCCCCGTATCCACAATATTGGACACGACGCCGAAGCCGTTGATTCTGCTCATATACGCCCTGCCCTGCCGGATGAATTTCTCATACTTTTCTTTTTCCGGCGACAAGCTTGCGCTCAACAGCGCGCCGAGGCACGTGAGCGCCTCGCCCGGTTTATCCATAGGCCCGCCGCCGACGTAGGCCGGCGCCGTGAACAACGGTCCTTCATATCCGCCGCTTGTCTTCACCTGCAGCATTCTGCACAGCGGCAACGCTTCGCCGCTTTTCTTCAGGTCAAAAAACACGCGCAGATATGCCTCCGCTGTCTTGCTCCAGTCCAGTAATATTCCAGTCTCGGCCTTTTGCGGAAAGTAATCCAGATACCTGATTTTCCCTTGCGGCAGCATAGTTATCTCCCTGGTTACTTTTAGTTAATTTTATTCCCGTCAGTATATTCGTCTTTCGTCCGCTTGTCAAGAATTCGCTTGGGTGCTTTCTTTATAACAGTCCCACACGCCATCAAACCAATATAGAGTCAAGTAATACGTTGATTTCCACGCAATCGGGTACGAAGTATCTTTACATCGCCGTGCCGCCGTGTTATACTCTTGCCATAGTATTAGTAACTTAATGTTAACTTAGTTATCCGAGGAGGCGGCATATGAGTTTTTCAATCAAACCCATGGAACAAAACGGCGGATACGGCATCTCCGTCGAATACGGCGGGAAATCCTATTTTCAGGAGAGTACGGGCTTTGTCTTTGAAAACGCGGACCGCTCCATACGGGAAACCATCGGGCAGTGGCTGGCGGACGCCTGGGAGCCGATTCCCGGCGGCGTGCTGCTCAAGGGCACGTACGCGTCGCCGAATTTTGAAACGCGTCTGGAGCTCAGCGTCACCTACACTGCGGTGAACGACCGTGTGGTGAAGAAAGTACTCACACTCCATCAGCCCAATATCCCGGTGCTTTTCTATTCGGCGGAAAACACGCTTCGTCCTGTAAAATCCCCGCAAAAGCTCTGGAGTTTCGATAACGCCGACCACCGAGGCGGCCTCGTGCACGGGACCTATCCGGCAATCGGATTCACCGACGGGGTATCCTTCGGCCTCTTAAGCGACGCCGGGCACCGCAACCTGTTCACCCGCAACATCCGCCGCCGCCCCGGCCCCCGCGAAGGCGCGTTCACCGGCATGCTGCGCACCGCGGACGCGAAGATGCTCACGCTCTCGCCCGAAGCAATCACGCTGCGGCTGGGCTGCATGAGCGATTACGCCCAGGGAGAAAAGCACGCACTGGCGGAACAGGATCACGATTTCGGGGAGCTATTCCACGCGTACCCCGGCGAAGACGGCTTCTACACCCTCTCGTTTGATTATCAGGCGGATGCGCCGCTGCACATCAAGATACTGAAGGAGACCCCGCAAAGCGAGATACGCGCTTTCCACTACCAGGACAACATTGAATTCGATCCCGGCGTATACAAACATTATCAGGACACCTTCTTCCTGTCCGATACGGAAGGGCTTCCAACGCTCGTAAAACTCTGGCAGGGAGAGGACGGGCTGCCAAAGCTCAGGAACCTGCGGCTGATCCGTCACGAAGGCGTGGATTTGCCGTATCACCCCCTGAAGATCGGCCAGACCCATACCAAAACGACGTTCATCTTCGCCGAGGCCGGGGACGATATCCGCTCCCTGCGGCTGTCAAGCCAGCTTTGCCTTGCGGAAGGCCTGGGCTTCAAAGGATCCGATCCGCAGAAGGTGCTGTACGCGGATATGCAGATGCTCACCTGGATCACCGGCGAGCACGACTTCACCCCCCTGAACATCCCCAGCATCAACTATGCCCCGGATATGTACAACCGCGACAGCTTCTGGTCGGTGGCGGGCGTTAAGGACGCGCCGTTATCCAAGGCCGTCTTTGACCGCTGGGGCGATACGCAGACCCCCGAAGGCGGCATCGGCACCATCGTGACGCCCTTCATGGGCAGCCTGGAGGTGAAGGACAACGAGGCCACCTGCGAATGGCTGTGGTGGGCGCTGATCAACCGTGAAAAATACGGGTTTGATCCGCCGCAGGGTAAAATCGCCCTCGCGTTTGAATACTGCAAGAGAAACTTCGATCCGGACCACAGCGGCATTTGCCGCGCGCATTTCGTGCTTGGGCAAAACGACGTGACCACCTATCCGGACGAGCCGACCACCGATTTAGCGGTCAACCAGGGCGTATGGGCCGTCACGCTGAAGGTCGCCAAAGCGCTCGGGCTGCACGACGACGAGGCCTGGATCACGCGCGCCGTGGACGGCTACCGTGCGTTTTATGACGAAACCCGCGGGTATGTTTTAAACGACAGGCTGCATCCCTATGTCGTCTCCTGCAACGATATGCTGCCGGAGTTCACCTCCCTGTGGTTGTTTGACGAGCCGATGCTCGACGACGAAATGGTGATAGGCACCGTTGAAAAGATACCGCGCAACGGCCCGTTCGCCTTCATTATCGGGCATGTGGAGGAAGGCTATTTCACCAATGAAAGCAAGCCGTACGACGGCCATTTCTTCTGGCCGGGCGGCGTATATTACAACGGCGCCAGCTGGATGCGCGAAGAAGTGATGGCCTATGCCGCCGGCGTGCGTCACGGCTGGACAAAAGGCAGGCAATGTATCCTCGACCGCTTGCAGGCAGAGATCGACGTCAAGCCCGACGAGCCCTTCAGCCACGAGTTCATCCCGACCGATCCCTCGGTCCCCGGCTGCTGGTGGCCGTCCATCCGCGTGTTCTGCTGGAACGTGTTCGCCCTGACGGCCTGCGACGTCGCGGGCATTTGAACCCGGCGTCCCCGGTTATTCCGTTTTCGGCATTTCGTCCTGATCCGGTTTGGATCTTCTTCTGTAGAAATCGATGATCTTGTCCTTATAAATGATTCCCAATACGCCCAAAACAGCGGTGACTGAAAAGATCATGATCGTCACCGGCCAATTATTGTGCAGCAGCGACGAGCCGATGAACGTGGAGGAAACGATCGACGGAATCCGCGCAAACGTCGAGATCAACAGGAATTGCAGCAGTCTCATCGGCGTCGTTCCCACGACATAGGTCAGCATATCTTTCGGCGTGCCCGGCAGCAAAAACAAAACGAACACCACAAGCTCAAGCTTGCGCGCATCCCGCAAATAGGAATACTTCGCCAAGTTTTCCTTCGTATAAAACCGCTGCGTGAACCCCGAGCCGAACTTCTTTGACAACAGGAAGATACCGCTTGACGCGATGACGCAGCCGATCATGCAAACGAGCAGCCCGCCGAACCCGCCGTACATGACGCCCGCCAGGATCTCAACCGCTTCCCCGGGAATGAAGGCAATCACGATCTGCACGATCTGGATGGAGATCATCACCAGGTATCCCCACACGCCAAGCGAGGTCACCCATTCCTTAAACTGCGCCCGCACTGCCGGATCGGCAAGCTTGCGGAGGTACGGCATGAGCAGCACGGTTGCCGCGACCATCAGCAGCAACGCGGCAACCGCGATGATGATCAGCTTGCGCATATTGTTCGGTTTGGGTCGGTTGTCCATTCTATATCTCCCGGAAATCCTGTCCGTCGAACAGTGAAAAACCCTTTCACCAGGGGCGAAAGGGTTTGACCGTGATTACTCAGTGCTTCTCTTCACCGGTATCCAGGATATTCTTGCCGCAAGCCGGGCAGAGCACATCGCCTTCGGTTCTGATATCGTCAGCCTTGATCACGAATTCCTTGCCGCAGTGCGGGCAGTTGACGTCGACGTCCGCGTCCGCGTCCATTTCCTCAAGGTCTTCGTCCAGCACGTCTTCATCGTCGGGGAAGAGAAGGTCTTCCACATCCGACAGGTCGTTGTCCATGGAGGCGACGTATTCGTCCAGTTCGTCCACGTCGCTGTCTAGTTCCCGGATCTTCTGGGCCATCTCCTCCATTACGGCGAGCATTTCCAGCAGCAGTTTGTTTTCGGCTTTCTCCTTGTCAATGTTCAGGCCTTCCGCCAGTCCGCGAAGGTAAGCCGTACGGTCTGTGATTTCCTTCATAAGCTCCCCCTTCCCCCGCCTCATTCACGCGGGAATCAAGAGTATGTTCCATTGCTTCTAGCAGCGCTCCATATATTCGCCCACGCGGGTATCCACGCGGATACGGTCGCCCGTGTTGATGAACAGCGGCACCTGTAGGGTGAAGCCGGTTTCCAGCGTCGCGGGCTTGTAGGTGTTACTAGCCGTGTCGCCCTTGAAGCCAGGCTCGGTATCGGTCACTTCAAGCTCCACGAAATTCGGCGCGGAGACGCTGAACGGCGCGCCCTTGAAGAACCGCATGCTCACGTTGCTGCCTTCCCTGACGAACGAAATGGCGTCCTCCACCTGGTCCTTGTTGAGCGGCAGCTGCTCGAATGTTTCCAGATCCATGAAGTAATACAGGTCGCCGTCGTTGTACACGTACTGCATATCCTTGGTTTCCACGATGGCGCGGGGCATTTTGTCCGTCGGGTTGAAGCTACGCTCCACCACCGCGCCGGTCATGATGTTTTTGATCTTGGTGCGGACAAACGCGGCGCCTTTGCCCGGCTTTACGTGCTGGAAATCGACGATGGTCCACACACCGCCGTCCCATTCTACCGTAATGCCCTTTTTAAAATCTCCCGCCGTAATCATATGATTTCCTCCGATCCTGTTTTCCTTTTATAGTATGATCAATTCCCTCGTCGGCGTAACCAGCGAGCGGCAGCCGTCTTTTTCGACCACCACCGTGTTTTCGATACGCACTCCGCCTACACCGGGCAGATAGACGCCGGGTTCGACCGTCACCAGCTGGTTCTCCTCCAAAGTGTCTTTGGATAAGGCGCTCAGGCGCGGTTCCTCGTGCACGTCGATGCCCAGGCTGTGCCCCAGCCCGTGGCCGAACTTCCCCTCGTAGCCCCGGGCGTAGATATAATCCCGCGCCACCGCGTCCACCGCGGCGCACGCCGCCCCGGCCTTCACGGCGTCCTGCGCCATCCGCTGCGCTTTCAAAACGATAGCGTATACTTCCCGCATCTCCGGGCCCGGTTCGCCCAGCGCGACCGTGCGGGTCATATCGGCGGTGTAGCCCCGCGCCTTCGCGCCGAAATCCATCGTGATCATATCGCCCCTGCTGATACGGTAGTCCGACGGCACGGCGTGCGGCTTGGAGCCGTTGACGCCCGCCGCTGTGATGACGTCAAACCCCATCTTCTCCGCGCCATGCTTGTAGAGGTCGAATTCGATCATGCGTGCGAGTTCACGTTCCGTCATCCCCTCTTTGATCTGCGGCAGGATGCGCTCAAAGGTCTCGCCGGAGATCCTGCAGGCATATTCTATTCGCCGGAGTTCTTCGGCGTCCTTCACCCGGCGCAGCTGTTCCACCGCGCCGCCGAGTGGTTTTAATTCTATGCCCTCGAAAATCTCAACCGCCTTTTGCCAGGTGCGCACGGTGAACTCGTCGTCCTCGTAGTAGACGGCCTTCACACCTTGCTTTTTGCACGCATCGTACGCCTTGCCGAGATGGTTTTCCGCGCCTTCCAGCGCAAGCGTTTCAAACGCCGGGGCCTCCTGGCCGGCCTGCTCCACATAGCGGAAATCCGTAATGATCGCGTTCAGGCCGCGCGAAACCAGCGCCAGGCCCTCTCCCGTGTAGCCGGACAGGTAAAACATGTTGGACGGTTTGGAGACGATCACGGCTTCGCAAGCCTTAAGACCCTTGTATTCCATCAAACGCTCAGCACGTGTCATTCGCTTTTTGCCCTTTCCGCCGCGGATTCAAATACCATGTTCCGCCCTGCTCATATTGTAGCACATCCTGCGCTCAATAGCCAAGGTTCTCCTTGACGAAAACCAACGTCATTTTTCTGTCTTTGGGTACCTTGTCCAGGACAAGTGTCATGCGGCACATGGTGTCATCCATACAGGCGTCCGGATCGCATATGCCCGTTCTGCAGGGCGTATCCGCATTCTGCCGGTACGCGTTGCGCGGGCAGGCGTCCTTTCGGATTCGCGCGATCGCCTTGCCGTAGCCGCCGTCCACCCATTTGGAACGGCTGACGACGAAGTAGACCCGCCGGGGGCCGTTCGCCACAGAGGCCACGCGGTTGCCCACGCCGTCCACCAGCACCAGTTCGCCGCGCCTGGTCAGCGCGTTCGCGGAAGTCAGATAAACATCCGCGCCGTGCGCCTTTTGATGCGTTTCCGGCTTCTCCTCCGCCGGCACGTCCCAGTGGGAAAATATCTCGCAGCCGCGCATTTGAAGCATGGGCAGTATGCCGACCTCGCGCACGGATACCGTGCCGCTGACCCCGACGGAACTGCCGTCCGGGATCACCCCCAGCAAATAATCCCGCGCCTGTTCCTTCGTATCCAGTTCGACGATCTCGAAACCGTTCCTGCGCATGCGTTCCAGCGTTTGTTCCATCATACCCTCTCCCTGTCAGATTCACAATGGACTTTTCACGGGCGTTCCGGCCCTGCGCGGATAGCGCTGCGGCGTTTGGTTTAGTTTTCGATAGACGACCAATATATGCTTCAATTCCGGCAGACCGGGAACGGCGACTGGCAGCAACTCCGGCGGGCCTCCGCCCAAGAGGTTTGCCGCCGCTTCACCCGCTGCCAGCTCTTGCGCTGCCGCCGGGCCTTTGTAGCAAATGCACTTACCGCCAACGCGCACAAACGGCAGCAACAGTTCCTGGAGCACGGGCAGCGCCGCCACGGCGCGGGCTACGGCAGCGTCGAAGCGTTCGCGGTACCGCGCGTCCCGCGCGGCGTCCTCCGCCCTAGCATGAACAACGGATACATTTTGCAGTTCCAGCGCTTCGATCACCGTATACAGAAACGTAATGCGCTTCTTAAGCGAATCAAGCAGCGCCACCCGCAGGTCGGGGCGAACGATCGCAAGCGGTACGCCCGGCAGCCCCGCGCCGCTACCCACGTCGATGACCGACGCGTTTTCGGGAAGCAGGCCGTTCACCGTCAGCGGCGTAAGCGAATCCATCAGGTGTTTATCAAGCACGACGTCAAACGAGGCGTCGCCCGTCAGGTTGATGCGCGCGTTCCAGATCTCCAGCAATTCCTGATATTGTATCAGTTTAGCAACGGCGTCCTCCGTACAGGGGATATCCATCGCGCGCAGGCGTTCTTCTGCCAGCGCGCATATATCGGCGTTTGTCACAGGTCGAGCCCTATATAGCGGATGAGGAAAAACTTCACCCACGCCAGCGCTTCGCGCCCGTGGTTTTTCAGCCAGAACTGAAACTCCTGCTTCGTGGGACTCGCCGCGCCCTGCGGTTCAAAGCCCTCGGCCTTGGCGATATCCATCGCCCGCGGCAAATGATAGTCGCTGGTGATAATCAGCGGCCTGTTAAGCCCCAGCTGCTCGATGATCGCCTTGGCGTTGCGGATGTTCTGGTATGTGTCCGTACTGACGGGATCGGTGTAGATCATCCCGGCGGGCATGCCGCGCCCGATCAACAGATCGCGCATCACCTCGGCCTCGGGCCGGGGTTCGTCCTTGCCCTGCGCGCCGCAGACGACGACGGGACAGGGCGATGCGTTATACATTTCCACAGCCTTGTCCAGGCGCCAGTCCAGCTGCACAGACGGCTCGCCGTCCGTCTGCACCTGCGCGCCAAGTACGATGATCGCATCGTAATCCGACGGTTCCGGCACGGTCTTTTCGCGGTATACGGTATAGCCGACCAGCGCCGCGTAGCACACGGCCACGAAGATGAATAAAACAAGCAGCACCTTCAGTATCCTCCGCAACACTCTATTCAAAGGAGTTCCTCCGTATCCGATGGATGGTCGATCTTGAGTTCGGCGGCATCCGGCCCCGCGCCGGTGTCGGCTGTTTTCACGGTAATTCCCCCGGCCGTCTTCGTCTGCCGGATATACCCGTTGCGCACCATGGAGACCGCGCGGTTTTCCGAAACGATCAGGTGGTCGATCAGCACGACTTCGATTTCCGACAGCAGGCCGGAGAGAACGCGCGTGGCTTCCAGATCCTGCGCGGAGGGCATCACCGAACCGCTGGGATGGTTGTGACACAGGAGCACGGCGTGGGCGTTGTGGGTGAGCACGGCGTCCATCACCATGCGCGGATAAGCCGGCACGTCGCTTAATGAGCCTTTGGCGATCAGCACGTCGCTCAATGTTTCCATCTGCCCGTTCAGGCAGACGGCGTAAAACAGCTCCCGTTTCTCCCCGTGCAGCAGTTTCACGCAGTAATCCACGGCGGCCTGCCGCGAATTCAGTTTCACCCGATCGGTCCCGCGCGTGCGCATCGCCTGCCGGGCGGCGTCCTGTAAAAGCGTGAGGAACGTGGCGGCGTATTCGCCGATCCCCTCCACCTGCATCAACTGCTGCGGTTCGGCGTTGAGCACGCCGTATAGCGAGCCGAAGCGGTCGATCAGTTTGTGCGCCAGCGGATTCACGTTCTTCTGCGGGATGGCGTAGAACAGCAAAAGCTCCAGCACCTCATGCGGCGCAAACCCGGTAAGCCCCTGTTTTAAATATCTCTCCCGCATCCGCTGCCGGTGCCCGCTATGCTCCATCTTAAGCGTCCCTCCCGTAAGGGTCATACTATCCCGCTGATTATACCATGAAACGGAGGGCAAGCAAAACCGGCATTCGTGTTACGGCCCGATAGAAGTTGCAAATTCCTATCGCTTTTTACGGCGACGCTCTTTATCTATGCAAAGGTTTGTAGTATACTGAAACCAGAGTAAATACTACCAGAGGGGTTGAGGCGGTATGCAGACGTTGTGGACGCAAATTCGCGACGCTCTGTGGAATGTCTTCAATCGTCCCACGCTTCTGGACGCGCTGGATATCCTGATCGTCGCGATTTTGCTGTACGGCATTATTATGCTTGCCCGGCAGACCCGCGCCAGCGCGGTTTTGAAGGGGCTCGTGATCCTGATTGTGGCCAGCTGGGTCAGCGATCTGCTGGGCCTGACGGCCATCAACTGGATACTCCTGAACATCGTCAATAACGGCGCCGTCGTGGTGATTATATTGTTTCAGCCGGAGATACGCAAAGCGCTGGAGCAGATCGGCCGCGGAACGCTGCGGGACAGTTCCCGCCTGAGCGATCACGCGGAAAACGAATATATCGTCCGCGAGATCACCAACTGCCTGCTTTCCCTGAGCCGGCGCCGTGTCGGCGCGCTTTTGGTGTTTGAGCAAAAAATCGGCCTGAAGGATATCATCGAGACCGGTACGCAGCTGGACAGCCGTATTTCCGGCGCGCTTCTGGAGAATATCTTCGAGCCCAATACCCCGCTGCACGACGGCGCGGTGGTGATCCGCGGTTCGCGGATCATGTCCGCCGGATGCATCCTGACGCTTGCGGAGGGCATGGGCATCAGCCGGGAACTGGGCACACGCCACCGTGCGGCCATCGGGATCACCGAAGCGACCGACGCCATCACCCTGATCGTCTCGGAGGAGACCGGTATCATCTCCGTCGCCCGCACAGGCCGCCTGACCCGCCATCTTGACCGCGCGCTGCTGGAACAGGCGCTCACCAAGATGTACCACCAGCGCGAGGAAGGCCTGTGGTCGTTGCTGTTCAGCCGCAGGCGCAAGAAAGGAGACGTGGCATGAGTCCGCAAACGGACGAGAACAAACCTGCCGTCACGGAAAAGCCGCTTCTCCAACGGCTCTCAAAAACCTATCCGAAATTAATCTGGGCCGCGATCTCCCGCAACCTGCAGTGGAAGTTGCTCGCCCTTTTATTGGCCGTGCTTTTATGGGTGGGGCTGATCCTGCAGGATCCGTCGCTGACGCGGGAGCGCGTGTTTACCGATGTTCCGCTGACCATCACCGGCTCCGATACCCTGCGGCGCAACGGCTTTATCGTCACCCAGGGGCTGGAGGAGGAGGCCGCCGTCGTCCGGCTTAAGGTGGATGTTCCCCAGCAGGAGTATAACGACGTCGTCTATTCCAACTACAACCCACGCGTCGACCTGTCGCGGATCACCGAAGCGGGAGAGCAGACCGTGAAGGTTTCCACCACATCAACGACCCTCTACGGCAGCGTGACGGACGTATCGCCGGGGGAGATTCCCATCGTTGTGGATAACTACATCACCAACTACCGTATCCCCGTGCAGGTCTCGGTCATCGGCGAGTACCCGGACGGGTTCTACGGCACGGTACCGACGACGGACGTATCCATCGTAACGGTCAGCGGCCCGGAGAGCGTCGTGTCCAAAATCGCCAAAATCGTTCTGGAGTATGACGTTTCGGCTCTTGCCGCCCACGCCGCCGCATTGCAGACCGCGCTTACGCTGCGCTATATGGACATCGACAACAACGAACTGGACGATTCCTTGCTGGAACCCACAAGCGGAGGCGTGCTGCTGCGCTCCATCGTACTGGAGCAAAAATTGTACCCGATCAAGACCCTCTCCCTCAACCAAACGGCGCTGACCACCGGCACGCCGAAGACCGGGTACGAGGTCAAGAGCGTGACCCTGTCCCCCGGCGTCGTTGTCGCAGCGGGCGACGAGACCGCGCTGTCCGTCCTGGATACGCTGTTCCTGGAAGAAGCGGTGGACGTATCCGGTCGCGACGCGCCCTTTACCGCAGAGATCCGGATCTTGCAGCCGGACAATATCGTGTATTTGAACACAAAGACCGTGACGCTGATCGTGGATATCGGAGCGGTCCAAAAAACGCAGACCTTTGAAAACATCCCGATCTCGGTCACCGGCATACCGGACGGCATGATCGCGGCCGCGCAGACCCCGAAGGTCAGCGTAACGCTGACAGGCCCCATGCTTTCGCTGGATACGATGGCATCCTCGAAGATCAAAGCCACCGTATCGGCCGAAGGTCTTTCAGCCGGCACGTTTGATCTGCCTGTGGAGATTACCCTCAGCCATAGCGACGCGGACCTGTTCACCTGCAGCGTATCGCCGCAAACCGTATCGGTCGCCGTGGCCGGGAAATAGCCCGGGTTCCCGAAAGGAACGCTGATGAACAGCTTTACCAATACAATCCTAACGCTTCTGCTTGGCTGGCTCCGTACGCTGCTCAACGCGGCGCGCGACTTTGTGTCCAGCGATTCAAGCACGGTGTTTTTCAACTTCTTCCGCGACAACTGGCGCGTTCTATTTTTGGTGCTGTGCATCGTCGGGTTCGCGCTGGATATCATCGTCTACCTGGTACGCTGGCGCCCGCGTCCGCTCTGGCGCAGGCGGCGGGCAAGGCGCGTGAGGGTACTCCCACATCCGCAGGAGGAGTATGACCTCTCCGAATTCAATGCCGATACACCGGCCATCCCGACAGGCGACTACGCGCCGGTTCCGGGGTATTCCGGCGACGATTATGCAGCGAAGCCGACCGCGCAATACCAGATGCAGTCCAGGCAGGGCGGGCAACCGCCGAGCACCCCGCCCGTCACGCTGCCTTACACCACGCCCCGTTTCGCGCCCGAGGCGTCCGCCTGGCAGGAGGAGATTCCCGAGTTGTATACGGACGAACCGGCGCAGCCTGCCGCATCCGTCGGGGACAGGCCGCAGCGCTTTGCCTTCGGTATGGCGCCGTCGTTCGGCTCCGCGCAGTCCGAACCCGCCTACAACTATCAACGGGATTCCGCCCCGTCCTTTACCCCGCCGCAGTATTCGCAGGAATACCCACCGACGGAGCCCAATACGCTGCCGCCGGAACAGATGACCGGCGAAACCGCAGCGATGCAGCCGCAGGCGTTCGAGCAGCCCGGTCCGTACTTCCGCCCGTTCTCGGACCGCGGCGAGGCAACCTTCGCTCCGCCTAAGGCCAGGGGACTTGGCGCGGTCGCCAAGAAGGCCCGGACGCTGCTCAACGCCGATGAAGCGGACGGATCCCTGAGCTATAAGGACCTTCAACCGACCGTTGACGTATCCAAGGCGTTTCACGCACCCGTATATCCCGAAAAGAAACCCGAAGAGGACGCGTAGCGGTGCGGCTCAATAAGAAATATTACGTGCTCATCGGCCATTTCGGCAGCGGGAAAACAGAACTGGCGCTGGCGCTGGCAAGGCATTTGAATGCCGGCAAACAAGGCGGCGTCGTACTTGTGGACCTGGATATCGTCAACCCGTACTTCCGCAGTTCGGAGCATAGGGATCTGCTGGAAACCGAAGGCATCGACGTAATCATGCCTTCCTTTGCGCATACCACGGTGGACGTGCCCGCGCTTTCGGCCGACGTGAATGCGGTGTTTGAATCGGAGCGTTACCGCCATGTGGTTTTCGACGTCGGCGGCGACGCATCCGGCGCAACGGCGCTGGGGCGGTATCATCCGCAGATCCAAAAGGTCCGGGAGCAGATGCGGGTGCTTTATGTCGTCAATCCCTGCCGTCCGCTGTCATCGGACGAAGAGGATATCTGCGCGCTGCTGCGGCATATCGAAGCCCGCGCGCGTATCAAGGCGGATATCCTTGTGAACAACGCAAACCTCCAGCGCCAGACCACGGCGTGGGATTTGATCGACGCGCAGGCGCTGCTGGAGCGTGTTTCCAAACGCATATCCGTTCCTGTCGGCATGATGACCGGATACGGCCGCCTGCGCGGGGAACTACCCGAAGATATGCAAGCCATATTCTTCCCCATCGAGCCGATGATGCTACCCGAATGGCTGGAGGACGATACCGTATGATTTCTCTGCCGGAGGCGTTTGTCAGCCGTATGAAGGCCCAACTCGGCAGCGGCGCCGGGGCGTTTTTCGCGGCGATGGAGCAGCCGTATACGCGCGGACTCCGGGTCAACCCCTTGAAAACGCCTTCCGAACCGCTGGATAACGTTATTCAAGGATTGGGCGATACCGTTCCGTGGGCGGCGGACGGGCGGTATCTGGCCGCGGACAGCGCAGCCGGCGGCCGCCCGCTGCACGATTGCGGCGCGTATTATATCCAGGAGCCGAGCGCCATGCTCCCCGCGCGGCTGCTTGACGCGAAGCCCGGCCAAACGGTGCTGGATCTGTGCGCCGCACCGGGCGGCAAGAGCACACAACTCGCCGCAATGATGGGCGGGCAGGGCACGCTGGTCTGCAACGAGGTCGCGCCCGCGCGTGCCGAAGCGCTCGGCGGGAACCTGGAGCGTATGGGCGTGCGCAACGCGCTGGCCGTTTCTGCATGCGCGGAACGGCTGGCACGGATGTGGCCGCAGCTGTTTGATTCCGTTTTGGCCGACGCACCCTGCAGCGGCGAGGGGATGTTCCGCAGGCATCCGCAGACGCGCTTGGAATGGACGGCCGATACCCCGGCGCAATGCGCCAGGCGGCAGTTGCATATCCTTACCAGCGCGGCAAAACTGCTCAAGGTGGGCGGGCGGCTGTGTTATTCCACCTGCACGTTCTCTGAGGAGGAAAACGAAGGCGTCATCGACGCCTTTTTGTCGTCGCACCCGATATTCAAGCCGGTCGAATACTCGGTCCCTATCGGCGGCGGGCGCGAATTATGTTCGCAAAACGGATGCATCCGGCTGTATCCGCATACGGTGCGCGGCGAGGGGCATTTCACGGCGCTGCTGCAAAAAACGGATACACGTCCGGACGAAGCGCAGCCCGCGGATTTATGCCCCGCGGACCGCGTATTCGCCTCGCCGGACAGGCAGTCGACAGAAGCGTTCCGCGCGTTTTGGGCGGAACTCTGCACAGACGACCCGCCCGTTGCCAACGCGATGATCGGCAACCTGCTGGTCTCCGCGCCACCGCTGCCGCCGCCGGACGGATTGAAAATCTGCCGCGCGGGGCTGTCGCTCGGGCGCATGAAAGGCAGGGCGTTCATCCCCGACCACGCGCTGGCGCTTGCCGCGCCGCCGTTTGCCCTGCGTACCGTACCGCTTCGTGAAGAAGCAGCCGCCAATTACCTGCGCGGGGAAGCGCTGCCCGCGGGCGATATCGCGGGCGGTTTCTGGACGGTCTCCTATGCCGGACTGCCTCTGGGATTCGTGAAGCACAGCGACAGGCAATTGAAAAACCACTACCCGAAGGGATTGAGAAAACGGTGACGGATCCGTCACCGTTTTATAGAATATCCGAAAATATCAAAAGGCCGTGTCGTACTCCTGTTCCAAAAGCTCCTTCACCTGAAACAGGGCCGCCTCGGCGCAGCCGTCCTGCGGCAGCTTGCCGGATTTCAGGCGGAACTCATACTCCAGCAGGTAATCGTATACGGCTTTCAACTGCCGCTTCTGATAGCGCATGGCCTGGGACTGCATCCGGCGCACGGCAAACGGCGGGATCATAAGCAGCGAGGCCATCTCGCCCTGCGATACGTTTTCCCCGAGCAGGCAGCGCATCTGGTAAAGCATCCGGTATTGCCTTAGCAGCATGGAAAGAACCATCATCCGGTCCTCGCCGCCCTGCAGCACCCGGTGCATCAAGCAAAGCGCCTCGCCGTAATCTCCGGCTACCTGGGCGTCCACCATCTGAAACACCGTGCACTCCAGCGACTGCACGGTGATCGCGCGGATATCCTCTTCCGTCACCGTATCGTGGTCACCGGTATAGTCCGCAAGTTTTTCGATCTCCTGCTTTAAAAGCGCCGCGTCGCTGCCCACCGTGAATAAAAAACGCTGCGCAACGGCGTCTGACATGCGCTTGCCAAGCGCCTTCATTGAGCGGATGATCCAATCGACAGCCTGCGGTTCGGTCATGGGTGAGAAATCGATGACAATTCGCTCATTTCTACAGTAGGCGTACAGCTTCTTGCGCCCGTCCGCCTTGCCCTTTACGAGGAACACCAGGCAGGTAGACGGCGACATGCCCCCGAGGTATTCGATGATCCTGTCCGTATCGTCCTCCTCCGCGGCTTTCCCCGGGGACAGCGGCCCGTACTCCCGCACAAGTACGACGCGCTTGTCCGCCATCACGGGCAGGGTCTCCGCCGCTGCGATCAATTCGTCCGCCGCGGGGCCAACAAGCTCCGTCAGGTTCATCTGCTCCAGACCGTCGGGCAGCAGGCGCGCGCACAGCGTTTTAACCGCCTGCGCCTTGATATACTCCTCTTCGCCCTCGAACACGTATACGGGCTTTAACTCGCCTTTTTTCAGTATTTCAAAAAACCTGAGATAATTCAATTGCCTTCCTCCAAAAGGTATCGGTAAGCGCGGTAGCCGCCGTCCGCAGGCACGATGGTGATCTCGCCCGCGTCCTCGGTGCTGAACACCTGTACGCCGTATGCCTGTAGGCGTTCCAGAAGCGTCGGCGCTGGCAGCGAATCGGAGCGGACGCTGATGAGTGCAAGCGTCGGCCTGACCGCTTCCAGGAAATCCTCGCCCGTGCCTTCCTTGCTGCCGTGGTGCCCGACCTTCAGGATATCCGCGGGTACGGCGGCATAGCGTTCATACAGCATCCCGTTGTCCGCCATACTCAGGATGCGCACATCCCCAAGCGTGATCAGCATCGCCAGCGAGCGGTCGTTGGGGTCGATCCCCTCCCGGGTGCGGCCCTCCTGCGGCCAGAGCACATCGATGGTAGTTTCGGTAAACTCCAGCGTATCTCCTGCCTTGAGCGTGGTCACGGGCACTCCTTCATCCTTCAGGCGCTGCACAACGGCAAGGATTTCCTCGCCGTATCCGTGCAACTCGTAATCCACCGGAAGATAGACATGGCCGACCGCAATCCCTTCGTCCAAAATCGCCTCCAAACCGCCCGCGTGGTCGGCGTGCAGATGCGTCAGGATCAGCGCGTCCAAATCGCGCCCTTCAGCCAGCAGACGGTTCAGCATCTCGCCGCCGGAGTTGCCCGTATCGATGCCGATCGTGCTGTCGCCGTCGACGATCAGGGCTGAATCCGCCCACCCGACGGATAATTGATGATAGCGCAGCGACGGCGGCCTTGAGAGGATCGATCCAGTTGCCGCAATGACGATCACCGAAACGATGGCGATCAAACGCCTGCGCACGGACGCTCGTACGAAGTGCGACAGAATGACCGCGCAGGCAAACGCCGCGGCGCACACCCAGGCGTCCGGCTGCGCCATGCGGATCTCCGCAAGCGGCATCGCGCCCGATGAGCGTACCAGCCAAAATACAACTTCACTGCCAAATCCCGCGGCCGCGCCG
>JAFGGL010000006.1 GCA_016930575.1 Clostridiales bacterium | reverse complement strand
ATCCGCGACTGGTGCATCAGCCGCCAGCTCTGGTGGGGGCACCGCATCCCCGCCTGGTACTGCGACGGCTGCGGCGAGATCATCGTCGCCAGGGAAGCGCCGGAAAAATGCATGAAGTGCGGCTGTGAATCCCTGCGTCAGGACGAAGACGTGTTGGACACCTGGTTCTCCTCCGGGCTTTGGCCGTTTTCCACGCTGGGCTGGCCGGACAAGACTGAGGATTTGAAGTATTTCTATCCCACGTCGATGCTGGAAACGGGGTATGACATCATCTTCTTCTGGGTGGCGCGCATGATCTTCTCGGGCGTCTCGCAGATGGGGGAGACGCCGTTTGAGACCGTGCTCATCCACGGGCTGGTACGCGACGCGCAGGGCCGCAAGATGGCCAAGAGCCTCGGCAACGGCGTGGATCCGCTGGACGTCATCGAGCAGTACGGCGCGGACGCGCTGCGCTTTTCGCTGGCAACCGGGATCAGTCCGGGCAGCGATACGCGCTATATCCAGGAGAAGACGGAAGCCGCCCGCAACTTCGTGAATAAGGTGTGGAACGCAAGCCGTTTCGTGCTGATGAACATGGAGGCGCGCGAGGAGATTAACCTATCCCCGCTCACCCTGCCGGACAAATGGATACTCTCAAGGCTGCAAAAAGCGATATCGGAAGTCAGCCGGCATATCGAGGACTATGATTTCGGCATGGCCGCAGGCACGCTGTACGAATTTACCTGGTCGGAATTCTGCGACTGGTATATCGAGCTGTCCAAAGACCGCCTGATGGGCGACGACGAGGATCAAAAGCGCAACGTGCGCGCGGTGCTGTATACGATGCTTGAGAGCATCCTGAAGCTTCTGCACCCGTTCATTCCCTATGTGACGGAGGAAGTCTACGGCTACCTGCCCGGAAGCGAAGGATTGCTGATCACGGCGGAATGGCCGGAGTATAACGCCGCGTTTGATTTCCCGGCCGAGGAAAAGCAGATGGAAGGCATCATGGAAATCATCCGCACCGTCCGCAACCTGCGCGCCGAGATGAAGGTGGAGCACGGCAGGCGTACGCGCATCAAGCTGTTGCCGCAAGCGGGCTGGGAAGACGCCCTTGCGGACGTCGAACCCTATCTGCAGCGCTTGGCGGGCGCGAGCCGCGTGTCGATCGGTAAAGCGAGTGATTCCGAAACGGAAAAGACCGTCAGCGCAGTGTGTGCTTCCGCGGAGATCCGCATCCCGCTGGGGGAACTCGTGGACAGCGGCAAGGAAATCGCGCGCCTTGAGAAGGAACAGGACAACCTGGAAAACGAAATCAAACGCGCACAGGCGAAGCTGAACAACCCTGGATTTGTGACCAAGGCCCCCGCGGAATTGGTGGAAAAGGAAAAAGAAAAAATCAACGTGAATAGAGGTATGCTGGAAAACCTGCAGAAACGAATCGCCGAACTGCGGGAGGAGTAATCATGGCAAAGCAGGCGTTTTTCCATCAGCCCGTCCTGATGGACGAGGTGGTGGAATGGCTGCGTCCCCGTAAAGGCGGCGCGTATCTGGACTGTACGCTGGGCGGAGGCGGCCATGCCGAAGCGATACTCAAAGCCTGCGGCGGGAAAGCGGAATACTACGGCATCGACCGCGACGGGGACGCTATTGCCGCCGCGACGGAAAGATTGATGAAGTATCGGGGTTTTCACGCAATACGCGGGAACTTCCACGATGCGGCGGTTATGAAGTTGCCGCCGCTTGACGGCGCGCTGATCGATCTGGGCGTATCCAGCCACCAGTTGGATTCCCCGGAGCGTGGCTTCAGCTATCACGAGGACGCGCCGCTGGACATGCGCATGGACAGGGCGCAGGCGCTGACCGCTGCGAAGTATCTTCAGACCGTATCCGTCAAAGAACTAACACGCGTGCTGCTGCAATACGGCGAGGAAAAGTGGGCGGCGCGTATCGCGCAGGTGCTGGACGAGAAACGCAAACTAAGGCCGGTCAAAACCACGCTGGATCTGGTGGCCGTAGTGGACGCGGCCATTCCCAAAGCCGTACGCAGGAAGGACGACGGGCATCCGGCGCGGCGCACTTTCCAGGCGCTGCGCATCGCCGTCAACGATGAGTTGTTGCCGCTGGACAAGGCGCTGCAGGATATCGTGAAGCTCCTCAAACATGAAGGACGGCTGCTGGTGATCACCTTCCACTCGCTGGAGGACCGTATCGTAAAGAACACGTTCAGAATGATGCAGAATCCCTGCGTCTGCCCGCCGAAAGCGCCGGTCTGCACCTGCGGGGAAATGCCGCTGGGCAAGGTGCTGGGCGGCGGCGTGATCACGCCGCCAAAAAAGGAGATCGAAGTCAATCCCCGTGCCAGAAGCGCGAAGCTGCGCGTGTTTGAGAAAAGGGGGTAACGCCGTGCCGGTACTGTATGTGGTCGCAACGCCCATCGGCAACTTGGGCGATATGACACCCCGCGCCATAGAGACGCTTAAACAAGTCGATCTGATCGCGGCGGAGGATACCCGCGTCACCCGCAAGCTGCTGTCGGCGTTTGATATCCATACGCCCCTGACGAGCTGCCACGAACATAACGAGACGGAGAAGGCGCAGGCGATCGTCGCGCGGATGCTGGAAGAAGGGATCAGCGTCGCGCTGACGACCGACGCGGGCACGCCCTGCGTCAGCGATCCGGGCAGCATTCTTGTTGACCTGGCTATACAAAGCGGAATCGAGGTCGTCGCCGTTCCTGGCACGAGCGCCATCACAGCCGCGTTGAGCGTCAGCGGATTCGCGCTGGACGAGTTCACGTTTTACGGCTTCCTGCCGCGGCAGAAGAACGCGCTTACAGCGAAACTCACAGAGATAGCAAAACAGTCAAAAATTGCAGTGGTGTACGAATCGCCGCACCGGGTGATCGCGCTATTGGAGGCCGTCGAATCGACGCTGCCGCATACCCTATGCAGCGTGAGCTGCGATCTGACCAAGAAGTTTGAACTGACGCTGCACGGGAGCGTTTCAGACGTTCTCAAACAAATGAAGCAAAACCCGAAGGCGGACAAAGGCGAGTATTGTCTGGTGCTGAAGTGGCAGGACACGCTCATGGAGGAACCAAAAGAAGAAGCATCGCTGGAGGCGATGCTGTTTGACTGCGTTTTGCGGGGGCTAACGCTCAGGGACGGTATGGACAGGCTGACAGCGCAGGGTTATCGTAAAAACGCGGTGTACGCCGCGGGCCTGCGCGTCAAGGACATGCTCAAGCCCTTATAATTCCAGCTCGAACTCGATTTCATCCCGCAGCGGGATGCCGTCGTTGCCGATCAGCGGAATGCCGGGCTTGATCTTCCGGGAGGTTTCCAGCATATTCGGGCGCAAAACCCGTAGGACAAAGCCGCGTTTCTGATAAAATCGTATCGCGCCGATGTTGTCGTTCGTCGTCATGACGGCGATTTTTTTCATACCTGCGTCCCTCGCCGTTTCCTTTGTCCGTTCGACCAGCGCGGTTCCGACGCCCGCGTTCTCGCGTAGGCTTTCCAGCACCATGATCTCGCATTCGCCGTCATGGATTTTATAGCAGAGATAGCCGATGATGATGCCCCGCAGGTCCAGCGCGGCAAAGCCCGGCATGGTTCGGGTGTCCCACAGCCTGCCGTTGACGGCGATATACGGACCCGCCCAGCTGTCGTCGATCAGCGCCTGCACGGCCGTGCGCAGTTTTTCACCGATGGGGACGATATGGAAGGTGCCTGCTTTGTTCATAACAGTTTCGCCTCGCCGCTGCGCAGCGTGCGCTCCTCTCCGCTGTCCGGCTGTACGATCAATCCGCCGAGGGAATCGATGCCCACGGCTTTCGCCTGAAAGCTTTCATCGCCGACGGTGCAATGCACGCGTTTGCCGATGGTCAGGGAACGGCCGCGGTAGTCGCCCAAAAAAGTATCTTGATCTGCGTTGTATTGCAGCAACTCATTCGTAATACCGGCCGCAAGCCGGTTGCGGATCGGACCGTCGGGTGCCAGAAACCCGACGATTTCCCGAATCTCCTCCGGGACTTCGCAGGGAACCACGTTGATGCCGATCCCGATGAACACGGTTTCGATCAGTCCGCTTTCCAGACTGGTGCTGGCTTCGGTGAGGATGCCGCATACCTTCCTGCCGTTAAGGAACACGTCGTTGACCCATTTGATTTGCGCTTGTATGCCCGTCAGCGCTTCGATGGCCTTACACACGCACACGGCGGCATAGGCCGTAATGCTCGGCGCGGCGTCCACGCTGCAGAGCAGGGGCAGCACCAGCGTCAGATACAGCCCCGTGCCTTTCGGGGAGAAAAACTGCCGCCCGCGCCTGCCGCGCCCCGCGGATTGGGAATCGGAAACAATCAAAAAGCGCTTTTCGCCGTCTGCGTAGCGCCGCTTCGCCTCATTCAGCGTGGAATCGACCGTGTCAAACACGTACACGGGGAGTTCCGCGCTCAGAAATCTTTCAATAGCGGACTGTGAAAGATGATCATCGTCCTGCGCCAGTTGATACCCGCGGTTGGGGGCGGACAGAATAGCATATCCCTGCGCCTTCAGCTCGTTGATTGCTTTCCAGACCGCGGTGCGAGACACGGAGAATTCCCGCGCCAGCGCCTGTCCGGAAACAGGCGTATCGCGGTGTGTTTCCAGCGCTTTAAGCAATTCGTCTTTCAGCGGCATCCTGCACTCCTTCCGTTCAGCGTTCCAGGCAAACGACGTTTTCCACGCCGCCTGCGTAGCAGAACATATCCACGGGCTGGCAGGCGGTGAAGCGGTAACCGCCTTCCGCCAGTTTTGCGATATCCCGCGCCTGTGTGGGCACGTGGCAGCTGACATACACGATGCGTTTTGGTTTCGCTTCGAACAATGCGTCGATCACGGGCTGCTCTACGCCTTTTCGAGGCGGATCGAGCACGACGACATCGGGGCGCAGGCCGTCCGCGACCAGCTTCGGCAGCGCGTTTTCCACAGCGGCGGCGATGAATTCCGTGTTGATTATCCCATTGGTTTCCGCGTTGCGCAAGGCGCTTTTCACGGCCTGGGGAACGATTTCCAGACCGATCACGCGTCTGCAGTGTTTCGCCATACAAAGCGAAAGCGTGCCAGAGCCCGCGTAGGCGTCCACGATCGTATCCTCCGGCGACAGCACGGCAAATTCGACCGCCTTTTGATATAAAACTCCGGTCTGGCCGGGATTGACCTGGAAGAAGGACAGCGGCGTGATCTCAAACGTCAGTCCCAGCAGCGTTTCCATAATCGTATCCTCGCCGTACAGCCTGCGGCTTTTCCGACCGAGTATGGTATTGCCCATCGCCTTATTCTCGCTGATATGCAATCCTTTGAAGCCTGGCACGTTTTGGTCAAGCAGCGTTACTAGCGCATCCTTCGCAGGCAACGTGTCCGAGGTAGCCGCAAGCACTATAAGTATGTCGCCTTTGCGGCTGCTACGGACGACGACGTGCCGCAGGAATCCCCGGTGCGAGAGTTCGTCATAGGGCGCGATGGTGTTGTCGCGCATCCACTGTTTGGCGGACGCGACAACACCCGACAGGCTGTTGAGCGAGACGGGGCAATCCGCGATTTCAACCAGGTCATGGGAGCGCTTGCGGTAAAACCCGAGCGCCGGATTCTGTACGCTGCCGCCGACGGGCAGGCTGGCTTTGTTGCGGCAGTGCGTAGGGTTGTCCGCGCCGAGTACGGGCGGTACATCATCGGGAGAAAGCGTAAGCCTGCCGATCCTCGTCAGGCTGTCGAACACCTGCTGGCGCTTGGCTTCAAGCGTCAGCGCATAGCTCATGTGCTGCCCGCTGCACCCGCCGCATCGCCCGTACGCCGGGCAAAACGGCGTACGGCGATCGGGCGACGGCGTAAGCAATTGCTCGCTTTTGGCGAACGCATAGGCCGCCTGCGCCTTCAGTACCCTGGCATCGCAGGTTTCACCGGGCAGGATACCGGGTACAAATACGGTAAGGCCGTGATGGCGGCACACGCCTTCCAGATCGGCGCCGAGACGCTCGCAGGTCAGGCGGATGATTTGGTTCTTTTGAAGGGTGTTTTCCGGCATATGCTCAGACCTCAAACATCGGATTGCGCTTCTTTTTCCGGTCTTCCGGCGCGATGAAGCTGATCTCCAGCCGGTCGAACGTTACGGCTTCCAGAAAATGGTCCGCCGTGAAGCGCGTCAGCGAGAACTCCCGCCAATCCTTCTGATGGCGGGGCAGCCACACCGGCATGCTCAGGTCGAGCTCGTGCATGGCTTCCCGCAGGGCAAGCTGCGGATACTCGAAATCGCAGGGCACGGTCAGGTCTCCCTTGGCGCGGCCTAACTTCATCAGCCGAAGCCACATGCGCCCGTTCGTGTTTTCCGGTTTACTCAAAGCGTATCAGTCCCATCCCTCCGTTAGTCCCACTCATTATACAGTGTTCCCGTAAACTTGTCGATAACGGCCCGATCAATAAAAGGAGAGTGCGGCCAATGAAAAAATTCGGAGTTCTTATCATTGCTTTATTGTTGTTTACCACCGGTTGCTCCGCGGAGAAACCCGACGCCGTATCCTCGGCAACGATGTCCAGATACAGGGAAAACGAGATCACAGAATACCAGGGCGCACGGCTGGACCCCGCCGTCGGCCCGCGCGACAATTCCATCAAGGGCGTCCAGTACGTTGATATCGAAGGTTACCAGCTTACGATCGACGGCCTGGTGGATACGCCGCAGACGCTCCGCTACGGCGACGTGCTTGCGCTGTCCGCTTATGAGCGGCTGATCACGCTGCACTGCGTGGAAGGCTGGGACGCGACCATCCTTTGGAAAGGCGTGTTGATACAGGACCTGCTGGACACGGCGGGCGTACGGGAGGACGCCGTAACGGTCATCTTCGGCGCAGTGGACGGATACACTACGTCCCTGCCGCTGAATACCATTGTGGATAATCAGCTCATCATGGCGTACCAGTCAAACGGCATTCCTCTCCCGGCGGAGATGGGGTATCCGTTTATCGTGGTGGCGGAGGACAAAATGGGCTATAAATGGGCCAGATGGGTCAACCGCATTACGCTGTCCGACGACGCGGATTACGAGGGCTTCTGGGAGAGCGTTGGCTACTCCAACGACGCGTCCGTAGAAGGCGGCGGCCGCGACTGAGCGGTGTTTTTAGGTGATTTAGCGCTCTGCTAGTTGCAGAGCGCTGCTTTTTATAACAAATATATAACTTCTTGTTGCAAATACCCGGTAAAAACGGTATGCTATTGAAAGACTTAAAACGTTTTCGTAAGGAGCAACCTTATGGACAGCTATGGTTATTTCGACGACCAAAACAGGGAATTTATCATCACCCGCCCGTATACGCCCTATCCGTGGATCAACTATCTGGGTAGCGAGGCGTTTTTCTCGCTGATAAGCAATACCTCCGGCGGATACTCCTTCTATAAAGACGCGCGGCTGCTGCGGCTGACCCGCTATCGCTACAACAACGTGCCTACCGATGCCGGTGGCAAGTACTTCTACCTTCGGGACGGGGACAGCGTATGGAATCCCGGCTGGCAGCCCTGCCAGATAAAGCTGGACAGCTACGCCTGCCATCACGGCATGGGGTATACCAAAATTATATCCGCCAAGGACGGCCTAAAAGCCGAGCAGTGCGTGATGGTGCCCTTCGGCTGCCGTGCCGAGGCGACCAAGCTGACGCTGACCAACGAAAGCGGCACGGATAAGGATATCAGCCTCTACAGCTTCGTGGAGTTCTGCCTGTGGGAGGCGCTGGATGACGCGACCAATTATCAGCGCAACTACGCGCTAGCGGAAGTAGAGCTGGAAAACGACGGCGCGGTGATCTACCATAAGTCGGAGTACCGCGAGCGCCGGAACCATTACGCGGTCTTTGCCGTCAACACGCAGGTGGACGGGTTCGATACCGACCGCGAAAGCTTCATGGGCCTGTACAATGGCTTTAGCGAGCCGCAGGCCGTGACGGAGGACAAGCCGCGCAACAGCGAAGCACACGGGTGGGCGCCCATCGGCAGCCATAACATCCGGCGCAAGCTTAAACCGGGGGAGAGCGTCGGCTTCGTTTTCGTCCTCGGATTCTGCGAAAGCCCGGAGGATGAGAAGTTTACCGCGCCGGGTGTCATCAACAAGCAGGACGCGCACGCGTTGCTGGACGCGTTCAGAACCACGGCCCAATTCGATGAAAAGCTGAACGAGCTCAAGGCATATTGGGAGCAGTTATTAAGCCGCTTCTCGATTCACTCGGAGGATGAGAAGTTCGACAGGCAGATCAACCTGTGGAACCAGTACCAGTGCATGGTAACTTTCAATATGAGCCGCTCCGCCAGCTATTTTGAAAGCGGAATCGGGCGCGGGATGGGTTTTCGCGACTGCAGCCAGGACCTGCTTGGCTTCTTGCACCTGATACCCGAGCGCGCCAGGGAGCGCATCCTGGACGTCGCGGCCACGCAACTGCCGGACGGCAGCGCGTACCACCAGTACCAGCCGCTGACCAAGCGCGGAAACGCCGAAGTCGGCAGCAGCTTTAACGACGACCCGCTCTGGCTGATCTACGCGGTGGTGGCGTATATCAAGGAAACAGGCGATTTCACGCTGCTGGAAGAGATAGTCGATTTCAACAACGACTCCTCTCTCGCCGCGCCGCTGAAAGAGCACCTGCGCCGCGCTTTCCGTTATACCACGGGGAATTTGGGCCCACACGGCCTGCCGCTGATCGGGCGGGCGGACTGGAACGACTGCCTGAACCTCAACTGCTTTTCCAAAGAGCCGGGCGAGAGCTTCCAGACGGTGACGAACAACGATACGGGCATTGCCGAGAGCGTGTTCATCGCCGGAATGTTCGTAGGTATAGCGGACGATTATGCGGAACTGTTCGCGCTGATCGGAGACAGGCAGGAAACCGCCTTTGCCAAAGCCGAAAAGGATAAGATGGTGAAAGCCGTCGAAACGCACGGCTGGGACGGGGAATGGTTCCTGCGCGCCTACGATGCCAACGGGGACAAGGTTGGCTCGGACGAGTGCGAAGAAGGCAAGATCTTCATCGAACCGCAGGGCATGTGCGTGATGGCCGGCATCGGCAGGGAGGACGGCAAAGCCCAAAAGGCGCTGGACGCCACGCGCGAACACCTGCTGTTTGAGTACGGCGCGGTGCTGAACTGGCCCGCCTACCAAGGCTATCATCTGAATCTCGGCGAGATCAGCTCCTACCCGCCGGGATACAAGGAAAACGGCTCGGTATTCTGCCATAACAACCCATGGATCGTCATTGCTGAAACGGTGCTCGGGCACGGGGACAGGGCGTTTGACGTATACCGCCGCACCGCGCCGGTGTACATCGAGGACCAGAAGCTGCACCGCACCGAACCCTATGTGTACAGCCAGACCGTCAACGGCAAGGAAAGCGACAAGCCCGGCGAGGCGCGCAACAGCTGGCTAACGGGCACGGCGGCGTGGAACTTCTGCGCCGCGTCGCAGGCAATCCTGGGAATCAAGCCGCAGTATAACGGACTGATGATCGACCCCTGCCTGCCCGCGCACCTGAAGACCGTCACCGTCCGCCGCATCTTCCGCGGCCGGGAGTACGATATCACGATCCGAAACAACAGCGGCGGCGAAAAGGGCAAGGTCTCGCTCGTCGTAGACGGCAAAGCGACAGACGGCCAGTTGATTCCCGTATCGGAGGATAATAAAAAGACCTGCAAGGTGCAGGTTATCGTCGGGTAAGGCTGTCGCTACTTGTGATACCGCTGTCCCGCGCTGATCTTGGCGGCGCGGTACAGCTGCTCCAGCAGGATGATACGCGCAAGCTGGTGCGGAAAGGTCATATGGCTCATCGACAGGCACTCCTGCGCGCGCTCGAGCACGCTTTGATGCAGCCCCAGCGAGCCGCCGATCACAAACACGATGTCGCTCTTCCCGCCCAGTAACAAATCGTTCAGTTTGCCTGCCAGCTCGACGCTTGCGGGCTGCTTTGCGTCTATGCACAGCGCAATGACATAGGCTGTATCGGGTATTTTCGATAATAGGCGGACGGCTTCGGCACGCAGCGTTTGTTCTTTGGCGGCGTCCGAAAGATGTTTGGGTTCGGATTCGTCCCGAACTTCAACAATTCCGCATGGCATCAGCCCGGACAGGCGCTTGAGATACTCTTTCTGCGCGTCCAGGAAATAGCGCTCTTTGAGTTTTCCCACGCATAATACGGTAATCAACGGTCATCCTCCGAATCGCAACGTACAAACAGAGTCGCGTCCACCAGTATGTCGCGGAACAGCCGGTTGAAGTAGTCGGCGTTTCCGCCGGCTATATACAACGACGCAAAGGATTCGTGACAGTCGATCTTGTCCACAACGTGCACGTTGCCGCGGACGTCGCGGATTCTGCAGCCGCCGTGCATCGCCTGACAGTCCTCAGCTGCTGCAAACAGCATCAGTCCCTTGCCTTCGATCTCCACGATTTCGTCCAGTACACGAAATTCCATAGTTCTCTCCTAAATGCGGTACAAATACCCGACCTGATAACGATCGGCTACGTGCAGCGAGATATCCTCCCCGATGATGGCGCCCGCCTCCGTCAGCGCGGCGGACACGGCCTGATACGCGATATCGGGCGTGTTGTTCTCCTCGCTCAGATGCCCGAGCAGCAGGTGTTTGGTTCCGCTTTGCAATAGCTGCACCGCCGCCTGCGCGCCCGCACCGTTGCTCAGGTGGCCTTTCCGGCCGAGGATACGGGTCTTCAGGCGCTGGGGATAACGCGGATTGTTTTTGAGCATCTCCGGATCGTGGTTGCTTTCCAGCAGCACGATATCGGCGCTTTCGATCGCCTGGAAGACGAACTTGGAAAAGTGTCCCAGATCGGTCGCGACAGCGACGCTGTGCCGCCCTGTATAGAAACGGAACCCCGTCGGCTCGTTCGCGTCGTGCGGGATATGGAAAGGCACGGCCTCGATATCGTCCAGAAAGAAGCTCTCGTCGGCGCGGATTGTCATGCGGTTGTGTCTTGGCAGTTCGCCAATGCCGCGATGCATGCCTTCCCAGGTTCCTTCGGTCGCGTATACGGGGATGTTGAGCCTGCGGCTGATCACGCCCGCGCCTTTCGTGTGATCGGAATGTTCGTGGGTAATCAGCAATGCGTGGATGGAGGGGATGTCCAGTTTGGCCCTCATCAGCGCTTCCAGCGTCTGTTTGCCGCTCATCCCGCAGTCGATCAGAACGGCGCCGCGCTCTGTGGACAGGTACGCACAGTTGCCGCTGGAGCCTGAGAACAGGGTGCAGAATTGCAATGGGGAGACCTTCTTTCGGCAAGGGAATTACTCGGATGAATCGGGAATGAAGCCTTCGAATATCACCGCGTCGTAGCGCGCACGCGCCACGTCCAGTTCGGCCTGGCTCCGCGCCGTCCACGCCACGAGAACGGGTCGGAACAGCATGCGGAGCAGCTTCAGCGACAGCGAACGGTCGTTTCTAAAATTATAGGCGATGAAGTGCGGGCGGGACAGCACATCGATCAGCAGATGCTTGAGAACGAACGCCGCGATTGGATTGGTGCCGGCATCAAAATGCCCCGCGGACAACTGCCCGCGCAGCGTTTCGGGCGCGTGTACGCGCAGGTAGCGCACGACGGACGGGTGAAAGGATTCCAGATAGGTTTCGCCGGAATACTCCCTGAGCAAAGCAAGCGCGGCGCGGAGTGTGCGCACATACTGCTTGTGATGTTTGAACTCGATGATGACTGGGACCCTGCTGCCTATCAGCTTGAGGAAATCGGAAAACAAGGGGATTGGCGTGCCGTCCGGCAGCGCCGGCAGATCGGCGTAGTCCGTCTGTTCGATCACCGCGTCCGTGCCGCAGACGCGCAGGGTGTTTAAATCATGATGGACGACCACCTGCCCGTCGCGCGTGGACTGCAGATCCATTTCGATGCCGTATCCGTGTTCCGCGGCAAGCGCGAACGCCCGCATGCTGTTTTCAATCACGGATTGGTTCCCGTCATGCAGGCCGCGGTGCGCGTAGAGCACATCACGGCGCAGCTTCCCGGGATAAGGCCTGCGCGCGGGCGCGATCAGCCACAGGTACAGCGCGAAGATAAGCAGCAATACCGCAAACGCGAACAGCAGCCACAGGGCAAACACCATTTTTAATCGTCTCCCGCGTCGTAGGCTTCCAGCTTGGTCTTGGGCGGGATGGGCTTGGAATCGCCGTGCTTTGCCATGGAGATGGTGATCAGCGATATCGCCACCATTACCGCGGCGTACGGCGCGAGCACGACGTAACCAATATACTGCATCAGATAACCGGACAAAATCGGGGTCACGATCTGCGCGGCCATGGAAAACGTGTAATAGTACCCCGTAAACTGGCCGACATCCGCGCTTTTGGAGATCTCCACGACCATCGGGTAGCTGTTGACGTTGATGGACGCCCACGCCACGCCGACCAGCGCGAAGATGACGTACAGCGAAAAGTGGAACGCATGATAGAACCCGAACGAGCCGAAGCACAGCGCCAGCAGGATGACGCCGAACTGGATGGTGCGCTTCCGGCCGTATCTGGACGCGAACAGGCCCACCGGGATAAAGAAAAGCACGGCGGCGCCGGTGGCGACCATCAGGCACATGGAGGCATCCTGGATGCCGTAAGCCCACTCCTGCGCGGCGTACTTGGTAAATGCGGTGGTTACGGCGTTGTAGCCCATAAACCAGAAAAATATGGAAAACAAGATGAGGAACAGACTGCGTTTCACGTCCGGAGGCAGCGAGCGGATACCTGCTTTCGGCTTGGACGCTGCCTGTGCAGCTTCCACTTCCGAAGCGTTTTCGTCGTCGTACGCGTCGTTGAATACGGCGGCCTCTTTGGACAGCTTGTTTTCCCGGATCTTCCAAAGCAATACGACGACGGCGACGACCATCAGCGCCGCGACCGCGATGAACAGCAGCGTGTAGTCGTCCAGCGTTTTGACTGCGCCGTCCGCCTGTTCCACATTCCGCGTGCCCACGAGGAACATGGTCACCACCAGCGTGAAGATCGCGCCGACCGCGCCCATCAGGTTGATGACGGCGTTGCCCTTGGAGCGCAGAGGCTTTACCGTGACGTCCGGCATCAGTGCGACGGCGGGCGAGCGGTAGGTGCCCATGGCGATGAGCAGGAGGGCAAGCGCCACGATGAACAGCACGAAATTGTTGGTCTTGTCCGCAAACGGCAACAGGTTCATCAGCACCACGGCCGTCAGCGTCCCCAGCACGATATAGGGTGTGCGCCTGCCGAACTTCGTTTTGGTCTTGTCCGACAGCATACCGAAAAACGGAAGCAAAAACAGCGCCAGAACATTGTCAAGCGCCATGATGATGCCCGCCGCGCCGTCTTTCATTGCGAAGGTGTTTTTCAGGATCAGCGGGACCACGTTGTCGTACAGCTGCCAGAACGCGCTGATCGACATAAACGCAAATCCGACCAGGATCGTACGTTTGATATTCAGTTTCATTCGAGCGTCCTCCTTCTACAGGCTTAACGCTATCATATTATGACCCTAAATGATTGTCAATATGGCTGCGCAGCGCCCGGAAGGTTTCTTCGGAGATGTCATGCTCGATCTTGCAGGCGTCCTCCTGTGCGATCTTTGGGTCGACCCCGAGACGAATCAGGAATTTGGACAGCGTCTTGTGGCGTTCATACATGCTCTCGGCGATCCGAAGCCCCTTGCCGGTGATCGTGATCAGACCGTCTTTATCCATGATGATATAGCCGTTTTCCCTGAGCCGTTTTGTGGCGTAGCTGACGCTCGGCTTGGTCACACCGAGTTCGTTTGCGATGTCGATGGAGCGGATGTATCCGTGCTGGATCTTCAGCATCAGCATGGTCTCCAAGTAGTCTTCGGATGACTTGAGTATCTGCATGATTTCACATCCTTCCGCGTATGAAATATTGTATTCACGGCTGGTTGACAAGTCAAACAGCTTCATTTCGTACGGCAGCTCATTTGGCAATTCTGACAATCGCCGCCGCAGGAACGTTTGCCCTGCCGTTTATCGGCGATCATCTTCCATATGATGGCGCCGATGATGAGCAGCACGGCGCCGCCGATGATCCATGTAGCCATAGGGGCCTCCTTCTGCTACGATATGGTAGTTCTTGCGGGTCAGCTGGCGGATGATAAAGGCCAACAGTATTAGCGCGGCTGCGGTCGCCGCAGAAAACCCGCCGCCGGAAAGCAACACGCCGAGACGGAATACGATCAACGCCACGGTATAGGCAAACAGCGTTTGATAGGCAATGGCGAACCACGTCCATCTGGCTGAGTTCATTTCACGCTTGATCGCGCCAATAGCGGCAAAGCAGGGGGCGCACAGGAGGTTAAACAGCAGGAAGCAGAACGCCGCCAATCCGCCGTAACCTCCGCTTACGTTGTCAAACGCTTGCGCGATCGGGGAAAGCGAGGTTACGATTTGCGCATCGCCGCCTTCTTCTAAAAGCGCAAAGGCGGAATCCTCATCTTCTGCCGCGCCGAACAGTACGCCGAACACACCGACGACCTCCTCCTTGGCGACCAGCCCCATCACGGTGGCGACGGTAAACTGCCAGCCGTCAAAGCCGAGTGGCCGGAACACCGGCGCAACGACGCCGCCGACTTTGCCCAGCATGCTGTCGTCCATGCTGTCCACAGCCCCAAACGCAGCGGTATCACTAGCTTGAACCGTGTTATCCTGCGGAACATCCGTCTGCCTGGCCGCCCAGCCGTAGCCGGAGGCGAACCAGATGAACACGCTGGCGACCACGATCACCGTTCCCGCGCGCTTGATAAAACTCCAGCCGCGCTCCCAGGTGCTGCGCAGCACGTTATTGGCCGAAGGGGTGTGGTACGGGGGCAGTTCCATCACAAACGGCGCCGGTTTGCCGGAAAACGCTCTGGTCTTGCGCAGCATGATACCGGAGACGATTACAGCCGAAACGCCGATAAAATACGCCGAAGCCGCCACCCAGCCCGCGTTGCCGAATAACGCGCCTGCGATCAGCGCGACGATGGGCATCTTTGCGCCGCAGGGGATGAAACTTGCGGTAATGATGGTCATTCTGCGGTCGTGCTCGTTTTCGATCGTGCGCGACGCCATCACGCCAGGCACGGTGCAGCCCGAGGAGATCAGCATCGGGATAAAACTCTTTCCGGAAAGACCGAACTTGCGGAAAATACGGTCCATGATGAACGCGACGCGCGCCATATAGCCGACGTCCTCCAATATTGCTAGCAGCAGGAAAAGCACGATCATCTGCGGCACGAAGCCAAGCACAGCGCCCGCGCCGCCGATGATGCCGTCGCCGATCAGCCCGACCAGCCAGCTTGCCGTGCCGATGCTTTCAAGCCAGCCTACCAGCGGTTCCTGTATCCATTGGGCGATCAGGGTATCGTTGGTGAAATCCGTGGCAAGCGCGCCGACGGTCGTTACGGAGATATAGTAGACCAGAAACATGATCGCCGCAAAGATCGGGAGCGCAAGGATACGGTGCGTCATCACGAGGTCGATCTTGTCCGTCAGGGTCAGCGCGCCCTGCGGCCTGCCCTTCTTCACGCATCCCGATACCAGGCATTCGATATAAGCATAACGCTGGTTGGTGATGATTGATTCGGCGTCGTCATCCATTTCGCTTTCACAGGCGCGGATGCATTCCTCAATCTGCTCCAATATGCCTGTGGGCAGGTTCAGCTCTTCGATCACTTTCTCGTCGCGCTCAAACAGCTTGATCGCGTACCAGCGCGACATGGTAACGTCCACGATGCTGCCCTCGTGCACGATACCGCCTTTATGGTGATGGTGTACAGGCTCCTCGCCGTTGTGATGGGTGATCAGATCCTCGATGTGCGCCAGCGCGTGTTCTACGCTGCCAGCGAATACGTGCGGATGCTCGATGTTCCTTTCCCGGCGTGCCAGTTCCGCGGCTTTCTGCGCTACGAGCAGCGAACCCTCTCCCTTGAGGGCGGAGGTCTCGATCACATCGCACTTCAGCTCATCGGCCAGCTTCATCAGGTGGATCACGTCGCCGTTCCTGCGGGTGACGTCGATCATATTCAGTGCGATAACCATGGGGATGTTCAGTTCTTTCAGCTGCGTGGTCAGGTATAGGTTGCGCTCGATGTTGGTGGCGTCTACGATATTGATGATTACGTCCGGCTTTTCCGTTACCAGGTAATTGCGCGCAAGCACTTCCTCCAGCGTATACGGTGAAAGCGAGTAGATGCCGGGCAGATCCTGGATGATGATATCCGGCGAACCCTTCAGCCGGCCTTCCTTTTTCTCGACCGTCACGCCCGGCCAGTTGCCCACGTATTGGTTACTGCCTGTCAGCGTGTTGAACATGGTGGTTTTGCCGGAATTCGGGTTACCTGCAAGAGCAATTTTAATGCTCATGGCCGTTTCCTCCTGAATTCTAGTTAGACTAGACTAACCAAGCTTCAAATGAAAAGCGGTTTTCACCGCGTTTCTACTCGACTTCGATCTTTTCCGCGTCGCCTTTTCGGATGGAAAGCTCATAACCCCGGACCGATAATTCCAATGGATCGCCAAGCGGGGCGACTTTGCGTACAAATACATCCGTACCTTTGGTCAGTCCCATATCCATGATTCTGCGCTTGAGCGCGCCTTCGCCATGCAGCTTCACGATCACCGCGTGGCTGCCTATGGCGACATTCCTGAGTGTTTTCATCGCGTCTCTCCTCGTGATGCGTAATTGTAAAGCGATCGGTCGAGTTAGAAGCCCTTAACTCGCTTCCAGGATGAGTTTAACAGCTCTAACTGAGATTTGTCAATAGGATTCTAACAAAAAACTCAGCAGATTCTAATTTTTATCCAATCCATACAGAAATCTGCCGATAATCATAGAGGATGCCGCCTAAAAACAGAAGGGTATCCTATGCGCCCGTCAGCCTTGACATACCCGCGCACACTGCCGTATAATGCTTGTAACGCAATGAAGGGAAGCAGTACCCGCTGTTTAGCCCGCAGAGAGCCTTCGGCCGGTGCAAGAAGGCGGCGATACGGCGGCGAATACGTCCCGGAGCGAGGCTCCCAAAGCTTTTTGGCGAGTAGGCAGCCGACGGCGCGCCGGTTACAGCGCGAAAGAACTTTTGTTCTTTGCAAGGATATGCTCGCGAGGGGATATCGATGTGGAAGTGGTACCGCGTTTTTAACGCCTTCCCCCTGTGCGGGGAAGGCGTTTTCATTGAAGGAGGGGAACCTTATGCTGCCTAACGGAGTTTCATACGCAGACCGGTTTAGCGGGATCAGCGGCAGCGCAATCCGCGAGATTTTCAAGGTGCTTGCGCGCCCCGGCATCGTCAGCTTCGCCGGCGGCAATCCCTCGGACGACGCGCTGCCAAACGAGCTGTGCGCCGAGCTTGCCAGCGACGTGCTGCTAAAAGACGGCAAGCGTATACTGCAGTACGGCGCGACGGAGGGCTATCCGCCGTTTCTGGAAAGCCTGCAGGCTTACCTCAATGAAAGCTATGACTTCCCGGCGGAAAAGCAGAACATCCTGCCGCTGACCGGTTCCACGCAGGGCGTGGACCTGCTCTGCAAGGCGTTCCTCAACCCCGGGGATACGGTGCTGACGGAGGATCCGACATTTCTGGGGAATATGCAGACCCTGCGCGTGAACCAGCAGAAGCTCGTGCCTGTGGAAAGCGACGACGACGGACTAAGGATCGACGCGCTGGAGACGGCGGTGAAGCGGCACCGTCCCAAAGCGCTTTACTGCATCCCCAACTTCCAAAATCCCACCGGCCGGACGCTCAAGGCGGACAGGCGGAAGGCGATCGCCGGGATGGCCGGGGAATACGGCTTCCTCGTGATGGAGGACGACCCCTACCGCGACCTGCGTTACGAGGGGCAGCCGCAGCCGTCCGTCAAGCATTTTGACGAAAGTGGGCACGTGGTGTACATGGGCAGTTTTTCCAAGCTCGTCAGTCCCGGCATGCGCGTGGGGTATATGGTTGCGCACGAGGATATCATCCGCAAATGCACCATCGGCAAGCAAGGCACGGACCTGCATACGCCGCTGCTGACCCAGGCGATCATCGACCAGTTCCTGCGGCGGAAGCTTCTCATGCCGCACCTGCACTCCATTTTGGGCCCTTACCGCGGGAAGCTGCACGCGATGCTCGGGGAACTTGCAACCTTTCCCGAAGGTACGGATTATACCAAACCCGAAGGCGGACTGTTCGTGTTCTGCGCCTTGCCGGAGGGCATAAACGCCACAAAGTGCTTCGAAGAGGCCGTGGAGCGCGGCGTGGCCTATGTGCCTGGCACGTATTTCTATCCCGAGGGCGGGCATCACAACACCTTCCGCCTGAACTTCTCCAACAGCAGCCTGGAACAGATACATTCCGGTATGGGTATCCTGCGGGAGCTGTTCCAACCGAAATAACAGGAGTGATTTGATATGCATATTTTGGATCAACTTAAGGAGCGCGGCATCCTCGCGCAGGTGACCTTTGAAGAGGATCTCTACAAGGCCATGGACAAGGAGCCGATGACCTTTTACGTCGGCATCGATCCCACGGCGGACAGCCTGCACGTGGGGCATATCGTGCCGGTGATCTTCGCAAGGCGGCTGCAGCAGGCGGGGCACAGGCCTATCATCCTGTGCGGCGGCGGCACGGCCATGGTCGGCGATCCCAGCGGCAAATCCGAGCTTAGGCAGATGCTCACCAAGGAGACCATCGACGAAAACATCAAAACGATCAAAAAGCAGATCAGCCCGCTGCTGGATTTCGGCGAAGGCGGCGCCATCATGCCCAATAACGCCGACTGGCTGCTGGAACTCAACTACGTGGAGTTTCTGCGGGATATCGGCGTGTATTTCTCCGTCAACCGCATGCTGACTGCCGAGTGCTACAAGCGGCGGCTGGAAGTGGGGCTGACGTTCCTGGAGTTCAACTACATGCTGATGCAGGCCTATGACTTTCTGGAGTTGTTCCGCCGTTATAACTGCCGGCTGCAGATCGGCGGGGACGACCAGTGGTCCAACATCCTCGCGGGCGCCGACCTCATCCGCCGCAAGGAGCGGGAGGACGCGTTCGCCCTGACGCACAAGCTGATCATGACCGCCAGCGGCCAGAAGATGGGCAAGACCGAACAAGGCGCGCTGTGGCTGGATCCTGCGCGCACGACGCCCTACGAGTTTTACCAGTACTGGCGCAACGTGCCGGACGCGGACGTGGAGACGTACCTGCGGCTGTTGACCTTCCTTCCGATGGACGAGGTGCGCCGCCTGGGCGCGCTCAGGGACACGGAGATCAACGAGGCCAAGAAGGTGCTCGCATTCGAGATGACCAGATTGATCCACGGCGAGGAGGAGGCTAACAAGGCCATCGACGCGTCCGGGGCGCTGTTCGGCGGGCAGGGCAGCATGGAAAACGTTCCGACCTTTACAGTGACCGCCGCGATGCTTAAAGAGGACGGGCGCATAACGACCTGGCTTAATGAGTGCGGCCTGTGCAAAAGCCGCGGCGAAGCGCGTAAAATGGTAGAGGCAGGCGCGGTGGCGGTGAACGATGAGATACTCACCGATATCGACGCGAAAATCGCACCGGAGCAAATCGGTTCAGGCGGCCTGCTGCTGCGTAAAGGCAAAAAGAGCTACTGCCGGTTAATCCTTGAATAGCAAGAGTTTCACGCACCCCCACATCCTGAGGATGCGGGGGTATTTTCTTGTGGACAGGCACAAAATATGCTATAATATATAAGGTTAAGAATATCGTAAAAACAAGTGAGGAGAGACTGGATGGCCTCGTACAACGCGGATAAAATCAAGGTGCTGGAGGGGCTGGACGCCGTCCGTATGCGCCCGGGCATGTACATCGGCTCCACGGGCAGCCGCGGGCTGCACCATATGCTCTGGGAGATCGTGGACAACGCCGTGGACGAAGCCATGGGCGGCTTTGCCGATACCATCGATGTGACGCTGCACGAGGACGGTTCCGCCTCCGTGTGGGACAACGGACGCGGCGTGCCCGTGGACAATCACCCGACGCTGAATATCCCCGGCGTGGAAGTGATCTACACCAAGCTGCACGCCGGCGGTAAGTTCGACAACGAAAACTACTCCTATTCAGGCGGCCTGCACGGCGTGGGCGGCAGCGTGGTCAACGCGCTCTCGGAGTGGATGCTGGTGGATGTGTACAAGGATTTCGGGCATTATCAGATTCGCTTCGGGTCGGTTTTCGATAAAAAACAGGGCAAGGTCGTCGGGGGACGCGTGACCGAACCGCTCAAACAGGTCTCCAACACGCGCAAGCGCGGCACGCTGGTGCGCTTCAAGCCCGACGGCAGGATTTTTGAGACCATGGACTTCAACAGCGATATGGTGTTGCGCAGGCTCAGGGAGCTCGCGTATCTCAACAAGGGCGTCACCATCACCTTTGAGGATGAACGCAATAAAACAGCGGTAGTTGAATCCGACGAAAACGGCGAAAACGGCAACGGCAGCGGCGGGCGGATGGAATTCCGCTACGACGGCGGGCTGAAGGATTACGTGAAATATCTCAACGCCGAAAAAACCACGCTGCATGACGAACCCATCTTTCTGGAAGGCCGGCGCGACGATATCCTGTTCCGCGCGGCGATCCAGTACACCGACAGCTATACGGAAAACATCTTCTCTTATGTCAACAACATCCCGACCTCCGAAGGCGGCACGCACGAGACGGGCTTCCGGGCAGCCTACACCAAGGTGCTCAACGATTTCGCCCGCAGGCTTGGCGTGCTCAAGGACAAGGACGCGAACCTGGGCGGCGACGATTACCGCGAGGGCATGACGGCGGTCATGCTCGCCATGGTGAAGAACCCGCAGTTTGAGGGGCAGACCAAGGGCAAGCTCGGCAACACCGAGGTACGTCCCGCCATTGAGGCGATCCTGACCCAGCAGCTGACGGCGTATTTCGAGGATCTGAAAAACCAGGAACTGGCGGCCAAACTGGTCGAAAAGGCCGTCAAAGCCGCGCAGGTGCGCGCCGCGGCCCGTAAGGCGCGCGACGTCGCACGCGCGAAGACCGCGCTGGAAGCCGCGCCGCTGGTCGGGAAGCTATCAAGCTGTACGGGACGCAAGCCCGAGCAAAACGAGCTGTTCATCGTCGAGGGCGACAGTGCAGGCGGCAGCGCCAAGCAGGGGCGCGACCGGCAGTTCCAGGCCATCCTGCCGCTGCGAGGCAAGCCGCTCAACGCCGAAAAGAAGCGGCTCGACCAGGTGCTGGCCAACGAGGAGTTCCGCTCCGTTATCACGGCGCTGGGCACGAACATCGACGAAAGCTTCAGCCTGGACAACCTGAAATACCACAAGGTCATCATCCTGAGCGACGCCGACCAGGACGGCGCGCATATCCGCGCCATCCTGCTGACGTTCTTCTACCGCTATATGCGCGAACTGATCGCCGAAGGGCACGTGTACATCGGCATGCCGCCGCTGTACCGCGTCACGCAAGGAGGGAAATCCATCTACGCGTACGACGACGCGGAATTGCAGCGCTTGACGCAGGACAAGAAAAACTACACCATCCAGCGCTACAAGGGGCTGGGAGAGATGAACCCCGAGCAGCTCTGGGCGACGACCATGGACCCGCAGGTGCGCAAGCTTTTGCAGGTGACCATCGAGGACGCCGCGCAGGTGGAGCACCGCGTATCCGTGCTGATGGGGGACAAGGTGGAGCCGCGCCGCGAATACATCTCCAAATACGCCAATTTCAACCGCGAAGATTCGTTCATCGAGATCGCCGATACGCTGAAGGCAGGTGAGCCGATTGCCTGAAGATAATGCACATGGCATCATCCAGATGTCCATGGCCGAGGTCATGCACAATTCGATGATTCCCTACGCCGAACACGTCATCATGGAGCGCGCCATCCCGCGCGTGGAGGACGGGCTCAAGCCCGTGCAGCGGCGCATTTTATTTACGATGATGGAGCTCAATCTGCAGCCGGACCGCCCGCACCGCAAGTGCGCCCGCATCGTGGGCGACTGCCTGGGCAAGTTCCACCCGCACGGCGATTCAAGCGTTTACGACGCGCTGGTGCGCATGGCACAGGGTTTCAGCATGCGGGAACCGCTGGTGGACGGGCACGGGAACTTCGGCTCCATCGACGGTGACACCGCCGCCGCCATGCGCTATACCGAAGCGCGCATGAAGCCGCTCGCGCTAGAGATGCTGCGCGACATCGACAAGGACACCGTACCCTTCCGCCTGAACTTCGACGATACCGTCAAGGAACCGGACATGCTGCCCTCGCGCTACCCGAACCTTTTGGTCAACGGCGCCAGCGGCATCGCCATCGGGCTTGCGACCAACATCCCGCCGCACAACCTGCGCGAGTGCATCCACGCCGTGGTCGCGCAGATCGGCAACCCGGGTATCACCACCGAAGAATTGATGGAGATCATGCCCGCGCCGGACTTCCCGACGGGTGGCATACTGCTGAAAACCGAAGAGCTGAAAACCGCCTACGAGACCGGGCGCGGCAAGCTGACGCTGCGCGCGCGCACGCATATCGAAAAGGGAAAGAACGGGCGCAGCCTGATCGTCATCACGGAGATTCCCTACCAGGTGAACAAGTCCGCGATGCTGGAAAAAATCCTGAAAATCAGCGAGGAACGCAAAGCTGTTTTCGCCGGCATCTACGATATCCGCGACGAGAGTGACCGCACCGGCATGCGCGCTGTGATCGAAATCCGCAGCGGATACGACGCGGAAAAACTACTTGCGGCGCTGCTCAAGTACACCGATATGCAGGTGACCTTCGGCGTCAACATGGTCGCCATCGCCAAAGGCAAACCGAGGCTGATGAGCCTGCACAGCGCGATACGCTACTACATCACCCACCAGAGAAACGTAATCACCGCCCGCACGCAGTACGAGCTGGACCGGGCGAAAGCCCGCGCGCATATCCTGGAAGGCCTGATGATCGCGGTGGACAACCTGGACGCGGTCATCGCCCTGATCCGGGCAAGCCGTACGCCCAAAGAGGCGAAGCAGAAACTGATGGAGAGCTTCGACTTGGACGAACTCCAGGCGCAGGCGATCCTGGACATGCGCCTGCAGCGTCTGACGGGGCTGGAGATCGAGACCCTGCGGCAGGAGTATGCGGAGATACTGGAAAAGATCGAGTACCTGTCCGGGATACTGGAAAGCGAATTCAAGCTCATGCGGCTGGTGAAGCACGAGCTCATGGAGATCGCCGAGACCTACGGCTCGGACCGCCGCACCACGGTTGCGGATCCCGGGCATGTGGTGGAAGCAGCGGTGGAGGAAGTGCATGTTGCGGAGCTTGCGACCGTCACCTTCTCCCGCGCGGGATACCTGCGGCGGATATACCCGAAGTTTTACCGGAAGCTGCCGCCGGTCAGCCCGGAGAACGGCAATCTGGACGAGCTGCCCCTGTGGCGCTTCGAGACCGATACCGACCGGACGCTCTACCTGTTCACAAGCTTAGGCAACTGCTACCAGATCGGCGTGGACAGCCTGCCCGAGAGCAACAAACCATCGCAGAAGGGATCGCTTTTAAACGGCGTGATTCTGGGCATCGAGAACAACGAGATCCCCGTGCAGATGTTCTGCTGCACGGGGGACGAACTTGCCGCAATGCCCGACCTGTTGTTTGTAACCAAAGAAGGCATGCTCAAGCGTACTTCAGCGCAGGAATACAACATCAACCGGCAGAAGTACGCCGCAATCAACCTGCGCGGCGGCGACGAAGTGACGGCCGTGTTCCCGCTGGATCCCGAATCGGACCTGCTGCTGCTGTCGCGGGAATGCATGAGCATCCGCTGCCACTGCGACAAGATTCCCGTGCAGGGGCGCACGACCTCGGGCGTGAAGGGAATGACGTTGGCGAAGGGAGACGGTATCGTTTTCGCGGCGCAGCCGCTGCCAAACGACCAGATCCTCGTGATGACCGACCGCGGCCACGCCAAGCGCATGCTGTATATGGAGTTTGAGCCGCAGGCGCGCGCGGGCAAGGGCGTGAAGATCTTCACCTTCAACAAAAACGGTTCCAGCGGTTCGTATCTGGCCAGTGCGCTGTTGATCCGCGCGCTGCCGCTGAGCGTATTGGTATCGCAGCAGTCCAGCACCCCGAGTATCGTTGACGCGGAAGAAATCCCGCTTCGGGACAAACCCAATAAAGGAAAAGCGTCCGTCATGGCGGTGCTTGACGACGTGGTCACCGGCATGCTGCCCTTTATCGCAGAACAACCGCCCGTTGAGGACGAAGCAGATGAACCGGAAGAACAGGCCGGTCTCCAGCCGGCGGAAGAAGAAGAAGAACAGGAACAGTTAAGGCTGGACGATGAAAATGCGTAAACAAAAAAGAAGCTGAAACATATCAGCTTCTTTTCCTATACCTGTTTACTGCGCGGTCTTTGCCATTTGCTTTGCCAGCCTGGCCTTCTTGCGGTTGGCCGTGTTCTTGTGCACGATTCCCTTGGCGGCGGCCTTATCGATAGCGGAGGCGGTCGCTCTGTACTGTGCGCCTGCGTTTGCGGGGTTTTCCGCAATCTCCGCGTCAAACTTCTTTATCTCGGTTTTCACCTTGGATTTCACAATGCGGTTGCGAAGGTTTTTCTTCTCGCTCACCTTCACGCGCTTCATGGCGGATTTGATATTGGGCAACGTGTTTCACCTCCCCGGTTTCTAAAATACGCAAGGCATATTGTAGCATGCCGTACCTGAAAAAGCAAGCGTATTCCGGAAATTGCGCTGCGTTTTGGCCGTACAAAACAAAAACATCGCGGCGATGTTGACAACACCCGTCCCGACTTGCTACACTTTAGTGCGATAAAGACTTGAGGGAGGGGCGTCCATGCCGAACTTCACACTTCCCGATTCTGTATTCGTCGATGCCTGCAAGGCGTTTGACACGCCGTTTTACCTCTACGATGAACAGGGCATACGCTCCACGGCCAGGCGCTGGCAGCGGGCGTTTTCATGGTGCGAGGATTTCAAGGAGTATTTCGCGGTCAAAGCGCTGCCCACTCCCGCGATTCTGCGCATCCTGAAAGAAGAAGGCTGCGGCGTGGACTGCGCAAGCGAGACCGAATTGATGCTTGCCGGCGCCTGCGGCTTTCAGGGCGCTGACATCATGTTTTCCGCCAACGTCGTGCCCCCGCGGGAGTTCCGGCTGGCGCGGAAGCTGGAAGCCTATATCAATCTGGACGACATCACCCATATCGAGGAATTGAAAAACAATGGCGGTATCCCCGAAACCGTCTGCCTGCGCTACAACCCGGGCGGGCATTTCCGCGTGGGCAACGCCATCATGGGCGACCCGGGCGACGCAAAATTCGGCATGACGCGCGAGCAGCTTTCCGAGGCGATCATGATACTCAAAAAGCACGGCGCCAGGCGCTTCGGTATCCACGCTTTCTTGTCCAGCAACACCACCGACCCGCATTATTATCCGGCGCTTGCGGAATTGCTGTTTGAGACGGCTGCCGAACTGCGGCAGGAAAGCGGGCTGGAACTCGCGTTCGTCAACCTGTCCGGCGGCGTGGGCGTGCCCTACCGGCCGGACGAGGAAGAGGCCAACGTCGAAGCCATCGGCGCGGGCGTGCGTAAAGCCTATGAAAAGGTTTTCGTACAAAACAATATCCCGGGCATTGCGATCAAAACGGAACTCGGGCGGTACATGACCGCGGCGCACGGCTGGCTGGTGGCGCACATCACGCATGAAAAGAATATCTACAAGCGCTATCTGGGGCTTAACGCCAGCTCGTGCGACCTGCTGCGCCCCGCGATGTACGGCGCGTACCATCATATCACCATCGTCGGCAAGGAAAGCCTGCCGCATATCGAAAAGGTCGACGTCACCGGCTCCCTGTGCGAGAACAACGATAAGTTCGCCGTCGACCGTATGCTACCCAGGGCCGAAGTGGGCGACATCCTGGTCATCCATGACGCGGGCGCGCATTGCCTGAGCATGGGGTACAATTACAACGGCAAGCTGCGCTGCAAAGAAGTGCTTCTGAAGGAAGACGGAATGTTTCTGTTGATTCGCCGCGCGGAAACGCCCGCCGATTATTTCTCCGTGCTGGACGTCGATCCGGCCTGGAAAAGGCTGCAGCCAAAATAAACGCCTGCCAGCCTGTTGAAAAAGCCCAATCTGCGTTGTCAGCTACGGGATGGCAAGAGGCATCACTTACAAAGGAGTAAGCTCAACCTCTTGCCACCCTTGCTTCCTAGCATATTAAGCTTTTTGAACAGGTTGATAGTATGCCTGCAAAGCAAGGATTTTAGCACATCAACAAGATCCCCCGCGATGCGGGGGATCTTGCTGTGAATTTTTGATCTGCAGGTTTATTCTTCTGCCGGTACGGCTTCCAGTTCGGCCTGCAGTTCCACGATCATAGCGTTCAACTCGTCGATCTTTAAAAGGGCATTGGCGAGCGCCGTTTCGGTTTCCGCAAGCTTGTTCTGCGCAAACGTCAGCTTGGTTTCCGCCAGGGAGAGTTTCCCCTTGGTGAACAGCTGCATACCGCGCTGGGCATTCATCTCGGTTTGCGCTGCCAGCGTTTCGGCCTGTGCGTCGGCCAGCGCGGTCTGGCTTGCTTCCAGGGCCGCTTCGCTGTCGTTGAGAGCCGCTTCGGAATCCGCCAGAAGCGCGTCCAGTTCCGCTATACGTGCGGTTCCGTCTTCAATGGCTGCATCTTTCTCGGCAGCCGCTTCGTCAGCCGCGGCAAGCGATGCCTGAAGTTCTTCCATGGCAGCCTGCGTATCAGAAAGCGTCGTGTTGGCCGCTGCCAGGCTTTCCTCGCTCTTTGCCAGCTTGTCCTGCGTCAGCGTAAGCTGTCCCTGGGCAAAAAGCAATTCGCCTTGCACATCGCTCAGCTCATCGCTGGTTGCAGCCAGTTGATCTTCCGTTGACGAAAGGATTTCCTGCACGGAAGCCAAATCGGCTTCCAGGCTTTCGGCATAGGCATCCGAATCCGCTTTTGCGGCCGTCAACTCTTCTTTTTGGGCCGATAATTCGTTCTTATCCAGGTAAGTGATAACTCCGAAAACGATTGCCGCCACGAGAACGATGCACAGCAGCACGATTAACGGGGTGCTCTTAGATTTCGTCGCAGGGATTTTTTCAGACATAGTAATACCTCCGTATCGTATTTCTTGAGAACGCATTTGTTTCATTATACCATGAACGCCCTGAAAGGCAAATGAGCATTGTTAAAACTTTTGTTACAGTATTGTAAATACCTATTAAATAAGATATACTTATGTGGCATAAACAGTATGAAATGGGGCTTTTTTCTATGCTCAATCCAAGGCAGATCATCAGTGCTTTGAAGCAAAATATCGGGCGTGTGATCGTCGGGAAAGAAGAAGCGATTGAGCTGGCGTTGATCGCGATGCTTTGCAAGGGACACGTGCTGATAGAAGACGTTCCGGGTACCGGAAAAACCACGATGGTCTCCTGCCTTGCGAAGTCTTTGGATTGCAGCTTTAACCGGATACAATTCACGCCCGACGTCGTGCCAAGCGACGTAACGGGCTTTACAATGGTCAATTTCAAATCGGGGGAGATGGAATTCCACCCCGGCGCGGTGATGTGCCAGATCGTGCTTGCCGATGAGATCAACCGCACCTCGCCCAAGACCCAGTCCTCTCTTTTGGAGGTCATGGAAGAGTTCCAGGTCACGGTAGACAGCGTGACCCATGCGCTGCCAAAGCCCTTCATGGTGCTCGCCACGCAAAATCCCGGCGAGTTCGTAGGCACCTATCCGCTGCCCGAGGCGCAGATGGACCGCTTTTTCCTGCGCATCTCCATGGGCTACCCGACGATGGAAGAAGAAATGGCGGTTCTTGACCGGTTTTCGGGCACCGAGAAACCGCAGGAGAACCTGCAGGCCGTGTGCTCGGCCGGGGACGTCGTGGCGATGCAGGAGATGATAGGTACCGTGTACTGCTCAAAGGAAGTGCGCCACTACGTGGCCAATATCGCCGCGATGACGCGCACCCACCCCTCGCTGCAGCTCGGGGTATCCACGCGCGGCGCGATCGCACTGGTCCGTGGCGCGCAGGCATGCGCGCTTTTAAACGACCGCGATTATATCCTGCCCGAGGACGTACAGCGTATGGCGCTGCCGGTGCTGTCCCACCGCATCCTGCCCAACCCCGAAGCGAAGATGAAAGGCATCACCACGGACCGTATCCTCATCGCCGTGATGGAAAACGTCCCCGTACCCATCCGCCTTTCGTAGCAACCGCGGAAGGACGATGGAATGAAATCTACGCTGACGACCTTAGGGGTAAGTTTCGGCTTTCTGCTGGTATGCGCTCTGTCGATGGGCAACCGGATGTACCTGCTGCTGGCGTTGCTCATCATCATCGCCTGGGTGCTTGCGTATATCAGCATCCGCATGGCTGAGAAATCCGTCCGTGTCTCGCACAGGCTGAACAATACGAAAGTCAACCGCGGCGACAGCGTCGCCATGCAGGTTTCTGTTTCCCACAGAAGCCTGCTTCCGATTGCGCCGGTGAAGCTTAAGATGCGCGCGACCAGCAACACGCCGGCGGGCGTGCTGCACTTGACCGAGCTCGGCCGGCGCACCCAGAAGGTAGCCTATCAGTTTGCCGCCGAGCATATCGGCGCGATGATCCCCGGCGTGGAAAGCTTCACCGTCAGCGATGTGTTCGGTTTTTTCAAAAAAGAACACGTTCCCGATAACTCCACGGGCGAGCTTCTGGTGCTGCCGGTCCCCTTCGAGGTGGAACCGCTGACTTTCGCGCCCGGAGATATGGGCGTGTTAACCATGAAGCGCGCGATGGAAGATCCCTCAAGCCCCAGCGATTTCCGTTCTTACCAGTACGGCGATCCGCTCAAGCGCATCCATTGGAAGATGTCGGCACGCAAGCAGGAGATCATGATACGGCAGTTCGAGGAGCCCGCGCTTCCCGACGCGCTGGTGCTGATGGACATGTCGCCCCCGCGCCTGCCCGAGGGCATGGATAAAAACAAGCTGGCGTATTTGCAGGACGCGGTGTTGGAGACCGCGGCCTCGGTCGTCAAATGCCAGATCAACCTGGAAAACCCCGTACGCCTGCCGCTGGCAGGGGAGAGGCCGATGGAGTATATGGGCACGATGGGGCTGCCGATCCTCCTGGAGGAGTTGGCGCGCTGTTCGTTTACCGAGACCGAGAAATTCGAGCGTTTCCTATTGATGCACATGGTCGATTTGCGCAAGACCGGCGCGGTGGTCATTATCACCACGCGTCTGACCAGCGTTTTGGTGGACCTGATCGGCCGGATGAAGCGTATGGGGCCCAACGTCCGGCTGTATCTGGTCAGCTATGAGATCAAGGACCCGACCGTACAGGATCTGGTGGCGAGGCTGCAGCAGCGCAGCGTGGACGTGAACTACGTATCGCCGCAGGAAGCGGACGCAAAGCCATGAAAAAGCTGAGTTTTCTGAAAAAAGAACCGCTTTCGCATTGCGGCGTGGCGTTTTTGCTTGCCTGCGGGCTGATGCTTCCGATGCTGATGGCGATGGATCTGGCCGCGCATGTTGTAAGCGCCGTGCTGCTGTGCGTGGCGATTCTAGTCTTGCTGACGGTCTTCTCCTCAAACAAGAGATATATGCTCTTCCTGTGGATACTCCTGGCGGTATTCGCCGTGATCCAGGTTTTCCTGCCGCGCATGGGGATATTCGGCAACTGGCTGGAAGGCTTCAAGGCGATCGGCCTGTATTTCGGCGGTAACCGGGTGGTGCTGCCGCTGTACGGTACGCAGGTGGCCTTTTTGTTCGCGGTGTTCGTCGCGGTGCTCAGCTTCCTGGTCACCAAGCGCGGGGTAGGGTTCCTGCCGATGGCGCTGATGACGGTGCTGGTGCTGTTCGGGCTTTGGACTCTCGGCAAGGGCGGGTATCTGTGGTACGTCGCGCCGGCGCTGGTGGCGATCCTCTTACAGATGAGCACGGAGGCGCACGACCGCATCAATCTTTTTCATGTGCTCCCGATGGCGCTGGTGGTTGTGGTGCTGTCGCTGATCCTGCTGCCTGCCGGAAAGGTGACCATCGGCGTTTTGGAGAAAGCGGCCAGCGATTTGAAGCAGCGCATCACCGATTACCTGTTCTTTACCGAGCCGCGTAACGTATTTACCATCGGAAGCTACGGGTACTACCCGATGGGCTCCGGGCAGCTGGGCGGCGCGGCGGAACCGAGCGAATACCCCGTGATGACGGTGAAAACCGGCAAAAAAACGCTGCTGCGGGGCGTTGTGAAAGACGAATACACCGGCCGTAGTTTCCGCGATACGTCCAGCGCCAAGCGCTACCTGTATATCAACCCCCGCTGGAAGCCGCAGCGGCTGCAGGCGTTTTTGGAGGAATACCCCAACGAAACCGTGCGCAAAGCCAGTGTGCTGATAGACATCAAAGCCGTTTCCGTACAGATGCAGAACAAGGCGGTGTCCACCGTTTTTACGCCGTTGTTCCTGCGAAGCCTGAACATGGCGGGGGATATGGTGCCGTATTTCAACGACGCCAGCGAGCTGTTCATCACGCGCGATCTGGAGATCGGCGACCGGTATTCCGTTTTCGCGCCCGTATTCGAGGGCGGAAACGCGGGATTGAATAAACTGGTCAACGCCGCGGCGGGGACGGAAGACAAGTATTACGAAACGTTTTTCGATTTGTATACGCAGCTCCCCAACCATCTGGAGCAGAAGCTGTTCGACGATGTGCTCAACACCGTCCAAAACGCCGAGACGCCCTACGATCAGGCGCTGACGCTGATGAATTATTTAAAGAAGTATTACCGGTATACGCTCACGCCTAAAACGCCGCCGGAGAACCAGGACTTCGTCACCTATTTCCTGTACGTGGGGAAAGAGGGGTACTGTACCTATTTCGCCTCGGCAATGACCGTGATGTGCCGAATCGTAGGGCTGCCGGCGCGGTATGTGGAGGGCTTTTTGGCATATCCGTCGTCCGACGGGTTTGCCTATGTGACCGGCTTTGACGCACACGCGTGGACGGAGGTGTATTTCGAAGGATTCGGCTGGGTACCCTTCGATGCGACGCCCAGCCAGCACGAAGATGACGAAACGCCGCCAACCGACGAACCCGAACCCACGCCGACGCCCGAACCGGATCAGAACAACAACGTGCCGACGCCTACGCCCAATCCCGAGAGCAATCCCGAAGATCAACCCACCCCGCAGCCGTCGGCGTCGCCGGAGCCGCAGGACGTTCCCAATCCGGAGGACAGCCAAAACAATCCGTTCCCGTGGTGGATACTGTTCGTGCTGGCAGTCGCCGGCGCGGCCGGGGCGCGCGTCGCGCTGCGCGGGCCGGACCGTGCCGCGTCGCGGAAACGGACGGAGAAGGAAAAGGTCTTTGTGTACGGCGCGGCGACGGCAAGGCTTCTTGGGTATGCCAATTACCGGCCCAAAGCGGGAGAGACGCCGCTGGGCTTTGCAAAGCGCGTGGACGCCGTGCACTATTTCCGCAAGCAGGTCACGCCGCTGTGGCGCATCCTGTCGCTGAGCAATTACAGCCGCCTGCGGCCGGGCGCCGAACAGACGAGAAAAGCCAGGGAAATCTACCGTGCGATCTATCAGGAGACCAACCCGCTGCGCAAACTGCGGTTCCTTACGGCGCTGCTTGTTGCCAAGCGCTTCTATACGACGCTGGATACGGTGCTCAAGCACGAAGAACCCAAGTCGATCTATGCGTGGAATCCGCGCAATCTGCGCAAGATCAAACAGATACCCGAGCAGAAGCAAACGGGCAGGAACGCCGCGAAGAAAACGAAACCCGCCGCGCGTAAATCCGGGCATGGCGGCAGGGGCAAGAAGAAGCGCTAATTGTGGATCACGCAGGACGAGGCGCGCTGCGCTGCCCGTCACGATGCAGGGGTAAAATTCCCGCTACCCCTTGCATTTTTATTGGGACTCATGTATCATACTTTCGTTGCGCTGATATAGCTCAGCCGGTAGAGCGCATCCTTGGTAAGGATGAGGTCCCCGGTTCGAATCCGGGTATCAGCTCCACGGCAAACCCCTTGATCTTGAACAGATCAAGGGGATTGTTGTATGAAGAGATACGGGTATGCTATAATAAGCAATACAATATCATCCGCCGTGGCGTATTACTTCTGATAACTAAAGATAGGATCATAAACGATATGGAATCGAAATTTCAATATTACGCATTTATCAGTTATTCGCACGAAGACCAGAAGATAGCGGAATGGCTGCAGGCAAAGCTGGAGCACTACAAGCTCCCCGTTTCGCTGCACAAGGAAAGTGACGGCCGCCTGCCCAAGACACTGCGTCCGATATTCAGGGACCAGACGGACCTGGCGGTGGGGCTGCTGGTAAAGAACATCACAAAGGAGCTGGAGGATTCCCGCTACCTGATCGTGGTCTGTTCGCCGACCAGCGCGAAATCGGAATGGGTCAATAAGGAAATACTGCATTTTCAGAAGCTTGGTAGAGAGGACAGGATCATCCCGTTCATCCTGTCCGGTACGCCGGGCTCCGGGGACGAGAACGAATGTTTCCCGCCAGCGCTGCGCAGCAGCGAAATCCTGGGCGCGTCGCTCAACGAGCTTTCCAAAGAACAGGCGGTCACTAAGGTCGCAGCCTTTATGCTCGGATTACGCTTTGACGTGCTGTGGGATCGGGAAAAACGGGAAAGCAAGAAGAGAAAAATCAGGCGTGTATGCGGTGTTGCCGCGGCGTTCTTGATTTTATGCGCCGGTGTGTATCTTTACTGGGACTTCAACTACCATGAGAAGGTCGACCTGTACGCCGACTACGTGGAAGTGCACGGCGTGGCCAACGGTATCGATAAATTGACGGCGGAGGAAGCAGAGAAACGCAACATTAGCTACCGGATCACGCGGCTTAAAGGAAAGGTGATTTCCTTTGAAAAGGTCAACGGGTCCGGGTGTTTGTGTATTGCCGGAATGGTCGAAATCGAATCCGATACCTACCCGATTCCCGTGATGCCCGCGAGGATCGGGTACAGCTACAACGGGGATGGGGAACTGGACAAGGCAGTGTATTACGACAGCGGCGGTTCGCAAACGCTGACACTGGAATACATGTCGCCGACCATCGCCAATCTCTACTTGAGTGCAGAAGCCGTTGTGACGGGATGGAGCCAGGCGATGCTTCTGGATATCGAGGATGCAGACAAAGCGGTGGACGAAATCAACCGGTTCATCTATACGTATGACGAGAACGGAAGAACGGTTAAAAAGGCGTATGCCAACCTGTACAACACACCCAAACGCAGCGAGGACGGCGTATTTGCGGAGGTATATGAATACGACGGCGACGGCAGGCTGTTTTCCATACGATATGCGGATAAAAACGGGGACCCCTTTTCCAGCAAGATCGGCGTCAGCGAGATCAGGTTCCTCAGAAACGGCGACGGCACGATCGCCGCAATCGAATACCTTGATCAAAACGGCGAAAAGACCATGTCGGAAAACCTTTACGCGCGCGTCGCGTTTGGCTATAACGCGTATGGGAATATCGTAGAAAGCTCGTTCTTCGGCAGCGACGGCGAGGCGGTGCTCAATGCGGACGGCGTGGCGTCTTGGGAATTGGCATACGACGGCAAGGGCAATCAGGTGAGCTGTGCCGCCTTCGGCACCGATGGCGAGCCCACATTGTATATCGACGGTTTCTCGGTCTTAACCGCTGAATTCGACGATGAAGGAAAGTTGACGAAGATATCGTATTTCGGCACGGACAATGAACCTATTCTGAATACGCACGGATATGCTGTTCTTGAGCGGGAGTATGACGGTAACGGCAATAGGATCCGATCGGCAACTTACGGCACTGACGGGGCGCTGATCATTGATGACGACGGATTTGCGATCGAGATAGACGTATATGATGCGGATGATCGGCTGATCAGGGAATCCTTTTATGGCACAAATGGCGAACCGATGAGTTATCTTGGATTTGCCGCTATGGAATATACATATGACAAGAGAGGCAATATTGAAAGACGTTCCTATTTCGGAACTGACGGTAATCTTATCAATTGTCGCTATGGATTTGCGGTTTCAGAGACAGAATATGATGAGAAAAGCAATCCGGTTCAAGTGCTGTTCTTTGATGTATACGGAGAACCCGTGCTTAATTCTGATAATTACGCTATTTACAAAATCGAGTATAACGAACGCGGGAAAACGACAAAGGAATCATTCTTCGGCACTGCTGGTGAACCGGTTAAACTTGATTATAGCCGTCAATCCGTAGTGGAGTTCGAATATAATGAGGACGGATATCTTACAAAAAAGGCATTCTATGACACTGACGGCGAACCGATGCTTTGCGACGGGTTTGCGGTTTTGGAAAATGCATATGACAGCTATGGCAATGCAATCAAGAGATCCTATTATGGTATGGACGGGAAACCCATCCTGACCAAATTGGGAGGGTTCGCAACCGAAGAGATCGAGTATGATGAACGCGGGAATATTACGCAATACTCGTATTACGGCGCCGATGGAAAACTGATACTCATTGATGGATATGCGATCCTCAGAATTACATATGACGAGAGAGGCAACGGCGTCGAATATTCGTTTTTTGACGTTAACAGTGAACCTGTGCCTTGTGATTTTGGGTATGCGATCGCCAAACGCGCATTTGACGAACGCGGAAATAAGGTCCGCGAATCCTACTACGCGGTCGACGGCAGTCCGATACTTTGCGATACCGGATATGCTGTTGAGGAATTGAAATACGATGAAAGGGACAGACTGACCGAGCAATCTTATTTCGGCGTAAACGGAGAACCGGTGCTCAATGACGGCGATTTCGCATCGGTCAGAACAGGTTACAATGAACGCGGGAACCAGACGAGGAAGGCTTATTACGGCGTCGACGGTGAATTGACGGTGTATTACTTTAATTACGCCGTCTGGGAACGAGAATATGACGTGTATGGAAATATTACGAAGTATTCCTATTTTGGCGACGATGGTAAGCCTGTGCTTATCTTCGATAGGTATGCCGTTCTAGAGACAGAATATGATGGAAACGGCAACAGAATCAGGGAAGCGTATTATGGAACGGAGGGTGAGCTTATACTCGCGTATGGCGAATATGCGGCGATTGAATGGGAATTCGATAAGTACGGCAACGTGATCAGGGAAGCGTATTTTGGTGCCGACGGAGAACCGATATTCTATGAAGGATGCGCGGTTTTGGAAAAGACATACGATGCAAACGGCAACGAGATCAGGAAAGCATATTTCGGAACCGATGGCCTACCGATACTCAACGACGGCTGTGCGGTTGTGGAAATCGAGTATAACGGAAACGGCGACGTAATCAGGGAAACATATTTCGGCACCGACGGGGAACCGATTCTGAACGGGGAGAGGTATGCCGCGATTGAATTTGGTTACGATAGGAACGGCAATATAACAAAGGAAGCGTATTTCGGCATCGGCGGAGAGCCGGTATTCTATAACGGCAATGCGGTTGTGGAAAAGGAATACAATGCGGATAGGAGTATTATCAGGGAAGCATATTTCGGCGTTAACGGCGATTTGATACTTAACAACGGCTGTGCGGTTGTAGATATCGAATACAACGAAAACGGCGACGCAATCAGAAAAGCGTATTTCGGCACCGAGGGAGAACCGATACTCTACGAGGGTAAGTATGCGTCGATTACATTTGAATATGATGATAACGGGAAATTGACAAAGGAAGCTTACTTCGGTATCGATGGCGAACCGATACTTAGCGACGGGCGTGCGGTTCTGGAATTGGAATATGAAGGGGAACAGGTAGTCAGCGAATGGGAATACGACAAACGCGGGAATATGGTCAAATTCACGCATTACGGTGCTGACGGCGAACTGGCACTCTATAACGGCGAATATGCGGGGTTATGGAAAGAATATGACGAAGCCGGCAATATAACGAAACAATCATTTTTGGGTACCGATGGAGAGCTGATGCTCTACAACGGGAAATATGCGGTGCTGATGATGGAGTTTGACGATATCGGCAACGTTACAAAACAGGCGTTTCTGGATACCGAGGGCAAACCGATGCTTTATGACGGGTATGCGGCTGTGCTGTGGGAATATGATATAAACGGAAACATGACCAGAGCCTCGTATTTCGGTATCGATGGCGAACCGATGATCCTGGATGGGAAATACGCGGTGCTGATCAAAGAATATGACGATAACGGCAACGTAACTAAACAGTCGTTTCTTGGCATCGACGGTCAACCGGTGCTTAATCATGGGTATGCCACTGTACTTTGGGAATATGATATAAACGGAAACATGACCAGATGCGCGTATTTCGGTATCGATGGCGAACCGATGCTTTTTGATGGTAATTACGCGATTTGGGAAAAGGAATATGATGATCACGGAAACGCAACGAGATATGCGTTCTTCGGCGTGGATGGAAACCCGATACTCTGGAACAATTTCTCGGTTTTGGAACGCGACTTCGATGAAAACGGCAACGATATCAGGACTGCGTATTTCGGCGTTGACGGAGAGCCTGTGCTCTATAGCGGCAAATATGCAATCATCGAGACAGAGTTCAATGAAAACGGCGATATAACCAGGCAATCCTATTTCGGCACCGACGGCAAACCGATTTTATACAATGGGTATGCAGCGGTAGAGCAAGATTTCGACGAGCAAGGAAAGCTGACGGAAAAAAGATATTATAACGTTAACGGCGAAGTTATCTATAAATAACACTGTGAACGGAGAAGGTATAATGCGGCAAGACGATTTAGTACAGTATATCCGTCAGTTCTTTGCGGAGCTGGAATTGACGGCGGAGGGAAGCGGCCGGGAAACCAAGGAAATGCTGGAGCAATCGCTGATCATGTTTCTCGACGACGAAACGAAAGAAACGGCGTTTGACGTATACAAGCTGTTTTTCGGGTATTACCGCATCGTTCTGGAAGGCGATCAAAACCCGTTTATGGACCTGCTGGACGTTTTAAGCGCGTATGAGGAACGGGCGGCAACGCTGATTGAAAAACAGCGCGACCATTACATCCATTCCGTCAACGTGTTTATCCTGGGCATCTGCGTTTACAGCCAAAACAAGAAGTACCAGAAGCTATTCAGCGAGACGGTTTTGGATGAGGAGAAGTTCCCTGAAAACTATCGCACAAGGCACGAGGAGTTCTTCTTCCGCTGGGGGCTCGCGTCGCTGTTCCACGACGTCGGCTATCCGGTGGAGATCATCGCAAAGCAGATTTCACGCTTCCTGAAGTTTGCCACGGATGCAGATCATGACGACACAAAGGGTGATATCAAGTCGCATCTGGAGTTTGAGAACTTCCGCCGCCTGAACTCCATCGCGGAGATCGTCCCGAAAGGGAAGTTTATCGAAGCGTTCTATAAATCCCATCCGAGTAGCGTATATGTCGATCTTTTGCAGCCGATTGATTTATTGGCGCAGAAGATCCATATGAGCCTTGGAATCCCCATGGATGAGATCAAGGACAGGCTGGATCACTTCACGGCGGATATGGCGAAATTCGGTTTTATCGATCACGGATTTTACAGCGCGATGATCGTGCTGAAATGGTACGGGTATCTCATCCAGGTATCAAACGGCAATCCCATGCGGTTTTTCGACGCGATCGTGGACAGCGCCGGCGCCATACTCCTGCACAACTATTACAGTAACGTGATCGAGAAGGAGTTTACGCACAGGCCGCTCAGCGCCGCAGAGTATCCGGTTGCGTTTCTGCTGATATTGTGCGACGAGCTGCAGGAGTGGAACAGGGTCGGCTACGGGATGGCCGAGAAGTACCGGACGCATGCGAAAAGCGCGAATATCAAAATAACCGGTGATGCCCTGCATATCACGTATATAGCCGAGAAAGGGTTTTTTAATGAGAAGTTTATCGTCAGGAAAAACGAGCTGCTTAACAGAATCCTCAATCTGCGGGAAATCATGAAGAACGGTCTGGTCATCCAATGCGAAACGACCGACGAAGTGTTCATCGAAGCCTGCAGCAGAGAGGACCTGCCAAGGCCGATGCTTGAAAACCTGGAACGTCTCGCAAGAGAGATCCACAAAGACTATATCAGGAAACAAAACGAGCGTGACCTGAAAATTGAGGTGCCTGAAGACTACACTCAGTTGGAGGCCTCCTATCGATACAATAACCTGCGGCAAGCCATGAATATGGACTGCAATCTGCGCAAACTGGGGTATGCGTTTGCGCCGGAGGATTATGACGCCGAAGCGGAAAGCAGCCTGCCGGCGGACATTATCGAGCAATACGCGAAAATAGAACACGCGGATTGGGTGGCCGCGCAGGAACGCTTTGGATGGAAGTACGGTAAAGTCAGGGACAATATAAAGCATATTCATCCTTGCATGGTGCCTTGGGAAGAACTTCCGGAACCCGAAAGGGAGAAGGACCGCGATATCGCGCGAAATACAACGAAGCTGTCCAAACTGGTAAAAATGAAAGTTATCAAACTGTAAGGATGAGGGGCATATGGCAAACCGTGTTGGGATTACCGGTCACAGGGATCTGCGGAATTTTGACCATGCCAGATTGACAGCGGACATCCGAAGGGAGCTATCGGCGCTCGCGCAGGAACATGCGCAACGCGTGATGCTCTCAAGCCTTGCGGCCGGCGCGGACCAGCTGTGCGCCGGCATCGGTCTGGATTTGGGCTATCAATTGATCGTTCTGCTGCCGTTTGCCGGATTCAGAGACGGATTTACGGGCGACGGCCTGATGAAGTTCGATTCTTTGCTTAACAGCGCCAAACAGACGATCATCGTATCAACCAATCAAAATGCTGACGTGGCATATCTAGAGGCCGGGAAATATGTAGCGGACCACTGCGACGTGCTGCTTGCGGTCTGGGACGGTGAAGCGCAAACCAGCCAATGCGGAACACAGGCAGTGATCGAATATGCGAAAAAAATAAACAGGAAGGTTACGATCATCAAACCGGACCGATGAAATTTAACCTCTACTCCGCCGGACTGGTTTGGAAGAAACGCCGGGGGTACACCGTAGTTGCTTTGCAGATATAAGGAAACCCAGCCCGTGCCGGACTGGCTTTTCATTGTAGCTGAGCAGATATCTCAAGGAATTTAAAATTTCCTTTTGACAAACAAACGATTGTTTGTTATTATGCGCGTATGAAGATAAACACGAAGGAAAAGATCCTGGAAACCGCGACGCATTTGTTCGCGAAAAATGGGTATAACGGCGTTTCCGTCCGGGCGATCGCCCGCGCCGTGGGAATCACCGAAGGGTCGATCTATAACCACTTCGTTTCCAAAGAGGAGATCATGAACGAGATTCTGGACCGGCACGGGAAGGAGCTTGCCCGATTCATGCCGACAAACAGCGCGCTCATAGAATCATTTGAGAAAAAAGGCTGGAAACCGGCCTGGGCGACCCGGGTGGAAATGATGGAGAAATCCCCCGAAAGTTCTGATGTAAGCATCATATTGATTTTAGCGAACGAGCAGTACCGGCTGCCCAAGGCGCGTCATATCGTGATGAAGTACTACATCGAAGAACCGGTCAGGATCACCTATGAGCTGCTCAGGCATATCCAAAGCAAGGGGAAAACGCTGCCGGCCGATGCGATGACGCTTGCCAGGGCATACCAGTATCCGATCTACGGCATGGTGCAGGAATACGAGATGGTGGTATCCGTGGGTGAAGATCCGGCGCCTGTACTTGAAAAAATCAAGGCGCACATCGAATTCTTCTGGAAGGGAATCATGAAGCTCGATTATAATGCATAAGAATATTGCAAAGCTAAAAATGTTAATTTAGGAGGGAAAACATGAAAGGACTGATCATCTACGCGTCATGCTACGGGAGCACAAAGACCTATGCGGAATGGATCAGCGAGGAAACGGGCATGCAGGTTGTCAGCTACAAGGAAGCAACCGATAAGGACATTGAAAACACAAATACCATTGTGATCGGTTCGTGGGTGCTTGCGCACAAGCTGTTTCTGAAGAAATGGCTCACGGAGAAGAAGGAACTGCTTAAAGGCAAAAAGCTGTATGTGTTCTCGGTATCCGGAGCGAAACCGGGCGACAAGGAACTGGACCATGTATTCTCCGACAGCCTCGACGCCGAACTCCTGAAGGATTGTAAAACGTATCAATTCGGCGGCAGGCGGGAAACCAAGAAGATGTCCGGGTTTCACAAGTTCATGATGTTTATCGCCGCGGCCTTCATCGAAAAGGACAAAGAGAAGAAGGCGGAGATGAAGAGGTACGTGGACAATGTGGACAGGAAATATATCAATGTGCTGATGGAAGACCTGCAGTGACGACAGAGAAAAGGAGCATCAAAATGAAGGTTTACACATTCTTTCCCGGATTCATCGTTGCCTTGGTATTCGCGGTTCTGGTATTTCTCGCAAAAGCATTCAACATGAACATCCCGTTGATCAAGGATATCAAACAGCCGCTGATCGCACTGGTGATCGCCGGATTCCTGATGTGCGCGTTCAGCCCGCTGGCCAATTCCGTTTCCACGATGTTCAAAAACCCGCAGATCGACTGGCTGGTGATCGCTACGGCGCTGGTCGGCATCCTGCTGCTCGTGACCAGCCTGACGGCGATCTTCTCAAGCAAGCCGTTGTTCGGGCTGTTCTCGAAGGACCAGAGCTTCTATGTGATCGCAGGGCTGATCACCGTGAAGATCGCACTGTCGGCGATCCATACGATTAAAATCTCATAGGGAAAAACAAATGATTATCGTATATATTGCCGCAGCCATAATTTCGGTCATGGTTGCGGCCGTGGTTATACAGGCGAAGATCTACGCAAGAGCCGGGTCCATATACTACAAGAAGGGCATCAAAGAGAAGCTGATGGCGGAGTACGACCGTCAGCTTGCGGCATTCCCGATACCGTTCAAAGAACGGTATGTACAAAGCAAATTCGGCAAGGTGCATGTGGTCGAGTGCGGAAACCAAACCGGCGATGCGCTCGTGATGTTCCACGCGGCGTCCGTGGGCGCGGTATCCTGGAAAAACAACGTGGAAGAACTCGGCAAAACGCACCATATCTTTCTGATCGATACGCTCGGAGAGGGGAACAGGTCGGAACTCGAAGATGTGGAAGACTATCCCAGAACGAGTAAAGAAGTCGCCGACCTCTACAAGGACGTTACGGAGCAGCTTGGGATACAGCGCGCAACCGTCGCCGGCGCTTCGTACGGCGGGTTTATTTGCCTGAACTACGCCTTTCATTATCCAGGGAGGGTCGATAAAATCATCCTGTCGGGGCCTATGGGCGTCGCCAAAAGCGTGATGAAAGTCATTCTGAAGCTGACGTTCTACTCGTTTTACCCCTATGCGGTATTCCGGCGGTCCATGGCGAAATGGGCGTTTGGGAACGGGCCCGGATTGGAAGATGCGACGAGGTATTTTCATATCATCCTGGAGGGCGTACTGGGCCGGTACTACGCGCCCAAGACGCTTGAAGTAGAAGTATTGCGAAGCATCAAGGCCCCTGTACTGCTTGTACTCGGCAAGAGGGATAGCCTCGTCGGAGACACTAAAAAAGCGGCGGAGTACGCCGCGAATATCCCGAACCTCACAATCAAAACGCTGAACAGCGGTCACCTGATCAACGTGGAAAGAAGCGGGGAGTTCAATCAACTTCTGCTGGAATATGTATAATCAACTCGTATAGGAATCGCATGACCTGGTTCAGAGCGCTCTGCTCAACGACGGCTGCCGTATCCCGGCAGCCGTTATGCATCGTTTCGATGATGGAGGGGTAATCGTCCACGGAGGCGGGAGGCCGGCCCGCAAACAGCGTCGACATCGGCTCGACGTCCTTTTCCTCTACGATGCATACGGAGATATTCTCAATGCTGTTTTCTTCAAATATTCTTTCGTCGCCTGTCGGTAGTCTATCAAGGATCCGGAAACCGAGCGTTTGCGGGTCCAGCTTTTTAACGGCATTGGCAAGCAAACCGCTCGTCAGGTTCTTCTGCGGCGCGATTAAAATGCTGTCTCCCACGCCGCAGATATCCGCGTTGATCATCGCCCTTATGGTGTTCCCGTACTCCTTGAAATACAGCGTGCTTCCTAGCCCTTGGCTTTCTTCATAATCGAAAAAGACGATATCCAGGCTTGCGTCCGGCGGTTGCGTGGCGAAGCGTTTGACGAGTTCGACCAGGATACTGACGCCGGAGGCGTTGTCGTTCGCGCCGGTGCTGCCTTCCACGCTGTCGTAATGCGCGCCGGCGACGATTCGCTGCCTGGCGCTGCCGAATTTCACAATGAAGTTTTCTACAAGGATGCCGTCGACCGTTTTGCGTTGCGTTTGATAGTCCGCTCCCGTTTCCTGCAATAGGGCAAGTAGGGCGGCTTTTCTGGCTTCGTGGTCCGCGTGAGCTAGTTTTCGAACATCATTTATCATAGATTCCTCAATCACAGTAAAAATGATTTATCACATAATATCCCGTCCGTAGACTTCAAACTGCCGCAGCGACTGGTACGGCGAGGGGCAGTTATCGGCCGGGATCAGCGTATTGAGACTCACCCATGTGATTGTGTGGAAATCGCCGAGCGGTATCTCTTGCGAGCCGTCGAACTCCTTGAGTGAGACGGTTTTTTCATACCCGTCCGACAGGTGCAGCGTTGCGCTTTTCCAGTAGCCGCTGTGCTTAAAATCCGCGCGGAGATAGAGCACGGCTTTATCCACGCTGACCTCGCGGCCGAAATCCAGCTTGATGGCGGCATCCGCGCGCCCGCCGATGCCCCAGCTCAGGAACGGCCAATAGCCGTGCGCGTGCGCGATATGTTCGCCGTCGATCACGTTGCGTGCGAAAAAGATGCTCTCGTCTCGCGTTTCCACGTTGGCGGACGCGTGCGGGTATGCGCCGCTGTCATGCCTCTGATCGGCGGGATTGCGGGCCAGGTTGCGGTACTCGTTGCCGGTATCCTCTATAAGCGTAATCAAATGCCGGTCACCCTGGAACGCAAACGGGGGATACATGCGCGGCAGATCGCCTTCCAGCGGCAGCCTGAAGATGAAAGTTTTCTCCGGCAGGTACAACCGCGCGGGGGACACGGTATGGTCGATACCGGCAATCACATAGTGTGTATCGTTTTCAAACACGATGGTATCGCCCGGCTGGTATTCCCCGTGGAAATACAGCAGCGCTTCGTTTTCCGCTTCGCAGGCCGCCAGCGTTTCCTCCTGACGAATGATGCTGATACGGTTCATAGGCTTCCTCCTTGCATGTGCTGTATACAATATATCATCTTATCGAAAAGCTGTCTACGAACAGCGCAGCGGACTATACTTGCTGGGGTTGACAAACGCACAGACCAGGACTATACTGCCATTGAATAATGAATAGGAGTTCACTAATGCCGCAGATATTGAAAAAAGCAGTCAAGGAAAGGATATTGCAGGGAGCGTTGGACAGCTTTCTGGAAAAAGGGTACCGCAGCGCCTCCATGCAGGAGATCGCCCGGAAAGCGGGAATCGCCGCAGGCAATATCTATAACTACTTCAAGAGCAAGGAAGCGGTTTTTTCCACACTCGTCGATCCCGTATTGAAAGACGTCAAGGCGATCTTCGGCATACGGGTCCGGGACCTGCCGATGCTCATCCCGATAGACAGGGAGGGTATTGCCGAAAAGAGGATGGACGAGTTCATCAAAATTTATCAGAAAAACCGCAAGGTATTCGTGCTGCTGTTTGAAAGAAGCGGCAGCACGAAATTTGAGACCACGCGGACAATCGTGATCGATAGCCTGTCCTCGGCGGTCATCCGCGCGAAAAACACCTTTACGAAACATCCGGCAACGCCGGAGGAAGAGGTGCTGATTAAGGCGTATTCAGTGGCCTACATCAACGGGATTATAGACATCCTGACGGCGAAGATCGACGAGGAGCTGAAACTCAAGGCGCTGCACCGCTTCCTGCCGTTTATGAGAAATAAACTAATAGAAAACCTTCGATAGAAGAGAGGAAAGGACATGAAATTGAAAAAAATGATCAGGATCCTGATCAAGAGCAGAAAAATCACGCTGTTCTTCGTATTTCTCGTCATCGCGGCGGGCGCGTTGGCCTATATCGCGCTGCCCAAGCAGGAATCGCCTGATTTTTCTGTGCCGTACGCTATGGTCACCACGCTGTATCCCGGCGCACCCCAAAACGATGTGGACGCGTACGTGACCGTGCCGGTCACAGAGACCGTGATGGGTATCGACGGATATGAAACTTCGTTTTCGTACAGTTACAATAATATGTCGCTTGTTGTGCTGGAACTCAGGTTTTCAGCCGACAGGGAGGAATCGTTCCGGCAGCTGAAGGAGGATCTTGCGGAGCTGCAATCCTCGCTTCCCGAAGACTGCGGGCAGATCAGCGTCAACACGAATATAACGGATACAGCCGGCGTGCTGATCAGCCTGTCATCCGACAAGCTGACCAACGACCAGGTAGTGGAGCAGGCGAAATTCATCCAAAGCAGGCTGAGCGCCATCGAAGGGTTTCAGCGCTTTCAGATCATCGGTAAACTGGATACCGTGATCTCGGTGGACGTAAACGAAGCGAAGATGAAGGCCGCCAACCTGACGCTAAACAAGATACTTGCCCTGATCGGGGCGGGAAACCTGGACCTGCCGCTTGGCAACGTCGTAGGAGACGGCGGGCAGAAGACGGTGGATTACACCGGCGGTTTTGCGGACGCGGACGACGTCGCCGCTTTGGAGATCGGGTATTCGGCGCAGATGAACCGCATCATTCGCCTCGGCGATATTGCGGAAGTCACCGCGAAAACGTCCCAGCGCAATACCTATTACACGCACAATGGCAAGCAGGCGGTGATCCTGGCCGGATATTTTACGGACGGCATCAACGTGCTGCCGCTGAAATCCGAGATCCAAAACGAGCTGGACGCGCTGGCGGACGAGCTTCCCGAGAGCCTGGAGGTGTCGCTGATCATCTCCCAGCCGCAGGAGATCAGCGATTCGCTTGAAAACTTCCTGAAAAACCTGCTGGTCGCCGTATGCCTGGTGATATTGGTCGTGCTGTTTGGCATGGGCATCAAAAACGCCGTGGTGGTATCGGTATCCCTGCCGCTTTCGGTGCTGATGGCCTTCCTGGCGATGTATTTCCTGGGGATCAAGATACAGCAGATCTCCGTCGCCGCGCTGGTGCTGAGCCTTGGTATGCTGGTGGATAACTCCATCGTCGTCAGCGATTCGATACAGAATTACCTGGACGCGGGCGAGAAACGTATGGACGCGTGCGTGCACGGCGTGAAAAGCGTCGCGTTGCCGATCCTGACCTCGACGCTGACGACCATCGCGGCCTTCGCGCCGTTCATCTTCCTCAATTCCGTTGCCGGAGATTATATCAAATCCCTGCCGCAGATCGTGTGCATCGCGCTGGCGGCGTCCTACATATCGGCGATCTTCATCATCCCGGTGCTGGGCTATATCTTCTTCAAACCGCGGGACAACGCCGCGCGGGAGAGCAAGAAACAGGTATTTGAGAAGTTCCTCAGAGCCGCCATGCGGCACAGGCTTGCGGTGATCGCCGTCGTATTGGTCCTGCTTGCGGGCAGCGGGTATCTGGCCGTCAATCTCGATACGATCTTCTTCCCGGCATCCGATAAAAACATCCTCTACATCGACGTGCGGAACAATACGTCCAACGACTTGAGCAGCACGCAGGAGATCATGGACGCGCTTTCGGAAGCCGTAGGCGGGGAACCCGGCGTGACGGAATACACCGCCGCGGTGGGCGGCGGGCTTCCCAGGTTCAACAGGATCATGTACATCTACACGCAGACGCCGGATATCGGCCAGTTGATGATGCGGGTGGACCTGAAAGCGGCCGGTTTTAAAACAAACGGGGACTTCAAGCTGTATCTGCAGGGGAAAATCGACGCTCTGGGCCTGGACGCCAAGATCACCGTGAAGGAATTGATGTACGCGTTCCCGATGGACGAGGACGTGAAGATCAAGATTCTCGGCGGCGATCTGGACGAATTGAAATCGGTCGAAGGCGACGTGTACGCTCTGCTGATTGGGACGGATGGGTTGGTCAACGAAAACAGGAGCAACTCGGAGTACCAGGGCAGCTATGCGCTAGAGATCGACGGCGAAGCTGCGCTGAAAAACGGCATCATTCCGGCGGAGGCGCTCAATGAAATCAGCATCGCCATGCTCGGGCGGGAAGCCGCCTATATCATGGACGGCGAGTATAAAACTTCCATCATGGTAACGGGAGGGACCCCGTCCGTAAACGATATCAATGCCATCGCACTGCAGAATTCCGGCGGCGGATACGTAGACGCGGGCGAGATTATCAGCCTGATTGAAACGCAGGCGCTGTCCAGCATCCCGAGGATCGAAGGCGATTACGCCATGGCCGTCACCGCGGATTTCGATCTGGACTTTGATAAGAATGAAACGCTGAAGACCGTAAAGGAGCAGATCAAGACGCTTGTTCCGGACGGTGTGAGAATCGATTACGACGGCGAGGACGAGATAATCAAGGAGAACTTCGGGCAGGTCGGCGTTCTCGGGCTGGTGGCGCTTGCCATCGTGTTCGTTGTATTGCTGCTGCAGTTCAAATCCTTCCGGATCCCGCTGATCATCTTCATCACCATCCCGCTTTCGGTCATCGGCTCGGTGACCGGGTTGTACATCACGGGTCTGCCGCTGTCGTTCACGGCGCTGCTTGGCGTCGTCAGCCTGCTTGGCATCGTGGTCAACAACGCCATCATCCTGCTGGATACTATCAACAAGGATACAAAGGAAGGCATGGAACTGCAGGCCGCCTGCGTCGGCGCTTCGATGCGCAGGCTACGCCCGATCCTGCTAAGCTCGGTCACCACGGTCATCGGCCTGATTCCGCTGGCCGTCGGACACAGCCAGCTGTTCCGGCCCATGGCGGTCGCGCTGATGAGCGGGCTTTTGGTTTCCGCGCTGCTGACGCTGGTGGTGCTTCCCGTGTTCGTAAGCTTTGCGGGAAGGCATTAGAGCGTTCGCGACTGCCAGGTGTCACCAGATATGATATAATAAATCGCTTCATGGATTCAACATCTGTGAAGTACAAGAACACAATTGAACAGCAAATCCGCAAAAGACCATCGATAGAGCGGATTTCTTCGTGACGCTATGCGACCAGGGAGGCGCACAATAAGAGAATGAAAACAAATATACTGGAGGTCCGCGATCTTTGCGTCGCGGTCGGAGACAAGCAAATCCTCAACCATCTGAACCTGGAGATCCCCGACGGGGAGGTGCATGCCCTGTTCGGCCAAAACGGCAGTGGGAAAACGACCTTAATGATGACGATCATGGGATTTTCCGGTTATGACGTAACCAACGGACAGATCCTGTTCAAAGGGCGGAATATTGCGGAACTGGACGTATCGGAGAGGGCGCGGCTGGGGATGTCCATCGCCCAGCAGCGGCCGCCGACGGTGTTTGGCGTGAAGCTGCGCACGATTCTTGATTATATCCTCAGGGATACCGAAAACCCGCAGGAGAGGATGACGGAGCTCGCGGCTTCGGCGAAGATGGAGGATTTCCTCAGCCGCAGCATCAACGAAGGGCTGTCCGGCGGGGAGATCAAACGCGCGGAACTTTTACAGCTGATCGCCATGAGACCCGATTTCGCTATGATGGACGAGCCGGATTCGGGTATCGATATCGAAGCGCTGAACGTGATCGGCGGATTGATCAATCAGTTGTTTTCGCCGGACGAAACGCATCCCGTGAAGCGGAAAACGGGGCTGATCATCACGCATAATGGGAATATCCTCAGGCAGTTGCATATCGATAAAGGCCACGTGATGCACAACGGAAGCATCGGGTGTTCGGGAAACCCGGATATCATTCTGGACAAGGTTTCCCGGGTCGGCTATGAAGAATGCGTGCATTGTATCGAAACGAGGTGTGAGTAGTGAACAAACCGAGTATAGTCAAACAGCTGGATGAGAAGGACATGCGGTCGCTGGCCGGTGTGGGCGTGATGCCGGGGAAGGACAACTACGCCGCCACGCTCGTGGTCCGCGATCAGGAGACCGCCTATGTCCGCAGCGATCACAGGGACGTTGAGCTGCTTCCCATCGCCGAAGCCTTCAAGCGCTATGATTGGCTGAAAACGGAGTATTCCTTCAAGGCCGTTCCCGCCGGGTATGACGAGATAACGCGGCAATGCGCGGCGATGGAACGCCCAATCGGGTATTTTATCCGCGTGTATAAAGGCGCGCACGTGACCCTGCCCTGCCAAACGGCGCTGTATATGGCGACCGGCGGCATGGACCAGGCGGTACACAATATCGTGATTCTGGAAGAGGAATCCGAACTGGAACTCATCACGGGATGTGTGTCCGAACGCCGGGTCGCAACGGGACGGCATCTTTCCGTGGACGAGTACTATGTCGGGAAAAACGCGGGCCTGACAAGCACGATGGTGCATTCCTGGGGCAAGCAGATGCAGGTGTTTCCGCGCGGAGGCGTCATCGTGGAGGAAAATGGCAGGTATGAGAGCAACTATATCTCCCTGTCCGCCGCGCAGCTGGTGAAAAGCGACCCGCAGACCTACCTCAACGGCAAAGGCGCGTCCGCGCAGCACCTGACGGTCATACTGGGCACGCCCGGTTCGGAGATCCACACAGACGGCAACGTATTCCTCAACGCCGAGGACACCAACGCGGAACTGCTGCATCGCGGCGTTTGCATAGGCGGCAAGATGTACCAGGGCGGGCTGATCATCGCTAAAGCCCCCGGCAGGGGGCATGTGGACTGCGCGGGAATGCTGCTGGAAACCAAGGGCGACGGATTTATTCAATCCGTGCCAGGGCTGCAATCGCATCATCCCGACGCCCGCCTAAGCCACGAGGCCAGCATCGGCAAGATCGTTCCGGAGCAATTGGAATATCTCATGTCGCGCGGGATGGAAGAGATGGAAGCCGTCTCCATGCTGATTCGGGGATTCCTGGGCGCGGACGTCATCGGCCTCGGCGACGAACTGGACGCACAGATCGCGGAGATCGTGGAGATTGCCGGGCACGGGGAAGAATAGTCACGGACTTCAATCAATGGATGCGATTTGAAAAATCACTTGAATAGCGATATAATCAAAGCGTTAACGACGTGCTTTATTGTGAGGCGGAAGATGACCGATCATCAGAAAGTCTACGTGATGCTGCGGGCGAAAGGCCTGCGCATGACGTCGCCTAAAAAAAGGATACTGGATGTGTTTTTAAACAATCAGGACAGGATGCTGTCGGTCGCCGACATCGCCGCGCTGCTGGAGGGCAGCGCGGCGATCGACAACGCGACGGTATACCGCAACATCCAGAAGTTTACGGAACTGGGAATCCTGGAATCGTTCAACGACGAACAGGGCGTGAACCGGTATACGGTGTTTGAACAGGAGCATCACCATTACCTGATCTGCACGGGATGCGGAAAGATCATCAAGATCCCCTGCGTAAAATGTTTCTGGCAGACGCAGGCGCTGAAAAACGATTTTCAGGAGACCCATCATAAGCTGGAAGTCTACGGAAAATGCGCTGAATGCGCGGCTATGAAGGCTGAGATTTGATTGTAACGCAAAACAGCCCTTCCCCAATAGCGGAAAGGGCTGTTTTATACTGAAAGCGCTATAGCGTTTTCTCCACCAGCGCATGGTCTTTCAACTTCCGTACGACTGTAAATCCCTGCTTGAGATACATCGAAAGCGGGCCGTGGTAGTTGTGCTCCTGAGACTCGTTGCCGATCACAGGATAAGCTTCCACCTGCCGGACGCCCTGCGCCTTCAGATCGTCAAGCACATGCTGCAGCAGCGCAGACGCGATGCCCCGCCTGCGGTATCCCTGCGCGATGGTAAAGCAGGCGATCAGGGCCTTTCCATCGTCCGCTGAAGCAAGGCCGCCGTAAAACAGCCTGGCGCCAGGCAGGTTTTTCAATACATCGAAATGGCACCAGCCGACGGGCTTTTCGCCATCATAGGCAAGAAGACCGCGCATCCGGCCGCTTATGATCAATTCTCTGGCCATAGCCATGTTCGATTCTCTAGTACACGCGTCCCATGCTTCGCGGCTTGCCGCGTGGAAGAAACAGCAAAAGCAATCGCAGCCCCATTCGGGATGTTCGGCGAATGCGACGTGCTCAAAGAACGTAAAAAAATCCTCCACGCGCTGCGGTGAAAGGGAACGGATGGCGTATTGCATTTAGCTGCCTCCTATGGTTTTTCCTGCCGGCTATACATGTAGTATAGTCAGCGCCGTATCGCCTGTCAACAAAGCCTGAAAATGAAATCAATAACGAATTTATACTGACCGTTGACAAGCGCGGAGCCGATATGGTATTCTTCTTAATGCAAGTTATTTGCAATAAGGGGACTGTTCAAAATGCGCAAGAAAGTATTGGTTTCGATCCTCGCATTCCTGTTCCTGCTGACTGTCTTCTCTGCGGCAGCCGTTGCGCAGGATGCAAACGCAGCCGTTACCGTTGCGGTAGGTATCGTGCCCGAAGCGACCTTCGTAAAAGCGGTAGCCGGCGATCTTGCAGACATCGTTACACTGGTTCCGCCGGGAAACAGCCCGGCAAATTACCAACCGACGGCTACGGAAATGCAGCAATTATCCGACGCAGCCGTGTATTTCACGCTGCAGATGCCGACCGAGCAGGCGAATATCCTGCCGAAAGTATCAGATTTCAACGCGGACGTAAAAATAGTGGACCTGCGCGAGGCCGTCGCCGCGGTATATCCGCTGCTGAACATGGGCGAAGAGAACGATTACGATGAGGACCACGATTTTGGTCATGACGCGGATCACGAGGAAGACCATAACGAGGACAACGAAGACGGGAACGAAGGCCACGAGTACACTGGCGTTGATCCGCACGTCTGGCTGTCTCCGAAACGCGCGATCGTGATGGTACAGACAATCGCGGAGGAGCTCTCCGCGATTGATCCCGCCAACCGGGAAACCTACCGGGCAAATGCGGCGGCCTATATCGCAAAACTTGAAGCGCTGGACAGCTACATACAGGAAAAAACGGAGGTAATGCCGAACAAATCCTTTATCATTTATCACGCCGCGTACGGTTACTTCGCCGATGATTACGGTTTGACGATGGTTGCGATTGAGATCGAAGGGAAACAGGCGACCGCGGCAGAACTGCAGCAGGTGATCGACTACGCCAGGGAACAAGGCATTTCAACGGTGTTTTATCAGGCGGAATTCGACGATAACCAGGCGGCGACGGTCGCCGAGGAGATCGGAGGCACGGTCGCGCAGGCAGCTCCGCTGTCGCCGGACTATATTCTAAGCTTGGAGGAATTCGCGGACGCGCTTGCGCAGTCCGGCAACTAATATGGAGAAATCGACGGACATCATATTCCGCGACGTCAGGTTTTGCTATGGAGAAGTTTGCGCCGTTCAAGGCGTAAACTTCTCTTTACGCGGGAAGGAGCTGACCGTACTCGTCGGTCCCAACGGCGGCGGTAAAAGCACACTGATCAAGCTGATGACCGGCTTAATCAAGCCGGACGAAGGCAGAATTGAATTCCGAAAAGGACTGGAAGTCGGTTATGTGCCGCAGAATTTCGCGTTTGATACCGCCTTTCCGCTGACGGTGGAAGACTTGGTGCTTCAGGGCACGCTGCAAAAGGCGATCAGGCCGTTTGGCCGGTATTCGTACGCGCAGAAAGCGAAAGCGCGGTCGGCAATCATACACGCCGGGCTTTCGGGCTGTGAAAACCGCGGCATCGGCCAGTTGTCCGGCGGGCAGCTCAAGCGTGCGGTCATCGCCCGGGTGTTTGCGTCCGATGCGAATCTCATCGCGCTGGACGAACCTGACGCCGGCCTGGACGTGGAAGCTGCCGGTGAATTGCTTACGATCCTCAACGAGATGAAGCAGCACAAGACCATCGTCATCGCCAGCCATAATATCAGCCAACTTTTCGGCATTGCAGAAAAGGCGCTGTACGTCAACAAAACAGTGCGGAAATACGACTCTCCGGCTGAACTTAAGGACGAGCTGAAAGGGGGCATCTCCCTGTGATCGACGCGATTTTGAGTTACCGCTTCATGCAAAACGCGTTGTATGCGGCGCTGCTTGCCAGCGTTGTCACCGGCATCATCGGTACGATAGCGATCGAAAAAAAGCTCATCAGCATGTCCGGCGGTATCGCGCACGCGTCCTTCGGAGGCATCGGGCTTGGCTACCTGTTGGGTTTTGAGCCGATATGGGGCGGGCTTGTGTTTGCGGTGGCTGCCTCCGGCGTGATTTCCCGACTGCCGAAGAATTCCCGCCTGAAGGCGGACACGATGGTCGGCATCCTGTGGTCGTTCGGCATGGCACTGGGCATACTGTTCATCACGCTGGCGCCGGGATACATGCCGGACATGACCAGTTACCTATTCGGGGATATCCTGTCGGTTTCCAGCGGCTTTCTTGTGTATATCCTTATCTTTACCGTCATCGTCGCCGCGCTGTTCATGATGCTTTTCCATCCGCTGGTCCTGTACCTCTTCGATGAGGAATACGCCAGGGCGCGCGGCATCAACGTGCGGCTGATGGAGTGGGTCGTCTATCTGATGCTCCCCATCGGCATTATCGTTCTGGTGAAGGTCGTCGGCATCATCCTGACGATCGCGCTGATGACGATCCCCGTATCCATCGCCAAGCTGTATTTCAACTCGGTCGGCAAGGTGGTCGGGTTTTCGATGCTGTTCAGCTTCGTATTCTGCGCCGCCGGGCTCACGCTGGCGTACTACGTTAATATCCCGTCCGGGGTCTGTATCGTGATCATCTCGACCGTAGTCTATCTGCTGCTCATGTTCACCCGCAGCGGGATCCAAAAGCGCCGGCACCGGCAGAAGATACATTCGTAGCCACTTTTCCCATGTATAGGGTGTAAACTCTTATCCCGGCCATTGACAATAACTTTGTGAAAGAGCTACCCTTTAAATGTTTAGCAAAGCATCCAAAGGGTAGAAACGAATGCACTCAATGACGAACAACCAGAACATCCAAAAAGGCGCAGCGTTCCTTTTGATCGCCGCATCCGTATTCTGGGTCGGCTTTTGTTTCGGCGCGGGCGTTTCCCAAACGGATATCCTCAGGGATATGCGAGGATTTTCGCTGGTCCTGTGGTCGATCCTGTTCGAAGCGCTGCCTTTTGTGCTGCTTGGCATCATTGTTTCTTCCCTGATACAGGTATTCGTAACGGAAGACATGATTTTGAGAATCATGCCGGACAACAGGTTTATGCGCCTGGTTTTCGCCGCGATGATCGGGCTGATCTTCCCGGTTTGCGAGTGCGCGATCATCCCCATCACACGCGGGCTGATGAAGAAGGGCATGCCTGTGGGGCCGGCGATCACGTTCATGCTGGCGACGCCGATCGTCAATCTCATCGTGCTGTTGTCGACCTACAACGCGTTTACCACCATGCCGCAGATGATGCCGCTGCGTGCCGCCTGCGGGTTCGTCGGCGCGATCGTAATCGGCGCGCTGGTCAGCCGCGCGCAGGGCAAGGCGGTGCTTAAAGGCGGCGCCGAGCCGGTCTGCGCATACGGCGCGCATCACGGCGATGAAGCGCAACACGGCCATTCGAGAAACAAAAGGGCAATTTTCCGCGCGGTGATGCAGCATACGAACGCAGAACTGCAAAGCGTGGGCATGTACCTGATCTTCGGCGCCGTGATCGCGGCGGCCGTGCAGATGGCGGTGCCGACGGACGTGCTGACGGGTATCGGCGGCGGGAGGATAGCGTCCATCGCCGTGATGATGGCGCTGGCGTTCCTGCTGTCGCTGTGCTCGGAGGCGGACGCGTTTGTGGCCAACACCTTCCTGTACCAGTTCTCTGGTGCGTCTGTGCTTGCGTTTCTGATCGTCGGGCCGATGATCGATCTGAAAAACACGTTCATGATGTTTGGCAGCTTCTCCAAGAAGTTCACGATACGCCTGATTCTTACGATACTCCTCGTGTGCTTCGCACTCGCCCTGGTCGCGAGCCTGCTGATCGGAGGCATGTATGGGTAAGTGCGGCGTGAAGATTCTATGGCTGTTCATCCTGATGTCTTTGACCGCGGTTTTGGGCGTGGCACTGATCAGCGGGAATATCCTGTTATACCTTGCGCCGCGCATGGTACCGATGGTTTGGTTCGGCGCGATCGTTCTGGCGGGATTGTGCGTCTATCAGGGATATGAAATCGTTCACTGCCTGCGCAGCGCGCAAACAGCGGGGAAGGGCCGGCCGGGGATGCTGTTGTTCTTCGTTCCCGTCGTCTTTATCCTGACTGCCGTCCCCGATACGAGCACCCCGGGTTCATTGCCCAACCAGAACGTGAGGTTGGTCAGCGTGACCGCCAAGAATGCCGCGGACACCGTGCGGGAGGATACAGAGCCGGACGAAGCGGCTGGAAGCGATGCCGCCGACTGCCTGCCCTGCGTTCTGGAAGACGAACATGCGTTTTTCAACCCTTCGGTGGACCTGTTCTCGGACTACCTGTTCGAGACCGCGGAGGCGCTGGACGGCAGGACGGTCACGGTATACGGTTTCGTGTATTTTGATGATTCATTCCCGGAAAACACGGTGCTGGTCTCCAGATTGATGATCACCTGCTGCGCGGCGGATGCGTCCATCGTCGGGTTCCACGTGCAGACGGAAACGCAAGATGGTCTGGAACTCAACGAATGGATTCGGGTGACGGGGACCATACGGATCATGGAAATACCGTATTACGGCAACGATTACGATTTGCCCGTGTTGACCGACGGGCTCATTCTGCGCTGCGATGCGCCGGATATCGAGAACGCCTATATTTATCCGTAAAGGAACCGCCGGACGGACTACCGTGCGGCAAATCCCGCCGCAGAGGTGTTTTAGGCCGTATTCTATTGTATCTTCTTTGTATTTTTGACGGAATGCAAACACGGCGCGGGCAGTATGACCCGCGGATATCTATAAATATGCTAAAAAGCTGAATAATCGACCGTCAAAACGACGGGAATATACAATATGTGCATATCCCGTTATCACCGCCTACAATCTGTAGAAAAAAACAGCATAAAGATGCGCGCAAAGCCTTATGAGAAAAGGATTTCCGAAATCCAGCATTTCATTGTTTACTTTCTGAAAAATCTATGATAAATTAAGAATAGCATTCTTGCACGAATAAAATGAGGAGGAAAACCTATGATTAAAAAATCTTGTGCATTACTACTGACGATTGCAATGCTCGTCGCGGTTGCAATCCCGATGGCTGCGTTTGCAGTAGGCGAGGAGATGCCGATCGTTTCCGGTATCGACACGCTGTCTGAGAAATTCAGCCCTTTCTTTGCCCAGTCGGGCTATGACGTAGACGTTACCTCATTGACCCAGGAAGCCCTGATGACCCTGGATCGTTCCGGCGGTATCGTGTACAACGCGATTGACGGCGAAACCAGATCCTACAACGGTGTTGACTACACCTACACCGGTATCGCAGACCTTACCGTCGATTACGACGAGGCTGCCGATATCACAACGTATACCGCGAAACTTAAAAAAGGCGTGCAATACTCCGACGGCGTGGAAATGACGGTGGACGACCTGATCTTCACATACTATGTGTACCTGGATCCGTCCTACACCGGTTCCACGCAGCTGGCCTCGTACAACATCATCGGCGTTGCCGATTACCGTACGCAGACCACGGCGGATGTCTATGCGAAGTATGCCGACATGGGCGTTGCCCTCTATGGAGCGGGCAAAGACCATGTTTGGTCCGCAGACGACGCCTGGACCGAAGAACAGCAAGCGGCCTTCTGGCAGGGTGTTGAAGACGCATGGAAGGTTGACGTCGGCAAAATCGTGACAACCTGCCTGACCAAATACAGCGCCTATGTTGAACCTTATGTCGGCGTTACGCTTGACGAAGCCCTCGCAAACGATGGGCTCGGCGTAATCGCCGGTATGGTGCTGTGGGGCTTCGGCGATTTTGACGCAGAGACCGGCGTCTTCACCGCTGCCGTGACCGGCAACGTGTACGACACCACGGCGGGCGAATATCCGCTGCTGGACGACTATTACAATGAGACCGTTCTGGCTTATGAAGACGATGTCGTGGCCTACGCGTCCGTTGAGAGCCCGGACGAAACCGATGTATTGGGCGAAGCGTACAACGCATTCATCGCAGCCTTTGGCCCGAAAGACGAAGCCATGTCCGGCGGCATCCCCAACATTTCCGGCATCAAGAAGATCGACGACTACACCGTGGAAGTCCGGACGACCGGCTACGAAGCGCCAGCCGTCTATTCCATCCTCGGTCTGGAAGTCGCCCCGATGCACTACTACGGCGACGCCGCGATGTATGACTATGAGAATGATATGTTCGGCTTCCCCTTCGGCGATCTGACGATGGTCCAGTCAAAGACCACCATGCCGATGGGCGCAGGTCCGTACAAGTTCGTCAAGTATGAAAACCGCGTCGTGTATTATGAAGCAAACGACCTGTACTACAAGGGCGCGCCTCTGACCAAGTACTTCCAGTTCAAGGAGACCAACTCCGCAGACGTTATCCCCGGCATCACCACCGCTACGATCGACGCCAGCGAGCTCAACGGCACGAAGACCAACTTTGAAAGCATCATGGCATTGAACTCCAACGGCGAAATCACCGGCGACGTGATCACAACCAGCAAAGTGGATAACCGCGGCTATGGCTATATCGGCATCAACGCCGTGAACGTCAGCGTTGGCGGCGAAGCCGGCAGCGAAGCCTCCAAGAACCTGCGCAAAGCACTTGCGACCGTGTTTAGTATCCACCGCGCAACTGCGTATGACAGCTACTACGGCGAAGCCGCGGCTGTCATCCAGTACCCGATCTCCAACACTTCCTGGGCGGCTCCGCAGCCGACCGATCCCGACTTCAAGGTCGCATTTTCCGTGGACGTGAACGGCAACGATATCTACACCGCCGACATGACGCCGGATGAGACCTATGCAGCGGCACTCGAAGCGGCGAAAGGATACCTGATTGCGGCAGGCTACACCTACGATGAGGCGACCGGCATGTTTACCGCCGCTCCCGAAGGCGCGAAGCTGTCCTATGAGTGCATCATCCCCGGCGACGGCCTCGGCGATCACCCTTCCTTTGCTGTGGTGACCTCGGCGCAAGCGGCGCTTGCCACCATCGGCATTGAACTGGTCATCAACGACCCCGCCGATTCCAACGTGCTGTGGGATACTCTGGATGCAGGCGAAGGGCAACTCTGGTGCGCAGCCTGGCAGACCACCGTGGATCCGGATATGTACCAGATCTATCACGGCAGCAATGCTCTGGGTATGGGCGGCGCTGATTCCAACCGTTACATGATCATGGACGACGAGCTGGACACCCTGATTGTCGACGCCCGCAAGAGTGACGACCAGGCATACCGCAAAGCGTTGTACAAGCAGGCATTGGATATTGTTGTTGACTGGGCAGTTGAAATTCCGGCGTATCAGCGCCAGAATTGCGTGGTCTTCTCAACCGAGCGCCTTGATATCGACAGCATCACCCCTGCGATCACCACGTACTGGGGCTGGCTGCAGGATATCGAAGTACTCAAAGTCAAGTAAATTCATTGCCCGCGTGATATGGGATTAACAGGTGAGCCTGCTTCATAGCAGGCTCACCTTCCCAATTGCCATTTCACAGCCGGTATAAAGGGCGGTTTCATTATTATGGTCAAATTCCTGATACGACGGATTCTGCTGGGCTTGATGATCGTGTTCTTCGGAGCGCTGATTGTATACGCCGTTATTCGTTTCTTGCCCTCTTCGTTTGTAGAAAAGCAAGCGCGTATGCTTGTTACCAATATCCCCGGAGCGCCGAGATACCAGGACCTTTTAGCGCAGCTCAACGCACTGTACGGGATGGACAGATCCATCATCGAAGGGTTTTTTGCGTGGGCGGGCAATGCCATTCAGGGCAACTTCGGCGACTCCTGGCTGTACGGCGGTACGGTCATTTCAAAATTCAAGGATGTTATCTGGTATTCCGTGATTTTAAATACGATCACATTGTTCGTTGAGCTGATCGTTTCGATTCCCCTGGGTATTCTGGCAGCGCGAAAGCAATACTCAAAAACCGATTATTTCGTTACGGTGTTTGCGTTGTTCGGGCTGTCTATCCCGTCATTTTTCCTTGCGACACTGTTGAAATATATCCTGTCCATTAAACTTGGACTGCTGGATTTATACGGCCTTGTCGGGCGGTATTATGATCAATTCAATATTTGGGACAAGATCGGCGATATGGGATCGCATATGATCATGCCCGTCATTACATTAGCGATGCTATCCATCGGCGGATTGATGCGCTATACGCGCACCAATATGCTGGAGGTTTTAAATTCGGATTATATCCGTACGGCGCGGGCCAAAGGCCTTTCGGAGCGAATCGTTATCAATCGCCATGCGTTCCGCAACACTTTGATCCCGCTGGTTACGTATATGAGCTATCTGCTGCCGAGTATGTTCGTGGGCTCGATGATCACAGAAACCCTGTTCCAGATTCCCGGCATCGGGTATATCGCGTTCAACGCGATCGTAGCCGGTGATATTCCGTTTACCATGTTTTATTCCGTTTTCCTCATCCTATTGACGCAGGTCAGCCTGATCGTCGCGGATATTATGTACGCCGTGGTCGATCCGCGCGTCCGCATCAATTAAGGAGGTGGCGATATGAGCGATAATAAAAATATCAATCAAAATGAAGAAAGCTGCAGCGTGGATGTCCAGAACCTGAGCGACGAACGCCGCGTGAAGGTGCTGTCGCCCGCAATGCTGGTGATGAAGCGGTTTATCCGCAACAAGCTGGCGATTACCGGGCTTATTATTCTGGTTATCATGTTTGTGTTTTCTTTCGTCGGCGGTGTGTTGATGCCGTATAAGCAGCAGCAGACGTTCTCGAAACTGGAGGAGATTCCCAAGGAATACGCCGCCGCGCTTTACAACGAGGAACTCAGGACCATCACCGCCCCCGGCGAAGAGTTCGATAAAGGCGCGTTCGCGCAGTTTATTCTGGCGATGACAAAGCAAGTTTCGACATTTATTTCGGATGACGTACATTATTCCTATATAAAGGAAAATGATTATTATCTGATTTCAAGAATCAAGATCATCGCCAACGTTACGGCGCGGAAAATGCTGTTCTCTTATACGGTGGCAGAAGGCGAAACACTCTCCGAGGAATTGAAGGCCGCGTACGAAGCCGCGGTAAAAGCAGACGAGCACAGCTTTGAATTCGAAGGGGAAACCTATGTCGCGGGGCAGGGAACGAATGCGATAATCGGCCTTCCTATCGATTCGACCATCGCTTCCCTGAACGTATTTGACAGCGCGTCGGTCGAAGACAGTAAAATCGTATCGACCTATGCGTTCCACCTTGCGGCGGAACGGGCGATTGCCCAGGAGCAGGACAGCTTCACGCTGGACGGGGCCAAGTATACGCTGCAGGAAGAAAGCCTGTCGCACCGTATCATGACGGACGGTCGGACAATCGCGCTGGTTTCCACGATGATCGTCAACCCCTATCTCGCAAACAACTTCCTGTCGCTTGACTTGAAGGAAGCCATCCGGGCGGCCGTGTATAATGAGCTTTCGTCCTTCACCTATCCCAACGCGGACGGAGACGAAATCAATTACACGATCTCACTGGTCAATCATACCTACAACATTAAAACATTAACGGTGTCGGAGCTTTTCGACAAATACGCATACCCTTCCGATGAACATTTATTGGGTACCGACGAAAACGGTATGGACGTTTTAACGCGCCTGATGTACGGCGGCCGTATTTCCCTGATGGTCGGCTTTGTGGTTATCTTCTTTGAGCTGATCATCGGCGTGATCATCGGCGGCATCGCCGGATACTTCGGCAGGTGGGTGGACACCGCGCTGATGCGCTTTATCGATCTGTTCAACTCCATCCCGTACTGGCCGATCATGATCATCACCGGCGCTGTGATGGACGCGTACCAGGTTGAGCCGATACCCAGAATCATGATATTGATGCTGATTATGGGCCTGATGGGCTGGACCGGCATCGCGCGCATCGTGCGCGGGCAGATACTGTCGCTGCGCGAACAGGACTTTATGGTGGCGGCGGAAGCCACGGGCGTCAGCGTGTACAGGCGTATCTTCAAGCACCTCGTGCCAAACGTCATGCCGCTGCTGATCGTAAACGCCACGATGGGCCTGGGCGGAATCATCATTACGGAAGCGGTGTTGAGTTTCCTTGGCCTTGGCATCAAATACCCGATGGCTTCGTGGGGCTCGATCATCAACGCGGCCAGCGACGTATACGTGATGACGAACTACTGGTTTATCTGGATACCCGCGGGCATGCTGATACTGCTCACCGTGCTTGGTTTCAACTTCGTCGGAGACGGACTGCGCGATGCGTTCGACCCGAGGATGAAAAGGTAGGTGAGCGGCAGTGACACAGAAGGAAAAGACCAAAGGGCAGGACTATATTTCCATCAAGGAATCCCGGCGAATCAGCCGCAAAAACCGGCGTATTACGGAGGAAATAGAAAAAGCCCGCAACCGTAAGCATGTCAACGAGAGAGAATACAAAACCCGCATGCATGATGCGAACAACGTTGTGGAGTTTGACAACGTACACACCTATTTCTTCACCGATATCGGTACCGTGAAAGCCGTCAACGGGATCTCCTTTGACGTCCCGCAGGGCAAAACCGTCGGCGTGGTGGGGGAATCCGGCTGCGGGAAATCGGTCACCAGCCTTTCGCTGATGCAGCTGGTGCAGCGCCCCCAGGGGCAGACGGTGGAAGGCGAGATCCGCCTTAAGACCAAGAAAGGCACTTACAACGTCGTGAAAACGCCGACGTCCGAGATGCAGTATATACGCGGCAACGTGGTTTCCATGATCTTTCAGGAGCCGATGACGAGCCTCAACCCGGTGTTCCGCGTCGGGCATCAGATCGACGAGGTCATCAAACTCCACCAGCCGGAGCTCAGCAAGGAGGAAGTCCGCAAGCGTTCCGTGGAATCGCTGGATACGGTCGGCATCGCCAATGCCGAGGGCGTGTATATGCGCTATCCACACGAGTTGTCGGGCGGCATGCGCCAGCGTGTGATGATCGCGATGGCGTTGTCCTGCAATCCCAGGCTGATCATTGCCGACGAGCCGACCACGGCGCTGGACGTCACCATTCAGGCGCAGATACTGGACCTGCTGCGTACGCTGAAGGATAAGATCAACGCAAGTATCATGCTGATCACGCACGACTTGGGCGTGATCGCGGAAATGGCGGATTACGTTGTGGTGATGTATGCCGGCCGGATCGTGGAAAAGGGCACGGCGTCGGAGATCTTCCATAATCCCAGGCATCCCTACACCATCGGGCTGATGGAATCCAAACCCAACGTCAACAAGCATGTAGACCGCCTGTTCTCCATCGTAGGCAGCGTTCCCAATCCCATCAACATGCCAGACTACTGCTATTTCAAGGACCGGTGTGAACACTGCCTGGCTGCCTGCAACGGGAAATATCCCCCTGAAATATCGCTGTCGCCCACGCATAAGGTGAGCTGTTATCTATATTCCGAGGGGAGCGAACCCGTATGAGCAACGTCCTGGTACAGGTACAGAACCTGAAGAAATATTTCCCGATCAAAAACGGCCTGTTCAGCCAGGTGACCGGCTACGTCCGGGCTGTGGACGGCGTCGATTTCACAATCGAGCGCGGTCGCACGCTCGGGCTCGTGGGGGAATCCGGCTGCGGAAAAACGACGGTCGGCAAAACGCTGCTGCGTTTGAATGATAAAACCGACGGCAGCGTGCTGTTTGACGGAATTGACATCTTTTCGCTTTCGAGGCAGGGACTGCGCAGCATGCGTCCGCGCATGCAGATCATCTTTCAGGATCCCTTTTCCAGCCTCTCCCCGCGCCTGCCGGTCGGCGAGATCATCGGCGAGGGCGTACGCGAGCACAATATCGTACCGCCGGACGAATTCAACGATTACATCACCAAAGTGATGGAAGACTGCGGACTGCAGGCCTATCATAAGGACAGGTACCCGCATGAGTTCTCCGGCGGGCAGCGGCAGAGGATCTGCATCGCGCGCGCGCTGGCTTTGAAGCCAGATTTTATCGTCTGCGACGAGCCGGTGTCGGCGCTGGATGTGTCCATCCAGGCGCAGATCATCAACCTGCTCAGCGATCTGCAGCACGATTACGGCATGGCATACCTGTTCATCTCGCACGACCTTTCGGTGGTGGAGCATATATCCACCGACGTCGGCGTGATGTATTTGGGCTCGATGGTGGAATACGGCATCCGCGAGGCGATCTTCGAAAAACAGCTGCATCCCTATACCAAAGCGCTGTTCTCGGCCATCCCGATGCCGGACCCCGCTGTGAAGATGAACCGCATCATCCTCCAGGGCAGCATTCCTTCGCCGGCCAATCCGCCCTCTGGCTGCAAGTTTCATACCCGCTGTTCGGAATGCATGGAACGCTGCAAGCACGAGGTCCCGGTCTTAAAAACCGTGGAAGGCCGGCAGGTCGCGTGCCATTTGTATGATTGACGATGAAGAAGCAATACGATGACGATGACGGCCGCGTGATTGCCAGCATGGACGTAGCCGACCTGAGACCCAGGCGTACGCCCAGACGACGCGTTAAGGCCAATGAACTGCGGCCCTCCACCGATGTGACCAAAAGGGAAGCCTGGCACGTGGCGTACAACGCCACGCTTGCCGCGCTCTTTATCGGCGGCGTCATCATGGGCGTCATCGCTTTGGTCGTTTTGATCCTGACCTTGGTTTGGTAACGGAACAAGTATCAGCTATAAAGTTGTTACAGCAGGCGCAAATGCAATCGGCACCTGCTGTTGCCTTGTACCAGGTAAAATACAACCTCATAATATGCCAAAAAATCTTGAGAAAACCAACGAATGGGTGTATACTGACAGTGAGCCCGAATGAGTCGGTTCACTATGGCTCGGAAAGCGGGGAGATTCCGTTGTACAACAAAGATGAGGACCAAACGGTCGGTGGCATGGCCGCAGACGAGACGGAGAAGGCTGATCTCATCGAAGGTGTCGACGAAGACGGGAACAAAATTCTCCTGGAAGTCATCCGCTATTTCTTTTATAACGGTGAAGAGTACGTTATCCTGGGCGATGTCCAACAGGCGGACGACGGCCATGACCACTGCGATTGCGGGCACGAGGATTGCGCCGACGAGGCAGTGGAACTCTATATAATGAAAGTCGTACCTTCGGAGGAGGACGACGACACGGAAGAGTTTGTGCCCGTGGAAGACGAGGATCTGCTGGAGCAATTAATCCGCGTGGCGGAAGCAACGTTTGACGAGGATATGTCAGGCGGCGACGAAGACTGAAGCCGCGCTCCGTTACCGTTGCGTGCAAGGATTGCAGATCGGAAAACTGAATAATGGAAACGAAAAATCGGGCGGTCTGTATGGCCGCCCGTCTTTCAGTTCGTCCATAAGGCCTCGTCTGCGCTGTCGCCATCAGATCGGCAAGCGCAGCACTTACGGTTGAGTAAGCTCAGCGCTTTCCTCCTTTGGCTCCTGGCATGCAAGACCTTCTGAAGAAACTGAATCCAACGATAATTACGGTTTGCCTGTAATCTCCCTGTGGATAGCTGCGGCAGCGCGCTTGCCCGCACCCATGGCGAGGATGACCGTCGCCGCGCCGATCACGGCGTCGCCGCCGGCGTAAACGCGGTCGCAGCTGGTCAGCCCGTCTTCGTTTCGGGTGACGAGACAGCCGAACTTGTTGGTCTCAAGCCCGTTCGTCGTCTGACACAGCAGGGGATTCGGACTGGTGCCGATCGCCATGATCATCGTATCCACGTCCAGGATGAATTCGCTGTCCGGTTTGGGGACGGGTCTGCGCCGACCGCTTTCGTCCGGATCGCCGAGTTCCATGGCGATGCATTTCAGGCCTTTGACCCAGCCGTTTTCATCGCCGAGCACCTCCGTTGGGGCGCAAAGCAACTTGAAGAGGATGCCTTCCTCTTCCGCGTGCTCCACCTCTTCCAGCCTCGCGGGCAGTTCTTCGCGGCCGCGCCGGTAGACGATATACACGGTTTTCGCGCCCAGCCGTTTGGCGCAGCGCGCGGCGTCCATCGCGACGTTGCCGCCGCCGACCACCGCGACGGCGTCGCTTTTCTTAATCGGCGTACGGCTGTTTTCGCGATATGCCTTCATCAGATTGATGCGCGTCAGGTATTCGTTGGCGCTGTACACGCCTTTAAGGTTTTCGCCCGGAATGTGCATGAAGTGTGGAAGCCCCGCGCCGCTGCCGATGAACACGGCTTCGAATCCCTGCGCAAACAGCTCGTCGATCGTCAGGGTCTTTCCGATGACCACGTTGGTCTTGATCTTCACGCCGAGGGCTTTGACATTATCGATTTCATAGGCGACGATGTCCTTGGGGAGCCGGAACTCCGGAATGCCGTACACCAGAACGCCGCCCGCCATATGCAGGGCTTCAAAAATAACGACCTCGTACCCGAGCTTTGCCAAATCGCCCGCGCAGGTCAGCCCGGCGGGGCCTGCGCCGACGACGGCCACCCTGTGCCCGTTCGGCGCTGGTTTATTGGGTTTGGTATGGCTGTGTTCCCTGTGCCAGTCGGCGACGAAGCGCTCCAGCCTGCCGATGGCTACGCTCTCGCCTTTTTTGCTTCGCACGCATACTTGTTCGCACTGCACCTCCTGCGGGCATACGCGGCCGCAGACGGCGGGCAGGGAGGTGTTTGCGCTTAAAACCTCATACGCGGCTTCCATATCGCCCTGCGCGACTTTGCCGATAAACGCGGGAATGTCGATCATCACGGGGCATTGCGCCACGCAGGGTTTGTGTTTGCAGTCCAGGCAGCGCTTCGCCTCGCTGATCGCCATGTCTTTGGTATATCCGAGCGCGACCTCCTGAAAATTGTGCGCGCGGATTTCCGGATCCTGTGCGGGCATCGGGGTCTGCGCCGTACTCATGTTTCGATCCGGCATATTATCGGCCCTCCGCGGGGAACAGCCTGCAGGCTTCGTCCCTTGCCCTGCATTCGAAGGTGTCGTACATCCTGCTGCGGCTGATGGCTTCGTCAAAGTCCACCAGGTGACCGTCGAAATCCGGCCCGTCCACGCAGGCGAATTTGATTTCGCCGCCGACGGTCAGCCGGCATCCGCCGCACATGCCCGTGCCGTCCACCATGATCGTATTCATGCTGACGACCGTTTTCACGCCGTACTTTTTCGTCAGGAGGCTGACGAGCTTCATCATCACCAGCGGGCCGATGGCGATGACCTCGTCGTATTCATTGCCTTCGTTGATCAGCGTCTCCAGCGCCGTCGTCACAAGCCCCTTGCTGCCGTAGCTGCCGTCGTCGGTCATCAGGCGCAGTTGTTCGCTGACGGATCTGAACGCGTCCTCCAGAATGACCAGGTCCCTCGTGCGAAACCCGATCACGCTGTGCACGACCGCACCCTGATCATGCAGTTTCTGCGCCACGGGCAGCGCGATCGCGCAGCCCACGCCGCCGCCGACCACGCAGACTTTTTTGAGGCCTTCGGTATGCGTGGGCCTGCCGAGCGGGCCGACGCAGTCCAGTATCGCGTCGCCTTCGCAAAGGGTGTTCAGTTCCGCCGTTCCGGCGCCGACGATCTGGAAAATCAACATGATCGTGCCGGCGACGCGGTCGTACGCCGCGATCGTCAGCGGCATGCGCTCGCTGTTTTCTTTCGCGCGAAGGATGATAAACTGTCCCGCCTCCGCTTTGTTGGCAATCAGAGGAGCGTCAATCGTAATCTGTGCAACGGTCCGGTTAAGCATTTGTTTCTCAAGAATTTTATACATCTGTACATCCTTATTCATGCAGCGGCAACACACTCGATCTCCACGCGCGCGCCCAGGGGCAAACCGGCGACCTGCACGGTGCTGCGCGCCGGATACGCGCCGGTGAAGTGGCTTTGGTACGCGGCGTTGACAACGGCAAAATCAGCCATATCCGCCAGAAAGATCGTGGTTTTGACGATATTATCATAGGACAATCCGCGCGCGGACAGGATCTCCCCGATATATTTCATGGCAAGAATGGCCTGCGCTTGCACGCCTTCGGCAAGCTTGCCGGTTTGCAGGTCAATGCCCAGCTGACCGGAAGTATACACAAAACCGTTGATCGCGATGGCCTGGGAATACGGGCCGATCGCCTTTGGCGCGGAGGCGGTTTGTACGAGCTGTTTCATGGTATTGCCCCTTTCTAAAGCGGATGTCTGTAAAAAATAATAGTTACGGATACCATTGTAACATCTATAGCCTGTCCTGCAAAGAATATTCACTGGATTTTGTAATAAAACCGCAGGCTCCTCACGAAGAAAACAGGTCGATCAATCCTTTGTCGGTCAGCCGAAGCGTGGGGATAACAGGCAGCGCCAAGAACGACAGGCTGATGAACGGTTCGATTCCCTCTGCGATATGCAGTTTGCTCGCTTCTTTCAGGATGACCTGCGTCTTGCGCTCGACGGCTTCGCAGGGTTCGTCACTCATCAATCCCGCGATTCGCAGCGGTAGCGAACCGGCGAGCTTTCCGCCGCATGCGATTGCGTACCCGCCGCCGATTTCACGGATATGATTAACGGCGATTGCGATATCCCTGTCGTTGTCGCCGGCGGCGATGACATTGTGGCTGTCGTGCGCGACCGAAGTGGCCACCGCGCCGCCGGAGATCCCGTACCCTTTCAACGGGGCGACGGCGATGTTGCCGTTTATCCCGTGTCGCTCCAATACGCACAGTTTTGCGTATTCGGCGGACGGCGCGAAATAGCCGTTGACCGACGGTACTTCCTCCCGGAGATGCCTGGTCAGAAGCTGGGAGGGAACCATCTCAATCACGTCGGTTTTTCCGTCAACTTCCAATTGCAGATCGTCCGGCGTAACGGGCTTGAGATGTACGGAGCGCAGGATACTGCCGGGGATAGCGGGTGATACGGCCGGTTCGGTCAGCAGTTCATCCGCGGGCCTGCCGCTTTTGTATACGGCCTCGATGCGCATCGTCCGCAGATCGGAGACGAGCAGCAGATCAGCGCGGCGGCCGGCGGCGACCGCGCCGCGGTCACGCAGCCCGTAATGCTCCGCCGTGTTGTACGTCGCCATCGAAACAGCTTCGACGGGGGAGAAACCGAGTTTGATAGCCAGGCGCACGTTATGGACGATGTGCCCGTCGCGGCGGATGTCGTCCAGGTGCTTGTCGTCGGTGCAGAACATGAAGCGGCGCGTGGACAGCTTCTCCTTCAGCACGCCTTCCAGAATTACGGTCAAATCATGGGCAGCGCTGCCTTCGCGTACCAGAACGGCAAGCCCCGCGCGCGCTTTCTCGGCGGCTTCCCTGAAGGCCGTCGCCTCGTGGTCGGTAGAGATTCCCGCCGAAATATACGCCTGCAGCGCACGGCCCGTAAGCCCCGGCGCGTGGCCGTCGACGTTCCGGTTCTGAAACAGCTTGAGTTTGTCAAGCACCGCCTGTTCACCCGCGACCACGCCGGGGAAGTTCATCATCTCGGCAAGTCCGAGTACGCGCGGATGATGAAGAAACGGGCGCATGTCATTTGCGGCGAATGCGGCACCGGTGGTTTCAAACAGCGTCGTGGGCACGCAGGAGGGCAGCATGTAGAAGATATCGCAGACGGCGTTTTCCGCGGCGTCCAGCATATACTGCAAGCCCCGCGTGCCGCAGACGTTTACGATCTCGTGCGGATCGGCAATCATCGCCGTAGTGCCCGAAGGCAGCACCGCGCGGGATAATTCCGCGGGTGCCGCCATCGAGCTTTCGATATGACAATGTGCGTCGATCAATCCGGGGCAGAGATACAGGCCTTTGCATTCGATCTCGCTGCCGGCGCTGTAGCTGCCGACGCCCGCGATCGTATCTCCGGCCACGGCGACGTCCGCCCGGAGGATCTCCTGTGTGAAAACGTTCAAGACCCGAGCGCCTTTAAAAACCAGATCCGGCTCGCGGCGGCCGGCGGTCGTGTCGATCAGCGTTTTAGTATCCGGGGATCGCTGCGGCATCTCAGAATCCGGTGAGTTCGAACACAAGCAGCTCGATCGCGGATCCGTCTTCACGCTTCTGTGCCAGCAGCGCCAGCGCGCCGTTTTCAGACGCGGTGAGCCCGAGCGGCCAGGGATTGTCCGTACCAAGCAGTTCGTCACAGCCGATCAAACCCAGGAAGCTGCCGTCCAGCGCGAACAGCTTGATGTCCTCATTATAACCGTCCATTACGAGGATGCCGTTGTTGGTCTGCGCGATACCGGCGACCGAGCCGATGGCCGAGTAATCCGACCAATCTTCGCTGCCGAATACAGCCAGTTCGTTGCCGTCCAAGTCGTACATTGCGATACGGGTCGCATACTCGGTGGCGGAATCCACTCCGCCTACGAAGATATAGTCGGGCGTGATCTGGATATGGCTGACTGAGCTGAACCGACCCTGCCGGGTGTCTTCGGAAAGGTCTTTGAGTATCCAGTCTTTCGTAGCTATACCGTCGGGTGTGAAGGTGATCTTTTTCACGGTATAGGAAGACCAGTAGCAAAGCCCCCAATTTCCTTCGGGGTGCATTGCCAGATAGCCGTCCATATCGAATTCCTCGGCTGTTCCGTCCTTATAGGCGATCGCCGAATAGAAGCCGTTGGTGATATACAGCGTTCCATCCCATGCGGCGCTGAGCAGACTGTAAGCGTCGCCAAGGGCCACCGGAGAATCCGGAGCTGCGGCAAGCGTCGCGCCGCTGCGTTCGAGCGCATACAGTTTCTCGCTGGCGAGAACGTACACCGTATCGTCAATCGCCGCAATGCTGTCGTCGTATTCGTTTTTGGGGATGATGGAGGCGCCGGTCGTTAGCCATTCGGCCTGCAAATCATACCCGCCCACGTTGAAGGCGGTGGGTGACGGTTGATAGGGAACGCCGTCTTCCGGCAGGGGCGGATCCTCAAGCGGGGGATCCGGGATGGGATAGGTGAAACTGATGGAATTCAGGATATCCGGAAGGACATCCGGTATGTTTTCGGGTTCGGAGATCGCCACATAGATGGTGACAGACGCTTCGGGCACGCGCGCGCAATACTCCGTATAGATCCAGTAATCCCCATAGGTCTTGCTGCGGAACATAACCCCGCCGATCATTCCCTCATCCAGCGCACCGCTACCGTCTTCGGTGGCATATTCCAGCAGTTCGTCGATTCTGCTGCGGTAGTCGTCCACTTCCTCGATGCTCACGCTGATATGGACGCTGCTCAGCGTCGAACCGCTGGCATCGCTGAGGTTATATTGCACTGAATAATATGTATCCCAGTTGTAGGTAAAAAACTCGTCCTGCTCCCAGTCTTCGGGGAATGTGACGGTGAAGAAATCGCACGTGTAGACCTGCGGCAGGGCGGCAGAAGCGTCCGGAGCCGCCGTGTTTCCTTCGACCTTTTCAAATACGATGCGGATGATATCAACCGCATAGCACAGCGACAGCGTATCGGTATCCGCGTCCCAGACCGGATCGAACAGCACATAGCTGCCGTCGATGGTCAGTTCGCCGTCCGCCGCCGCCCAGGTGATGGTCTCGGCATACTCGGCCGTGATCTGTACAGAGCCTGTTCCATCGGGATTCAACGTCATGGTGATGCCGTCCGGGAAGAACATGCTGATGTCATAGGAAACGCCTGATGCTTCGTAGGAAATGCAGTTCCAATTCCCCGCAAACTCGACATCCGGCGTTTCGTTCGTTTGTCCGAGATTCATCAGCGCACTGAGCCCGCCCTGCTGCGGGGTTTCCTCCGCGCGAGCGAAATACATGGTGATGCCTTCGTCGGTATTCACCAGCATATCGTCTTCATAGGAAAACGCAACGACCTCGCCTTCGGCTATCAGGGCGATGCCGGCGCCTGTCGGCTGCCATACGCCCGTAATTACTTCGCCGAAGCTGTTCAGCTCGAAGCTGCCGTCGGAGTTGAGCTGCAGCTGCATCATTTCCTGCAGGTTCATACCCTGATATTCCGAAAGCAGCACGCCGTCGCCAAAATCGACATACATGCAATTCCAGGCTCCGGAGTAATCGACTCCCGTGGCGAGGGCGGTGGGTACGGATACAACGGTCAGTAGTAACAACAACACACAAACGAGACTTGCGATCTTCTTCATCATACTTTCCTCCCAATGTATAGATTGAGCAGTGAATCCTATGTAAATCGCCCGGTGCGAATAACTTCGAAAGGAAATAGTGACGATAGGCGTATCGTAGCAGGTATGGCTTTATATATTTCGGATCTATGCTGCGCGGCCGCTTTGTGCAGTGCGCCGGAAACGGCGGTGATTTTTAACGGGCTCCATTGCCGCCGGTGATCGTTTCCCACTGCTGATAACAGCGGATAATGCCGTTGATGACCGCGGAAGAGGAAATGGTCGCGCCGCTGATCGTATCCACGTTTCCGTTGAGGGTCGGTATTTCGGAAAGGCCGACGAACTGATCGGTAAACGCGGTTCCCTTCACCTGTGTGCCAAGCCCCGCGGTCTCCGCGAAATCGCTGCCGCCGACGGTCAGGCCCGTGATCATGCCCCCGGTATCGATCCCGACGATGATCTCGATCGGGCCGGCGTATCCGGACACGGTGATCTGCAGCACGTAGCCCAGGGTGGCCGTTTCTGATTTAGCTTCGTATATGCTATCCAGCCCGGTATCCGTGTCTGTTTGCATTTCTTCAAAGCTGCTCGCATCCGGGAAAACGGCTGTCCGTGCTTCCTTTGCAGCCTGTATACGCTGCTGTTCAATGGGGCCGGCCGTGACCATATTGGTTGCTGCCAGTGCGAGACCTGCGATCAGAGCAATCAGGGTCAGGATGAGCCAGGCATGTTTCTTCACGGTATTGTTTCCTCCGTTTGTATATTGATCTGCTGTTTCAGGTATTTATGCGGCGGGAAATGCCGCATCAGCACTTTGGCGATCGTACCTGTGATGAAGCCCATCACTGCGCCAGACGGCATGAGTATCGCGAGGTAGAAGAGCAGGGACGGCGTGCCCAGGATGATCATAGCCAGGAGAACCTGGCCGATGTTATGCGTTACGCCGCCGGCTATACCCACGCCGATAGGGCTGATGCCCTGCCGCCTGTACAGTATACTCATCAGCGCCAGGCTTAGTATGCCGCCGGAAACGCTGTAGGGAATCAGCATCGGGTTACCCAGCAGCAGCCCGAGGAGCACGTTCTTAATGAGCATAATCTGAAAACTTGCCGGAACCCCGAGCCAATACAGCGAAATGATGAGGATGCCGTTGGCAAGCCCAAGCTTGATACCGGGAATGGGAGAGACGGGCAGAAGGCTTTCCAGGTACCCCAGCACCATCATGACGGAGATTAAAACGGCGGCAAACGCCAGTCTGCGTGTCTTCATCACGGGTCGAGCTCCAACACAGTCTCATCCTCGGTAACGAGGGAGAGAACCAGCTGATGCGGCAGGCAGATGATCTCGTTTGCTAGCGCGCGGCCGCCGATATTGTCTGCGGTCACGTCTCCCTGGCGGATGCAGTCCTGGTTGCGGCAGTTGGACTCAAGCATGCGAAATCCGCCCTTGAAGATCTGGATAATATTGTAATCCCCGTTCTCCTGCTCTATGCGGATCGCGCGTTCCTCCGTCAGCGGAATCAACTCCTGCGTCTGTCCGGCGATAGAGATGCGCAGGTAGACCGCGGCGGCGGAATCCTCAATGGCTTTGGGACGCAGCAGATACAGCGTCAAACTCGCAACCAGCACAATCGCAAGAATGATGATATCCCTACGCTTCATGAATCCTCCAATCCGCCGCTCAGGGAATGCCAACGGTACGGTCTATTATAGCATTTCAATGAAAGGGATTCAATGGAAAAACGCGGAATCATGCCAAAACGTACGGGAGACGGAGGCCGGAAGGAACGCAGCCTTGACGGGCAATAGGCGCTATGATAAGGTATTTCTCAGCAAAGGAAAACCGCCGTTTCATCATGATGAATGAAAGGAAGACGCGCATGAAGAAGATTTGGATCGTCTGTTTCGCGGTTTTGCTGATCACCATCATTGTAGTACCGCGAAATTCGCAGGAAAGCAGGCGATTCAAGGCAAGCTTCCTGGATTTGTTCGATACCTATACGGAACTGACGATCTACGCGGATAATGAAGCGGAAGCGACGCGGATCGCAACAGCCGCCAGAGACGAACTGCGCGCCTGCCATCGCCTGTTTGACATATACAATACCTATGAGGGTTCAAACAATCTGAAAACCGTCAACGACAGCGCGGGCATCGCGCCGGTCGAAGTGGACCGGAGGATCATCGACCTGCTTTTATTCGGTAAAGAGATGTACGCTGCGACCGGCGGCCAGGTGAACATCGCCATGGGCAGCGTGCTTTCGCTGTGGCATGAGAAGCGCACGGTGGGAATCGCGGATCCCGAAAACGCGTCGCTGCCGGACATGGACGCGCTCGAAGCCGCCGCGCGGCATATGGATATCGACCAGCTGATCATTGACGAAACGCTGATGACGGTTTACCTTGCGGATTCCGCAATGTCGCTGGATGTCGGCGCGATCGCAAAAGGCTATGCCACGGAGCGCACAGCGCAGCTGATGATGGCGGACGGTGTGGACAGCGCGCTGCTGAGCGTAGGCGGCAACGTGCGCGCTGTCGGCGTACGCGGAGACGGAACGCCCTGGCAGGTCGGCGTGCAGAACCCGGGCGCAGAAAGTGGCACAGGCGACATCGCCACCGTATCGCTCAAGGACCGGTCCATGGTCACAAGCGGGAGTTATCAGCGCTATTACACGGTGGACGGCGTGCAATATCACCATATCATCGATCCGCATACGCTGATGCCTGCCCGGTACGCCAGGTCGGTCACGATCCTTACGCAGGATTCCGGGGTCGCGGACACGCTGTCTACGGCCTTGTTTACGGTTTCCGCAGAAAAGGGCAAGGCGATGCTGTCCGGTTTTTCAGATGCCGAGGCTCTATGGGTGGAACCGGATGGGACGATATTGGAAACCGACGGTTTTTCTGACTAAATAAAGGTATAAAAAAAGCGTACCGTTCGGTACGCTTCGCTACGCTACTGATCCTTTTCCCATTCCGACAGGTTGTCCTGTATCGTGGTCAGAATCTCCTTGAGTGCGGTTCGCTGCTGGTTGCTCAACCCTTTTGGCATCGGACCGATAACGCTGTTATTGATGCTGCCTGACAGCAGATAATCAACGCTCACATCCAATGCGTTGGCCATTGAGACAAGTGTTTCCAGGCTGGCTTTACGGGAGCCGCGCTCAACATGGCCCACGAAAGAAGTGGACACGTTCACACGTTCCGCCAGGGCTTCCTGTGTCCATCCGCGCTGTGTGCGCTGTTTCCTAATTCGGCGTCCCAGGTCAATGTAATCCATGTAGTGCTCATCCCCATTGTAAAAAATGTAGTGGTGGTTTGCACATAAAACTTGGGCAAACCTGGGTTTCAATATAACGAATCGAAAGTCATTTGAAAAGTGTCTAACGGTCGTATATAAGACTGCGGGATATGCGGCGGCGGTTGCGGATGTAAAAAAGCTAACAGAATGTAAGATCGAATTAGTTTAAAAATCAGAAATTTTACCTATACAAAGATCCGGGTTCATGGTATAATGTCGCCGTTGACCCAGCCAAGGTATGAGGTATCGGTTCTTCCTCCTTCGT